>NZ_JBIAUR010000018.1:0-260112 GCF_042893105.1 Streptomyces sp. NPDC001663 | reverse complement strand
TGAGTTCTCAAGGAACGGACGCTTCCTTCGTACTCACCCTCACGGGCTTTCCTCCGGGCGCTTCCCTTCGGTCTTGCGTTTCCGACTCTATCAGATCCTTTCGGGCCTGATTCCCTGTCGGCGGGGCCTTTCGACATTCACTACGTTAGCCGATTTCCCCGGCAACTCATAATCGAGTTCCGCGAGATTGAATTCACGCATGCAGGCATGCCAAATTCGTCCCCGCTGAGGGGTGATCGTAGGTAGTGGTTTGGCCGCTTCCGGCTGCTGGCGATTGCCGTACCCGGTTCAAGCGGCTCGGGCTACGTTACGCATCTTCCAAGGGCGAGTCAACTTGAGCGACGCCTCGGTACGTGGGCTCGATAAGGGCTCACCGTCGGGTCGTTGGCGATCCAGAAGCGCCAGGGGTGGACGCCTCCGTCGCCGGCCACTCCGGTGCGGGGACCGTTGCGTACCTGGTCGGGGGCGATCGGAGTGCCCGTCAGGATCCGGAGGGGGGTGTCCCCGGGGGCGCATGCGTCCGTGCCGTCCAGGGCCCGGTCCACCCCCAGGGCCGTGGCCAGGCGTGCCGGCCCTTTGGCCAGTTCCTTGTCGTTTCGGGCCGAGAGTCGACGTTTACGAGCCAGTTCGGCGCCCTCGACGACCTCGCCGGCCCGGAGCAGGACCGCGCTCGCCTGGCCGTCCGGGCCACACACCAGGTTCATGCAGAACCACATGCCGTAGGTGAAGTAGACGTAGACGTGTCCGGGGGGACCGAACATCACGCCGTTGCGGGCCGTGGGGCCGCGATAGGCGTGGGAGCCGGGGTCGTTCGGGCCGTCGTAGGCCTCGACCTCTGTGAGTCGGAGGGCGATCGGACCGTCCGGGGTGGTGCGGACGAGGATGCGGCCAAGGAGATCCGGGGCGACTTCCAGGACGGGGCGGTCGAAGAAGGTCCTGGGGAGGGGCGTACGGTCCGAGGACGCGATCATGGCGTCCGAGGGTAGTCCAGTCGGGTGTGGGCCAAAGGGTGGTCAAGGATCCGTCTGCTTGCCAGGGTGAGGACGCGGAACCGGCCACTGCCGGATCGCGTTTGTAGGGATCAGGGATCCATACGTAGGTAAGAGGGAGAGACATGGCGTTCAAGAAGCTGCTCGCGAGCCTGGGGGCCGGCGGGGCTTCGGTCGAAACGGTGCTGACCGAGGTCAACGTTGTTCCGGGTGGCGTCGTCCAGGGTGAGGTGCGGATCCAGGGCGGGTCCGTGAACCAGGACATCGAGGGTCTGTCGGTCGGGCTGCAGGCCAAGGTCGAGGTCGAGAGCGGTGACGAGGAGTACAAGCAGAACATCGAGTTCACCAAGGTGAGTCTCGGTGGGGCCTTCGAGCTGCAGTCGGGTGCCGTGCACGCCGTGCCGTTCGGGCTCGAGATTCCGTGGGAGACGCCGGTCACGATGATCGACGGGCAGGCGCTGCGCGGGATGAACATCGGGGTGACCACGGAGCTGGCGATCGCGCGGGCCGTGGACTCCGGTGACCTGGACCCGATCAACGTGCACCCGCTGCCGGCGCAGAAGGCCATCCTGGACGCCTTCATCCAGCTCGGCTTCCGCTTCAAGAGCGCGGACATGGAGCGCGGTCACATCCGGGGTACTCGGCAGAGGCTGCCGTTCTACCAGGAGATCGAGTTCTACCCGCCGTCGCAGTACCGGGGTCTCAACCAGGTCGAGTTGAGCTTCGTGGCCGACGAGCACGCCATGGACGTCGTTCTGGAGATGGACAAGAAGCCGGGGCTGTTCAGCGAGGGCAGTGACACCTTCCGGTCGTTCCAGGTCGGTCAGCACGACTTCCACGCGACCGACTGGGCGGCTTACCTCAACCAGTGGCTGTCCGAGGTCGGCAGCAAGCGCAACTGGTTCTAGGCTCGGGAACTGGTGATTCCAGTAACCGATCAGGAGGTACCGAGGTGACCGAGCTCAAGCGGCGGCCGCTCCCCCACGACTTCCATCCGCCCGTGCCGTCGTTCACGGTCACGAGCGAGGACGTCCAGGAGGGCGCGACGCTCAGGGACGCTCAGGTCTACGCGGCCGGCAACACCTCGCCGCAGCTGCGGTGGGAGGGCTTCCCCGCTGAGACCAAGAGCTTCGCCGTGACCTGCTACGACCCGGACGCCCCTACGGGCAGCGGGTTCTGGCACTGGTCCGTGTTCGACATCCCGGCCTCGGTGACCGAACTGCCGACGGGTGCGGGCAGCGGCAAGTTCGAGGGGCTGCCCGAGGGCGCCGTGCAGGTGCGCAACGACTACGGGACCAAGGAGTTCGGCGGCGCCGCTCCGCCTCCCGGGGACGGTCCGCACCGGTACGTGTTCACGGTGTACGCCGTGGATCAGGAGAAGCTGGGGCCGGACTCCGATGTCTCTCCGGCCGTCGTCGGTTTCAATCTGCGGTTCCACGCGATCGCGCGTGCGCAGCTGGTCGCCGAGTACGAAGTGCCTGCCGAAGACTGACGTTCATTGAACGTTTGCCCGCCTCTGGTCTTGGAATTGATCAGGGGCGGGCAGTTTTTATTGCGTTGTCCATCTCGGCGTGCCCGGCCAGAGTTGATCCAAGCCCGCCAGGGGGTGGGCCGATTGCACGGGAGGTGGGCGGGATGCGGGACACGCTGGTACTGAACGCGAGCTTCGAGCCGCTGTCGACGGTGACGTTGAATAGAGCCGTCGTTCTGGTGCTGCAGGACAAGGCCGTTGTCGAGCAGGCCCACCCCGAACTGCGCATGCGCGGAGCCGCGGTCGACATACCCGTGCCCCGGGTGATCAGACTGTGCAGGTACGTGCGGGTGCCGTTCCGAAGACAAGCCCCGTGGTCGAGGCGGGGTGTTCTGGTCAGGGACCGGCACCGGTGCGCGTACTGCGGTCGCCGGGCGACCACCGTGGACCATGTGGTGCCCCGGGCTCAGGGTGGTACGGACTCGTGGCTGAACACGGTGGCTTCGTGCGCGGAGGACAACCACCGCAAGGCGGACCGGACTCCGGAGCAGGCGGGCATGCCGCTGCTGCGGCAGCCGTTCGAGCCCACGCCGCAGGACGCGATGCTGCTGGCGCTGGGCGCCGAGGACTTCGAGGCGCTGCCTGACTGGCTGGCCCAGCCTGCCGCCTAGGCCGTACGCGGAACTGGGGCTCACCTCCCGACGGAGGTGGGCCCCAGTGTCGTACAGGAAACGTCGTCAGTCGATCGACGGCTTCTCTCGGCGTTCCGGGGCCTTCTCCGAGCCTCCGCCGCCCGAATTGCCGCCGAACGGGCCGAAGTTGCCCATAGCGCCGGACAGGCCCTTGAGGGCGTCGCCGATTTCGCTGGGGACGATCCAGAGCTTGTTGGCGTCGCCCTCGGCGATCTTCGGGAGCATCTGGAGGTACTGGTAGCTGAGGAGCTTCTGGTCCGGGTCGCCGGCGTGGATGGACTCGAAGACCGTGCGGATCGCCTGGGCCTCGCCCTCGGCGCGCAGGGCGGCGGCCTTGGCCTCACCCTCGGCGCGCAGGATCTGGGACTGCTTCTCACCTTCGGCGGTGAGGATGGCGGCCTGGCGCGTACCTTCCGCGGTGAGGATCGCGGCGCGCTTGTCACGGTCGGCGCGCATCTGCTTCTCCATCGAGTCCTGGATGGAGGTCGGGGGCTCGATCGCCTTCAGTTCCACGCGGTTGACGCGGATGCCCCACTTGCCGGTGGCCTCGTCGAGGACGCCGCGCAGGGCCGCGTTGATCTCCTCGCGGGAGGTCAGGGTGCGCTCGAGGTCCATGCCACCGATGATGTTGCGGAGCGTGGTGACGGTGAGCTGCTCAATTGCCTGGATGTAGCTGGCCACTTCGTACGTTGCGGCCCGGGCGTCCGTCACCTGGTAGTAGATGACGGTGTCGATGTTGACGACCAGGTTGTCCTGGGTGATCACCGGCTGCGGCGGGAACGGCACGACCTGTTCACGCAGGTCGATGCGGTTGCGGATGGTGTCTATGAAGGGGACGACGATGTTCAGGCCCGCGTTGAGTGTCCGCGTGTAGCGGCCGAAGCGCTCGACGATGGCGGCGCTGGCCTGTGGGATGACTTGGATTGTCCTGATCAGGGCGATGAAGACCAACACCACCAGAATGATCAGGACGATGATGACCGGTTCCATCGTCGTTCCCCGTACCCTTCTCCGCCTCGGCGCTTTCGGAAGATCTTATGGTTGTTGAAGATCTTGCTGGTCGAGTCTGACAGACCGTCGCACAACTCGTGGGCTGTTCGGTTCAGTTGAGTCCTACGAGGTCAGATGACGATCGCGGTGGCCCCCTCGATCTCCACGACGTCCACCTCTTGCCCTACTTCGTAGGCGCGGCCGGTGTCGAGAGCGCGCGCCGACCAGACCTCTCCGCCCAGCTTGATTCGGCCGCCGGAGCCATCGACGCGCTCCAGTACGACGGCCTGCTTCCCCTTCAACGCCTCCACGCCCGTGGCGAGTTGGGGGCGTTGCGCGCTGTGCCGGGCCGCGATGGGCCGGACGACGGCGATGAGGGCGACCGAGACGACGACGAAGGCGAGTACCTGGGCCACGGCCCCGAAGCCCAGTCCGGCCAGGACCGCGGCGGCGACGGCGCCCACCGCGAGCATCCCGAACTCCGGCATCGCCGTGACCACGAGCGGGATTCCGAGCGCAGCCGCGCCGACGAGCCACCACACCCATGCGTCGATGTCGTTCACATGGTCATGGTAGGACCGCGGGTCCTGCCTCCGACAGGGCGCGATGTGGCTGAGACCGGCTTCTTACCCGTGTTTTCGCGCGGACTTCACACAGTCAGGACAGCGGCAGGCCCTGGGCGGTCCAGCGGTCTCCGACCTGTTCGACGACGAGCGGGAGGCCGAAGCAGAGGGAGAGGTTGCGGGAGGTGAGCTCGAGCTCCAGCGGGCCGGCGGCGAGGACCTTGCCCTGGCGGATCATCAGGACGTGGGTGAAGCCGGGGGCGATCTCCTCGACGTGGTGGGTGACCATGATCATCGAGGGGGCGATCGGGTCGCGGGCGAGGCGCCCGAGTCGGCGTACCAGGTCCTCGCGGCCGCCGAGGTCGAGGCCGGCGGCGGGCTCGTCGAGGAGGAGGAGCTCGGGGTCGGTCATCAGGGCGCGGGCGATGAGGGTGCGCTTGCGCTCGCCCTCGGAGAGGGTGCCGAACTTGCGGTCCACGTACTCCGTCATGCCGAGGCGGTCGAGGAAGGCGCGGGCGCGCTGCTCGTCGACGTCTTCGTACTCCTCCTGCCAGCCGGCGGTCATGCCATACGCGGCGGTCAGCACGGTCTGCAGGACGGTCTGGCGCTTGGGGAGCTTGTCGGCCATGGCGATGCCGGCCATGCCGATGCGCGGGCGCAGTTCGAAGACGTCGACCTTGCCGAGGGTCTCGCCGAGGATGGTGGCGGTGCCGCTGCTGGGGAAGAGGTAGCTGGACGCGACGTTCAGGAGGGTGGTCTTGCCGGCGCCGTTGGGGCCGAGGATGACCCAGCGCTCGCCCTCCTTGACCGACCAGGAGACCTGGTCCACCAGAGCCCGGCCCTCACGGACCACGGATACGTCCTGAAGCTCCAGAACATCGCTCATGAGCGCGTTGTCTCCCCTTGCAGTGTGACCGGTCTCGGCGTCTCGGCTGTCGCGTGCGCGCTTTCGGGCGCAGCCCTCGATGAAATCTACGCCACCGGCCGCCCGGCCCATTCCATCGGTCCGGTCCTTAGGGTGGGGGCATGTTCTCGGAACCTCGTTCAGGACGCCTTGCCGCTTGGGGAAACTCCCTTTTGGCCGGACTTGTCTCGCCCGACGACGCCGTGTTCGCGATCGTCGGGGACGATGCCGTGCACCGCGTGGAGGGGCTGCCCGGTGAATCGGCGCCCGTCGGGCTCACGCTCGCGCTGGGCCGGCTGCGGGCGCTCGGCGCCACGGGGCTGCGCGTCGCGCTGCCCGCGCCGGGCCATCCGCTGGGCCTGAGCGGGCCGCCGGAGTTCAACGCGAGGGCCTTGGACGCCGAGGAGGCCGTGATCTGTCACGGCGCCGCGCTCGGGCTGGTTCCGGAGGTGTACGAGGCCGGGCCCGAGGGTGATGTGCACGTCGAGGTCGTGTGGCACTGCCTGTCGGTGCGGGAGGCACCACCGGCCGATGTGCCCTCGCTCGGTGAGGCCGAGCGAGAGCTGGCGGAGGCCTTGCGGGACGCGACGGAAGTGCTGTCACGGTTGGACGTGGCCGGCTCGGGACCGGTGGCGGAGGCGGCCATCGACGCGTACCGGGCGCGGGCCGAGCGGGGGCGGGAGGTGCTGGCGCCGGGGTATCCGCCGCGGGCGGTGCGGGTGCTGGAGCTGGCGCAGCGGGTGGGGCTGCTGATCTCCCTCGCCTACGACAACGGGCACGGGGCGGCGGTGAGTGCCGGGGAGATGAGTGCGCGGGCGCAGGCGCTGCGGCCGGTGGAGCGGACGGCCCGGCGGGCGCAGGTCGCCGCGTACAACGCGTATGTGGAGGAGCGGGAGCGGGGGGTTCGGTGAGCGGGGTGCGGTGAGCGCTGCCGCCCTGGGCCGGACGCGGAAAGGCCCCGCCAGTCGCTGGTGACTGCGGGGCCTCTCGTGGACCGGGTGCCGACGTCAGCGGTTGACGCCCAGGTTGCCGAAGGCGGGGTTCAGCACGCCGACGACGTTCACGCTGTTGCCCACGGCGTTCACCGGGATGTGCACCGGGGCCTGGACGAGGTTGCCCGAGACGATGCCGGGCGAGCCCACGGCGGTGCCGTCGGCGTGCGCGCCGTTGGTGGCGGAGGCCATTCCGGCGCCCGCGGCGAGCAGACCGCCGGCCACCATCGTCACGGCCGCTGCCTTCTTGAGGTTCTTCACTTCTTGCCCCTCCTAGTGACTGCCGCGGCAGTTCGCCGCAGCACGCACTGAAGAACGGCGGAGATCCACGGAGGATGCGCCATCCGGGGGACATTCCCACGACGGTATGAATCTCAGTCCGGAACGGAACCCTCCGTATTGCCGGACCGTCCCGGGGTGTTCGGCGCGTTTCAGCCGGTCACGCCGTGGCGTACGGCCCACAGCGCCGCCTGTGTGCGGTCCGCCAGGTCGAGCTTCATCAGGATGTTCGAGACGTGGGTCTTCACGGTCTTCTCGGAGAGGACGAGGGCGCGTGCGATCTCGCGGTTGGAGCGGCCGTCCGCTATCAGGCCGAGCACCTCGCGCTCCCGGTCGGTGAGCGAACCTGCTCTGCCCTGGCCCGAGTTGGCCTCCTCCTGGGACAACAGGGCGCCCGCCACTTCGGGTTGGAGCAGGATGTGTCCGGCGTGCACCGAGCGGATGGCACCGGCGAGCGCGTCGGGGTCCACGTCCTTGTAGACGTAACCGGCGGCACCCGCGCGCAGGGCCGGGACCACCGTGCGCTGTTCGGTGAAGCTGGTGACGATCAGCACGCGTGCGGGGTTGTCCAGCTCGCGGAGCTTGCGCAGGGCCTCGACGCCGTCCATGCCGGGCATCTTGACGTCCATCAGGACGACGTCGGGCTTCAACTCCTCGGCGCGGGCGACTCCTTCGGCGCCGTCGGCGGCCTCGCCCACGACCTCGATGTCGTCCTGCACCTCGAGGAAGGTGCGCAGGCCGCGGCGGACCACCTGGTGGTCGTCGACGAGCAGCACCTTGATTGCGTCAGCCACCGGGGACCTCCATCTCGATCGTGGTGCCCTTTCCGGGCGCCGATTCCACGGTCAGCCTGCCGCCGACCCCGCTTGCGCGGTCACGCATGGACACGAGGCCCAGGTGGCGTCCGGCTCGTCGTATCGACTGCGGGTCGAAGCCGCTGCCGTCGTCCGTCACGCTCAGGACGGCTGCGGTGCCGCGCCGGGCCAGGGTCACGTCCACGTGTTCCGCGCCGGAGTGCCGCAGGGCGTTGTGCAGGGCCTCCTGGGCGACGCGCAGGAGGGCTTCCTCCTGGGCGGCGGGCAGGGCGCGCACCCCGCAGCTGTCGAAGGCCACGCGCGCGGTGTGGGCGCGGTCGAGGACCTGAATCTGGGTGCGCAGGGTGTTGACGAGGCCGTCCTCGTCGAGGGCCGCAGGGCGCAACTCGACGACAGCGGCGCGTAGTTCGTCGGCGGCTTCGGCGGCGAGCGCGGCCACCTGTTGCAGTTCGCCCTTGGCGCGCGACGGGTCGCGGTCCACCAGGGCGGCGGCTGCCTGGGCGGTCAGCCGCAGGGAGAAGAGCTTCTGGCTGACCGCGTCGTGCAGTTCGTGCGCGAGGCGGGAGCGCTCCTCGGCGATGGTCAGTTCGCGGCTGCGCTCGTACAGGCGGGCGTTGGTCAGGGCGATGGCGGCGTGCTGGGCGAGGATGGAGAGCAGCTCCTCGTCCTCCTCGGTGAAGCCGCAACCGCCTTCCGGTTTCGGGCAGTTCTTGTTCGCGAGGAAGAGGGCGCCGATGACCTCGTCGCCGTCCCGGATGGGCAGGCCCAGGAAGTCGGACATGTCGGGGTGGGCGGACGGCCAGCCCTCGAAGCGGGGGTCCTTGCGCACATCGGCGAGGCGCTCGACCTTCGCCTCCTGCAGCATGGCCGCGAGGATGCCGTGCTGACGCGGGAGCGGGCCGATCGCCGCCCACTGCTCGGCGCTGACGCCGTCGACCACGAACTGGGCGAAGCCGCCGTGGTCGTCCGGGACGCCGAGCGCGGCGTACTGCGCGTCGAGCAGTTCGCGGGCCGAGGCGACGATCGTCTTGAGGACGTCGCGCACCTCGAGATGCCTGCTCATGGCCAGCAACGCGGAACTCACCGCGGCGAGGCCGGACCGGGGGCCTTGACTCATGCCCTCAAGGTACCGGCGGGGTACGACAACCCGGATCGGACCTGTGGCGGCGCGGCCCCGGCCGGTGGGCCTAGGTCCGGCGACCTAGTCCCGGGGCCCCGGACGGGCGGCGTAGGCCGAAGTGACCCGCCGTTCTGGGGCCCGCGTCCGAGGTGGCCGGGGCCGTCACCTTCCTACGTTGATCTCACCCGCCGGTCCGAGAGACGACGCAGGCGGAGAAACGGTGACGAGGGGACGGTTGTCATGCCGGTTGCGATCATCACGGGGGCCTCGAAGGGGCTGGGACGGGCGCTCGCCGAGACGCTGGCCGCGCGGGGCTGGGATCTGGTGCTCGACGCCAGAACCGAGGGGGTCCTCACGGAGACGGCGCAGGCCGTGTCCGCGCACGGCACGCGCGTGACGGCTCTGCCCGGGGACGTCACGGTCGCCGGACACCGGTCCGAGCTGGTGGCGGCCGCGTGGCAGCTGGGCGGCCTCGATCTGCTGGTGAACAACGCGAGCGCGCTGGGCGCCGAGCCGCTCGTGCGGTTGGCGGGGCTGCCGCTGGAGGGGCTCAGGCGGGCGCTGGAGGTGAACGTGGTGGCCGCGCTGGGCCTGGTCCAGGAGGCGCTGCCGCTGCTGCGGGCGTCCGGGGCGGGCACGGTGATCACGGTCAGCTCGGACGCGGCCGCCGAGGCCTACGAGACCTGGGGCGGCTACGGGGCGTCGAAGGCGGCCCTCGACCACCTCGCGGCGGTGCTCGGCGAGGAGGAGCCCGGGCTGCGGGTCTGGGCGGTCGACCCGGGGGACATGGCCACGGACCTGTACGCGGCGGCCGTACCGGACGACAGCGATCCACGGCCGGCCCCGGCGAGTGTCGTGCCGGCGTTCCTGCGGCTGCTGGACGAGCGCCCGGCGAGCGGGCGCTACTCGGCTCCGTCGCTGCTGGTGGAGGGGCGATGACGCTGGCGATGGGGGTTCCCCCGCGCGAGCCTGTTCGGGCGTGGGGGAGGGTGCCGGAGGAACTGTCCGCCCGCATCCCGGTCGAGCAGCGCGGGCCCGGGCTCGACCGGGATGCCGTACGGCTTCTCGTGTCGCGTGGGACCGAGGTGTCGCACCACGCGTTCGTGGAGTTGCCGCGGCTGCTGCGGGCCGGAGATCTGCTCGTCGTGAACACCTCGCCCACCCTGGCCGCTGCCGTGGACGGGCGGGTCGGGCACGCGCGCGTGGTGGTGCACTTCTCCACGCGCGGGGACGACGGGCGATGGGCCGTCGAGCTGCGGGAACCGGACGGGAAGGGAACCACGCGCGCGCGTACGGGCGGGTCCGCGGGGACGGAGGCGCGACTGCCGGGTGGTGTGCGGCTGGTGCTGGAGGAGCCGCTGAGCGCGTGCGGTGAGCGGCTGTGGTGGGCGCGGGTGTCCGGGGCCGAGGTCCTCGGGATGCTGCGCGAGCACGGGCGGCCCATTCGCTACTCCTATACAGAGCGGGATCAGCCGCTGTCCGTCTACCAGACGGTGTTCGCGCTGCCGTCCGCCGACGGGGCGGGCAGTGCGGAGATGCCGAGTGCGGCGCGGCCCTTCACCGCGCGGCTGGTGGCGGAGCTGGTGAGCCGGGGTGTGCAGTTCGCGCCGATCACGCTGCACGCGGGGGTGGCCTCGGCGGAGGTGCACGAGCCGCCGTATCCGGAGCGGTTCTCGGTGCCGGAGGCCTCGGCTCGGCTGATCAACGCGGTGAGGGCCGGGGACGGCCGGGTCGTGGCGGTCGGGACGACGGCCGTGCGGGCCGTGGAGTCGGCGACCGGCGCCGATGGCGTCGTACGCGCGCGTGAAGGGTGGTCGGACCTCGTCGTCACCCCGGAGCGCGGGGTCCGGGTGGTGGACGGGCTGCTGACCGGGCTGCACGAGCCGGAGGCCTCGCATCTGCTGATGCTGGAGGCCATCGCCGGGCGGGCCGCGGTCGACCGCAGTTACGAGGAGGCGCTGCGCGGGCTCTACCTCTGGCACGAGTTCGGCGACGTCCACCTCATCCTCCCGGCGGAGGCTCCTCACGCAGTGGATTGCTCCAGCAACTGCTGGTGAGACCGTTACGTACTCGATGTGAGCCCACGCATAGGGTGCAGGTCACATACGAAGTTCGGTAGGAGATGGAGGCTCCCGTTTTGAGCGGGGCAGACGGTCCAGTCTGCCCCGTTTTGCCCTTCCCGTCTCCACTATCCGGGATCGTACGTCACACCTTTGCCTGCCCGTTTTGCGGCCGCTAAGAATGGCTCCCGTCGCTCAGCGCCGCGGGTTCCCACCGCGGCGTTTGTGCGGGAAGGACCCGTGTCCCCCGCCGGACAGAGAGCGACCTCCGCGCTATTCGAAGAGGTCCGTCTGCCATGCCCAAGAACACCAACGCTCGCCGTCTCAGTCGCTCGCTGACCCGCCACCACAAGATCGGGATCGCCGGCGTCGCCACCCTCGGTGCCGCCGCCATCGCGTTCTCCGCGGTCCCCAGCAACGCCGACACGACCACGAACGAGGCCGCCGTCTCCACGGCCGCGGTGACGTACGGCAACGAGCAGATCAAGGACGTCAAGGCCAGCGTCACCGACCAGCTCGCCGGTGCCAGCGTGAAGGCCGAGCAGATAGCGGCCAAGAAGAAGGCCGCCGCCGCGAAGAAGGCCGCTGCCGCGAAGAAGGCCGCCGCCGAGGCCGCCGCGAAGAAGAAGGCGGCCGCCGCTGCCGCGGCCAAGAAGAAGGCCGAGGCCGCGCGCAAGGCGAAGGAGGCCGCGAGCCGGTCCGCCAAGCGCGCCGCGATCAAGCCGGTCGCCGCGAAGACGTACGCGAACAACCTCGACGGCTGGATCAGGCAGTCCCTGGACATCATGAAGTCCAAGGGCATACCGGGGTCCTACAACGGCCTGTACAAGAACATCATGCGGGAGTCCTCGGGCAACCCGAACGCCATCAACGACTGGGACATCAACGCCATCAACGGCATCCCGTCGAAGGGTCTGCTGCAGGTGATCCCGCCGACCTTCAGCGCGTACCACGTGGCCGGCACGTCCTGGAACATCTACGACCCGGTCGCCAACATCACCGCCGCCGCCAACTACGCGGCCGACAGGTACGGCTCGATCGACAACGTCAACAGCGCGTACTGAGGTCGGCGCGGACCTCTGCACGTGAACGCCGAAGGGCGGCACCTCCTGACGGGTGCCGCCCTTCGGCGTCGTAGCAGACCGAAGGACTACTTGCGCATGACCTCGGGCTCGTGGCGGCGCAGGAAGCGGGCCACGAAGAAGGCGCAGATCACACCGAGCGCGATCAGGGCGATCATGTCCATGCTCCACGCGGCCGCGGTGTGCTCCCACAGCGGGTCGTTGGGCTTGCCCTTGCCGGGCGGGCTGATCCGGTTGAAGTCCAGCGTGGCGCCCGCGGCGGCGACCGCCCAGCGCGAGGGCATCAGGTACGAGACCTGGTTGACGCCGATCGCGCCGTTCAGGGCGAAGAGGCAGCCGGTGAAGACGACCTGGACGATCGCGAACATGACCAGCAGCGGCATGGTCTTCTCGGCGGTCTTGACCAGCGCGGAGATGATCAGGCCGAACATCATCGACGTGAAGCCGAGGGCCATGACCGGGATGGAGAGCTCGAGGAGCGTGAGGTTGCCGAGGACCACGCCCTCCTTGGGGATCGTCCGGCTGGCGAAGCCGATCATGCCGACCATCAGGCCCTGCAGCACCGTGACGAAGCCGAGCACGAAGACCTTGGACATCAGATACGCGGACCGCGACAGGCCGGTCGCGCGCTCCCGCTCGTAGATGACCCGTTCCTTGATCAGCTCACGTACGGAGTTCGCGGCGCCGGCGAAGCAGGCGCCGACCGCGAGGATCAGCAGGACCGTGGTGGCCGTGCCGTTCGGGACGGGCTGGCCCGTCGTCGGGTTGATCTCCGTGTTGACCAGCAGGTCCTTGCCGGAGTCGATGAGCAGGCTCACCGAGCCGAGGACGAGCGGCAGGATCACCGTCAGGGCGAGGAAGCCCTTGTCGGAGGCGATGACGGAGACGTACCGGCGCACCAGGGTGCCGAACTGGCTCATCCAGCCCTGTGGCTTCGGCGGCTTCATCGCCTGCATCGGAGGCATCTGTACGGACTGCGGCGCAACGGCGTCGATGTCCGCGGCGTACATCTGGTAGTGCTGCGAGCCCTTCCAGCGTCCCGCCCAGTCGTAGTCGCGGTAGTTCTCGAAGGCGGAGAAGACATCGGCCCAGGTGTCGTAGCCGAAGAAGTTCAGCGCCTCCTCCGGCGGCCCGAAGTAGGCGACCGCGCCGCCCGGCGCCATCACCAGGAGCTTGTCGCAGATCGCGAGCTCGGCCACCGAGTGCGTGACGACGAGGACCGTACGGCCGTCGTCGGCGAGGCCGCGCAGCAGCTGCATGACGTCGCGGTCCATGCCCGGGTCGAGGCCCGAGGTGGGCTCGTCCAGGAAGATCAGCGACGGCTTGGTGAGGAGCTCCAGGGCCACCGAGACGCGCTTGCGCTGGCCGCCGGAGAGGGAGGTGACCTTCTTCTCCTTGTGGATGTCCAGCTTCAGCTCGCGCAGCACCTCGTCGATGCGGTTCTCGCGCTCCTGCGCCGTGGTGTCGGCGGGGAAGCGCAGCTTGGCCGCGTACTTGAGGGCCTTCTTGACGGTCAGCTCCTTGTGCAGGATGTCGTCCTGCGGGACCAGACCGATGCGCTGACGCAGCTCGGCGAACTGCTTGTACAGGTTCCGGTTGTCGTAGAGGACATCGCCCTGGTTGGCGGGCCGGTAGCCGGTGAGCGCCTTGAGCAGGGTCGACTTGCCGGAGCCGGACGGGCCGATGACCGCGATCAGCGACTTCTCCGGGACGCCGAAGGAGACGTCCTTCAGGATCTGCTTGCCGCCGTCGACCGTGACGGTCAGATGGCGGGCCGAGAAGGAGACCTCACCGGTGTCGACGAACTCCTCGAGGCGGTCGCCGACCAGGCGGAACGTGGAGTGGCCGACGCCGACGATGTCGTTCGGGCCGAGCAGCGCCGAGCCGCCCTTGGGGATCGGCTGGCCGTTGACGTACGTGCCGTTGTGCGAGCCCAGGTCGCGGATCTCGCAGCGCCCGTCGGGCGTGGCGTGGAACTCGGCGTGGTGCCGGGAGACCTGCAGGTCGGAGACGACCAGCTCGTTCTCCAGGGCACGGCCGATGCGCATCACGCGGCCGAGCGAGAACTGGTGGAACGTGGTCGGGCTGCGGTCGCCGTAGACCGGCGGCGCCCCCGCGCCACCACCGGGGCCCTGCTGCGGCGGGATGTGCGCGGCCGCCTGCTGCGGTGCGGGGGCCTGTTGCGGCTGCTGCCAGCCGGCCTGCGGTGCGGCCTGCTGCGGCGGCGCCTGCTGCGCCCAGCCGGGGGCCGCGCCCTGGGCGGCGTACGGCTGCTGCTGGGGCTGGGCCTGCGGCGCGGCCACTGCGGCCGAGCCGGAGACGGTCACCCGCGGGCCGTCGGTCGCGTTGCCGAGGTTGACCGCCGAGCCGGGGCCGATCTCCATCTGATGGATCCGCTGCCCCTGCACGAACGTGCCGTTGGTGGAGCCGTGGTCCTCGATGACCCAACTACGGCCGCCCCAGCTGATCGTGGCGTGACGCCAGGACACTCTGGCGTCGTCGAGCACGATGTCGCCCTGCGGATCGCGTCCGAGGGTGTACGGCCTGGACGGATCAAGCGTCCAGGTGCGTCCATTCAATTCCAGTACGAGTTCCGGCACTCCAGCCCCACTGAGTAGTCCCCCGAGTTACCCCCATCACAGGGAGTCTAGGGATGTCGAACATCGTCGGGAACTATTTCAGGCTCCGCCCCCTGACCGAAAGTCGGGCCTTGTGAAGACCACGCACGTGCGCTTCGACTGGTTCCGTTGACGGGGTTGAAACCGACCCGGAGAGTGGGTAATCCACGCGAGGGGGACATGCGCGGCGTCCGGCCGCGCCGCGGATCGGGGGGTCTGCCATGAGCGCGTCGTCGAGTGTCGAGACCGCGTACGAAGGCACGCGCGGCACGAGAGTGCCGTGGGGAGACGTCCTGCTGTCCGCGATCGCCTCTGTGAGCTGGGCGTTGATAGGCATGGCGGGCACGGCTGCGCTCGGCCTGCATCTGCTGGAGGCCGACGCGTCGGGCTCGCTGGGGCCGATGACCGCTGCTGTGGTGGCACTTGGGGCGGGTGGTTCGGTCACACCGTCCGGCGACGTGTCGGCGTTCGGCCTGAAAGGCGCGGAGGCGCACACGGCCGTCACGATCACGCCACTGGGTGTCGGCCTGGTCGGCGCGCTGCTGTTGTCGTGGTTCTTCCTACGGTCCTTGCGCGCGGCGGGAGTTGTGATCGAACCGGCCGAACTGCTCGCGCGGGCAGGTGCGGTGGTCGCGCTGTTCGTCGCGACGCTGGGCGGGCTGGCGTGGGCGGGACACGACGTCATCACCATCGACGGGGCCTCGCTGGGCCTCGAGAAGCTGCCCGGCGGCGGAGGCGGGGGCGGCGGCGTCAGCATCCCGGGCCTCGGCGACATCGGGGACATCGGCGGGCTGCTGCCCGACAACATCGGCAACCTCGTCGATGCGAAGGCGGCGGTCGGCTTCACCGTCGACACGGCGCCCACGCTGCTCGGCGGCCTCGGCTGGTCGGCCGGCGTCCTGCTGATCGCCCTGCTGGCCTCGCGCCGCACTCCCCTGCCGCGCGGCTGGGACGCCGTGCACCGCGTCGTACGGCCGGCTGCGTCCGCCCTCGTCACGGTGCTGCTGCTGACGGTGGCGGCCGGGTTCGCGGCGGCGGCGTACGCGGCGATCGGCGACGAACACCCCAAGCGGATCTTCGGGGCGGCGCTGCTGGGCGCGCCGAACGGCACCTGGCTGGGCATCCCGATCGGCCTGTTCGTGCCGTTCGACGGCAGGGCGACCGGCGTACTGACCAAGTTCCTGCCGGATCCCCTGGACGACCTGCTCACCGCCAAGACCGACCAGTCGGTGACGCTGGGGCGGCTGGCGGACCTGGACGGGCGGGTGTGGCTGCTGGCGGTGGCGGCGGCACTGATGATGCTGCTGGCGGGCGTGCTGACGGCGGTGCGGACGCCTGTCGTCGCGGCAGGGGCTTCCGGGGGGACACGGCCTCCGGGTGCCCTCGGGTTCGCCGGGAGGTGTGCGCTGCGGCTGGGGATCGTCACGGCGTTGACGCTGCCGCTGCTCGCCTGGCTGACGGAGGTGTCGGTGGACGCCTCGCTGTCGGTGCTGGGCTTCGACGCGTTCGGCGCCGGGATCGAGCTGCACGGGCACCTGGGCATGGCGCTGCTGCTCGGTGCCGTCTGGGGCGCGGGGACGGGAGCCGCCGGGGCGCTGCTGGCGTGGGCGGCCGGTGCGGCGGGGCGGCGGGCGGCACCGCTGGCACTGAGGGGTGCGGCATCGGGGGTGCCGGGGAGTGCCGGGCATCCGCAGTACGCGCGGGAGTCCGGGGCCGGGGTGCCCGCGCATGAGGCGGGGCCACCCGGCGGTGCGTCGGGGCCGTACACGCCCAGTGCGTCGTACCGGGCGCCGAACCCCGCCACCAATCCGTATCTGCAGCTGCCGGACGAGCTGCGGGAACCGGAGGACGCGCGACCGCCGGACCGGGCGCGGCCGGGTCAGGGCGCGCCGCCTGACGAGGCTGCGCGACGGCCCGGGCGGCCGGGGCAGCCGTCCGACGATGCGCAGGAGTCCGGCGGCGCGCAGCCGCCCGCCTCCGGCAACAGCGACATGTACGGCGCGCCGACGGTGGCCCGACCGATCGGCGGCCCGCCTCCACGGTCTCCGCGGCTGCCTCCCCGCCGGCGGTCCGGAAACCGCCGGTCCGCACCCGACGAGGGGCCGCCTCCGCCCCAGCCGCCGCCTCCACCGGGGAGGCCGAAGGGGCGGGGGTGACCTGGGCGGCTCCAGAGGCGGACGTGGCCGGCCCGTAAGTCTGCGGCCACTCGTCCGACACCCACTGTTCCGTGTCCGCTAGGCGGACCGCGGCGGCGGGAGGCACTGGGTGCCGGATACGGTGGGTACACCATGAGCGCTTCGCAGACCCCGCCCTCCGACGTGTCCTCTGACGTCCCCACCCTCCTCGTCAAGATCTTCGGCAAGGACAGGCCGGGCATCACGGCCGGCCTCTTCGACACCCTCGCCGCCTACTCCGTCGACGTGGTCGACATCGAGCAGGTCGTCACCCGTGGCCGGCTCACGCTGTGCGCGCTCGTGACGCCGCCGTCCGCCGGGCTCGAAGGGGATCTGCGGGCCACCGTCCACAGCTGGGCGGAGTCGATGAAGATGCAGGCGGAGATCATCTCCGGGCACGGCGACAACCGCCCCCGCGGCCTCGGACGCTCACTGGTCACCGTCCTCGGTCATCCGCTCACGGCGGAGGCGACCGCCCGGATCGCCGCGAAGATCGCCACGGCGGGCGGCAACATCGACCGTATCTTCCGCCTCGCCAAGTACCCCGTCACGGCGGTCGAGTTCGCGGTCTCCGGCGTCGAGACCGAGCCGCTGCGCACCGCCCTGGTGACGGACGCGGCGGCACTGGGTGTCGACGTCGCAGTGGTCGCGGCGGGGCTGCATCGCAGGGCGCAGCGGCTCGTCGTCATGGACGTCGACTCGACGCTCATCCAGGACGAGGTGATCGAGCTCTTCGCCGCGCACGCCGGCTGCGAGGACAAGGTCGCCGAGGTGACCGCGGCGGCGATGCGCGGTGAGCTGGACTTCGAGCAGTCGCTGCACGCGCGCGTGGCGCTGCTGGAGGGGCTCGACGCCTCCGTGGTGGACAAGGTGCGCAGCGAGGTGCGGCTGACGCCGGGTGCGCGCACGCTCATCCGTACGCTGAAGCGGCTCGGCTACCAAGTGGGCGTCGTCTCCGGCGGGTTCACCCAGGTCACCGACGACCTCAAGGAGCGGCTCGGGCTCGACTTCGCCCAGGCCAACACGCTGGAGATCGTCGACGGGAAGCTCACCGGCAGGGTCACCGGCGAGATCGTGGACCGCGCGGGCAAGGCGCGGCTGCTGCGCCGTTTCGCCGCCGAGGCGGGCGTACCGCTCGCCCAGACCGTGGCGATCGGCGACGGTGCCAACGACCTGGACATGCTCAACGCGGCCGGCCTCGGCGTCGCCTTCAACGCCAAGCCCGTCGTACGGGAGGCGGCGCACACCGCGGTGAACGTCCCCTTCCTGGACACGGTCCTGTACCTGCTGGGCGTCACCCGCGAAGAGGTCGAGGCGGCGGACACGCACGACGACGTGTAGGTACGACAGCAGACGTCGAGGGGCCCGGCACCGCGGTGGTGCCGGGCCCCTCGCTCGGCGTGTCGGGTTACTCGGTCGGCGCCCAGTAGTCCAGGAGCGTGGCCACGCCCGGCTCCAGGGTCTTCCAGGGGCCGTCGAAGGACAGCACGGCGAACGCGGCGGCCGGGAAGCCGCGGCGGCTCATCCGCTCGCGGGCATCGCCCTCGGCCGCGCCGGCCAGGATGTCGGCGAGGCCCTGCACGCCCGGGTTGTGGCCGATCAGGATGACGTTCTGCGCGTCGTCGGGTGTCTCGTTGAGCAGCGCGATCAGCTCGCCGGGCGAGGCCTCGTAGATCCGCTCCTCGTAGACGGTTTTCGGCCGGTGCGGGAACTCGTGGACGGCCAGCTTCCACGTCTCGCGGGTCCGGATCGCGGTGGAGCAGAGGGCCAGATCGAAGGGGATACCGGTGTCGGTCAGCCTGCGTCCGGCGACTGCGGCGTCCGTACGGCCCCGCTCGGCGAGGGGGCGCTCGTGGTCGGTCACCTGTGGCCAGTCGGCTTTCGCATGCCGGAAGAGGACGATCCTGCGGGGTTCTGCGACGCTCATGTGACCCAGCTTCGCATGAAACAGGCCATGGGGCGCAGGGAGTTGACTGGCGGCCGAACCGGTGCTCAGCGGGCCATGAGCTGCTGTGCGCGCTCGAAGAGGTGGGTGATCGCCGGGTCGCCCGCCGCCGCCTGCGCGTCCGACGGGTTCAGCATCAGCGCCAGGAGCACGATGAAGGCCAGCGTCGGAAGGGCGAGGGCCCACCAGGGCAGCCGGATGTCGACGCCGCCCGTGGTCGCCGGGTGGGGCCGGGTGTGCGTAGGGGCCGACATGGGTGCCTCCGCTGGACTTCGAGTGGTCGGTGGTCCGCCTCTCGCGGCCACACTTCGAAGGTACGGAAACCGGGTCCCTCAACCCATCCGGAGATCCACCCAGTTGACCCTGACACTCACCCCCTAGGGGATGGTGGGGCTAGCCCCACCATCGGCCCTGTCGTCGGGCGTCAGGGCGAGGCGTGCTCGGGTGTCACGGCGAGGCGATCGTCGCGATGACGGCGATGATCACGAAGATGGCGAAGAACGAGCCGAAGACGAGCAGCATCTTCTTCTGGCCGTTCTGGGGGTTCGGATCGAGCACTGGCATACGGCAAGTCTCGCACCCCGCGCCCGGGGCGGTTCGGCCGGGGTCAGCGGGCCGCCTCCTCCTCCACCGTGCGGTTGCGGCCCGCCAGGACGCCGACGACCATCTGCGGGACCATCAGCGCGGCCATGAGCGCGATAGGCAGGCCCCAGCCGCCGCTGTGCTGGTAGAGCACGCCCACCAGGAGCGGGCCGGGGATGGAGATCAGATAGCCGGTGCTCTGCGCGAACGCCGACAGCTGGGCGACGCCCGCGCCGGTCCTGGCCCGCATGCCGACCATCGTGAGGGCCAGCGGGAAGGCGCAGTTGGCGACGCCGAGCAGCAGCGCCCAGGCCCAGGCTCCGGCGGCCGGCGCAAGGTACAGACCGGCGTAACCGGCGAGGCCGCAGGCGCCGAGCGCGATCACGATCGGCCCCTGGTGCGGCAGCCTGGAGGCCACGCGCGGGATGACGAAGGCCAGCGGCACGCCCATCACCATCGTGACGGCGAGCAGCAGCCCTGCGGTGCTCGCAGGCACGCCCGCGTCCCGGAAGATCTGCGCCATCCAGCCCATGGTGATGTAGGCGGCGGTCGCCTGGAGCCCGAAGAAGACGGCGAGCGCCCAGGCGGTGCGGCTGCGGGTGATCCGCAGTGCGGGCGCCTCCACGCGCGCGTGCTCCTGCCGTCCGGCAGGCTCCTCGGCGGGCCTCGCATCCCGTTGCCGTACGAACGGAATCCACGGCAGTACGGCCGCCGCCGCGAGCCCCGCCCACACCGCGAGCCCCGACTGCCAACTGCCGCCCAGGGTCTCGGTCATGGGCACCGTCACGGCCGCCGCGGCGGCGGTGCCCAGGGCGAGCGCCATCGAGTAGAGGCCGGTCATGGAGCCGACCCGGTCCGGGAACCAGCGCTTGACGATGACCGGCATCAGGACGTTGCTGACGGCGATGCCCATGAGGGCGAGCGCGCTGGCGGCCAGGAAGCCGGCCGTGCCACCCGCGTACGGCCGTATGAGCAGGCCCGCGGTGATGGCGACCATGCCCGCACAGACAACCGCGCCCGGGCCGAAGCGGCGGGCCAGGCGCGGGGCCGTGACGCCGAAGACGGCGAAGCAGAGCGGGGGCACGGAGGTGAGCAGTCCGGCCACGCTGCCGCTCATGCCGAGCCCGTCGCGGACCTCCTCGAGGAGCGCACCCAGGCTGGTGATGGCGGGGCGGAGATTCAGGGCCGACAGCACGATGCCGACGACCAGCAGTCGCATCGTCCACGCGCGCGTGGCGGGTCGTTGTGGTTCGTCCGCGGCCGAGCTGCGCACGGCATGGGACGTCGTCGTCCGGGTTTCCTCACTTGCCATGCCGCCTATCATAGAATCATTGGATGATTGGTTGTCCATCCCCGGGTCGGCCGCTCCCGCCCGTCTCGTGCGAAGGTGTGCCATGCCCCTGAGTCATCCGCGTCGTTCGGCGCTGTCCGAGCAGGTCATCGCCGCTCTGCGGCACCAGATCACCTCGGGCGAGTGGCCGGTCGGCTCGCGCATCCCGACGGAACCGGAGCTGGTCGAGCAGCTCGGCGTCGCCCGCAACACGGTGCGTGAGGCCGTACGCGCGCTCGCGCACAACGGGCTGCTGGACATCCGTCAGGGCTCCGGCACGTACGTCGTGGCGACCAGTGAGCTGGCCGGTGTGATGCACCGCCGCTTCGCCGACGCGGATCCGCGGCACATCGCCGAGCTGCGTTCCACGCTGGAGTCGGCCGCCGCCAGGCTGGCCGCCACGCGGCGCACGGAGAAGGACCTCAAGCAGCTCGACGCGCTGCTGGTCCGGCGCGAGGAGGCGTGGGAGTCGGGCGACACGGAGGCGTTCGTGACGGCGGACGCGACCTTCCACCTGGCGGTGGTGTCCGCGTCCCACAACGACGTGATGACGGCGATGTACGCCGACCTGGGCGAGGTGCTGCGTGACTGGCTGCGCGAGGACGTCGGCGGGGAGCTGACGCCGGAGACGTACATGGAGCACACGCGCCTGGTCGACGCGATCCGCGCGGGCGACGCGGAGGCGGCCGGCGCCGCGGCGGCGAGCTATCCGTTCCTGTGTCGTCCCGGGCGGTTCACCGCTTCTGGTGGTTGATCCACACCGAGCGGACTTCCTTCCAGCACCGTCCGGTGAGCCGTACGGTCAACGCCGGCCCGACGTCGACGGGGGCGCCGTCGGTGTCGATGTCCCACCAGCGGCTGCACTCGACGTGCAGGCTGACGCGGTCGGTCTGTACATAGGGGTTGTGGCAGTACGCGGTCACATGGGACCCGGTGACCCTGGTGCGGCACTCGGCGCCGAAGGGCTGCGGAGAGGGCGGTTTACGGGCGTGCACGCGCGCGTGGGGCATCGCCTCGTACGGCAGGAAGAGCACGAGCGCGACGGCGACGGTCACTGAGGCCAGGCTGCGGAACAGGCGCACAAGGGGACCTCCTCGGCCGTGCTGGGGAGGGAATCACGGGTGAACCCGTAATCCAGGGTGCCCAGTTGTGGCCCGGCTCCGCCCGGCCGGATAGGCCGAACGGGGGACACGCCGAGGGCGCGCGCCCGGCAGGACGCGCGCCCTCGATCGTCGGTCAGACCCCAGGGGCGGTGATCACGCGCCGATGGCGTGCAGACCGCCGTCGACGTGGACGATCTCGCCCGTGGTCTTCGGGAACCAGTCACTCAGCAGCGCGACGATGCCCTTGCCGGCCGGCTCCGGGTCCTTCAGGTCCCACTCCAGCGGCGAGCGGTCGTCCCACACGGAGGCCAGCTCGCTGAAGCCCGGGATGGACTTGGCGGCCATGGAGCCGATCGGGCCCGCGGAGACCAGGTTGCAGCGGATGTTCTGCTTGCCCAGGTCACGGGCGAGGTAGCGGCTGGTGGCCTCCAGGGCGGCCTTGGCCGGGCCCATCCAGTCGTACTGCGGCCACGCGAAGGACGCGTCGAAGGTGAGGCCGACGACCGAGCCGCCGTTCTGCATCAGCGGCAGGCAGGCCATGGTCAGCGACTTCAGGGAGTACGCCGAGACGTGCATGGCGGTGGCAACCGACTCGAACGGCGTGTTGAGGAAGTTGCCGCCGAGCGCGTCCTGCGGCGCGAAGCCGATGGAGTGCACGACGCCGTCGAGGCCGCCGAGCTCCTCGCCGACCAGGTCGGCAAGGCGGCCCAGGTGCTCGTCGTTGGTGACGTCGAGCTCGATGACCTTGGTGGGCTTGGGGAGCTTCCTGGCGATGCGCTCGGTCAGCGTGGGCCGCGGGAACGCCGTCAGGATGATCTCGGCGCCCTGCTCCTGGGCCAGCTTGGCGGCGTGGAAGGCGATGGAGGACTCCATCAGCACACCGGTGATCAGGACGCGCTTGCCCTCGAGGATTCCACTCATGGTGATCAGTGACCCATTCCCAGTCCGCCGTCAACGGGAATGACGGCTCCAGTGATGTACGAGGCGTCGTCGGAGGCGAGGAACCGCACCGTCGCGGCCACCTCCTCCGGCTGCGCGTAGCGGCCGAGCGGCACCTGCTTCACGATGCCCTCGCGCTGCTCGTCGGTGAGCACCTTGGTCATGTCGGTGTCGACGAAGCCGGGCGCGACGACGTTGAAGGTGATGTTGCGCGAGCCCAGCTCACGGGCGAGGGAACGCGCGAAGCCGACCAGGGCGGCCTTGGAGGCGGCGTAGTTGGCCTGGCCGGGACCGCCGTAGAGGCCTACGACCGAGGAGATGAGGACGACGCGGCCCTTCTTGGCGCGCAGCATGCCCCGGTTGGCGCGCTTGACCACACGGAAGGTGCCGGTGAGGTTGGTGTCGAGGACGGACGTGAAGTCCTCCTCGGACATGCGCATCAGGAGCTGGTCCTTGGTGATGCCGGCGTTGGCGATCAGGACCTCGACCGGGCCGTGCTCGGCCTCGATCTCCTTGTAGGCCTGCTCCACCTGCTCGGTGTCGGTGATGTCGCACTTGACGGCCAGGAAGCCGGCCGGCGGCTCACCCGAGCGGTAAGTGATGGCGACCTTGTCGCCGGCATCGGCGAATGCGCGGGCGATGGCGAGGCCGATGCCCCGGTTGCCTCCGGTGACGAGAACCGAGCGGCTCAACGGATCACCCTTTCGATAGCGGTCTGGTTCCCCCGCCCGAACACCTGGATGACAGGCGGCTTCCTCGAAAACCTATCGGTCCCGGCGCTCCGGCGGACAATCGGGCACCGACAGTGGCTTACGGGACTCGCTGTCGGATCCCTACAGAAAGATGCCGACCCGGCTCGGAAACGTGTGGTCCGCCACCCGCTCGCCGCGACATGATCGGAGCAACCGCCGGTCACTGTCATGCCAACAGGAAGAGACGCAGGTGCCTCATACCATCGACGAAGCCTTCACGGCACTCCCCCTACGCGCCCTCGCCGACGCCGCGCTGGCACGCGCGCGTGCGCTGGGCGCCGAGCACGCGGACTTCCGGTTGGAACGGGTCCGCAGTGCGTCCTGGCGGTTCCGGGACGCCAAGCCCGCCGGTTCGTCGGACACCACCGATCTCGGCTACGCGGTGCGGGTCGTGCACGGCGGCACATGGGGCTTCGCCTCCGGGGTGGACCTGACCCTCGACGCCGCAGCCAAGGTCGCCTCCCAGGCGGTGGCGATGGCGAAGCTCTCCGCCCAGGTCATCAAGGCCGCCGGGTCGGACGAGCGCGTGGAGCTCGCCACCGAGCCCGTGCACGCGGACAAGACGTGGATCTCGTCGTACGAGATCGATCCCTTCTCCGTGCCCGACGAGGAGAAGTCGGCACTGCTGACGGACTGGAGCGCGCGGCTGCTCGCGGCGAACGGCGTCAACCACGTCGACGCCTCCCTGCTCACCGTCCACGAGAACAAGTTCTACGCCGACACGGCCGGGACCGTGACCACGCAGCAGCGCGTGCGGCTGCACCCGCAGCTGACGGCGGTGTCGGTCGACGAGTCGAGCGGCGAGTTCGACTCGATGCGGACGATCGCGCCGCCGGTCGGGCGTGGCTGGGAGTACCTCACCGGCACGGGCTGGGACTGGGAGAGCGAGCTCGAGCAGATCCCCGAGCTGCTCGCCGAGAAGATGCGGGCGCCGAGCGTCCAGTCGGGCCTGTACGACCTCGTCGTGGACCCCTCCAACCTGTGGCTGACCATCCACGAGTCCATCGGCCACGCCACCGAGCTGGACCGCGCGCTCGGCTACGAGGCCGCCTACGCCGGCACCTCCTTCGCCACCTTCGACCAGCTCGGCAAGCTCAGGTACGGCTCCGAACTGATGAACGTCACCGGTGACCGCACCGCCGAGCACGGACTGGCGACCATCGGCTACGACGACGAGGGCGTCGAGGGCCAGTCCTGGGACCTGGTGAAGGACGGCACCCTGGTCGGCTACCAGCTGGACCGGCGCATCGCGAAGCTGACCGGCTTCGAGCGGTCGAACGGCTGCGCCTTCGCGGACTCCCCCGGGCATGTGCCGGTGCAGCGCATGGCCAATGTGTCGCTGCAGCCGGATCCTGCCGGGATGTCGACGGAGGATCTGATCGGCGGGGTCGACCGCGGGATCTACGTCGTCGGCGACCGGTCCTGGTCGATCGACATGCAGCGCTACAACTTCCAGTTCACCGGCCAGCGGTTCTTCAGGATCGAGAACGGGCGGATCACCGGGCAGCTGCGGGACGTCGCGTACCAGGCGACGACGACCGATTTCTGGGGCTCGATGGCGGCCGTCGGTGGCCCGCAGACGTACGTCCTGGGCGGCGCCTTCAACTGCGGCAAGGCCCAGCCGGGTCAGGTCGCCGCCGTCTCGCACGGCTGCCCCTCCGCGCTCTTCAAGGGCGTCAACATCCTCAACACCACGCAGGAGGCCGGTCGATGAGCGCCCGCAGCAACAAGCCGCACGAGATCGTCGAGCGGGCGCTGGAGCTGTCCACCGCTGACGGCTGCGTCGTCATCGCCGACGAGCACTCGACCGCCAACCTGCGCTGGGCGGGCAACGCGCTCACCACGAACGGCGTCACGCGCGGGCGTACCCTCACGGTCGTCGCGACCGTCGACGGCAAGGAGGGCACGGCCTCCGGTGTCGTCTCGCGCTCGGCCGTGACGGTGGACGAGCTGGAGCCGCTGGTGCGGGCGGCCGAGGCCGCGGCGCGCGGCGCGGGGCCCGCCGAGGATGCGCAGCCGCTGGTCACGGGTGTCGCGCAGTCGCCGGACTTCACGGACGCCCCGGTCGAGACCACCTCCGCCGTCTTCGCCGACTTCGCGCCCGCGCTCGGCGAGGCCTTCGCACGCGCGCGTGCGGGCGGCCGCGAGCTGTACGGCTTCGCCAACCACGAGCTGGTGTCGAGCTATGTGGGTACGTCGACGGGGCTGCGCCTGCGGCACGACCAGCCCAACGGGACGCTGGAGCTCAACGCCAAGTCGCCGGACCGTACCCGCTCGGCGTGGGCCGGGCGGTCGACGCGGGACTTCAAGGACGTCGATCCGGCGGCGCTGGACGCGGAGCTCGCGGTACGACTCGGCTGGGCGGAGCGGCGGATCGAGCTGCCGGCCGGGCGGTACGAGACGCTGCTGCCGCCGACCGCCGTTTCCGACCTGCTGATCTACCAGCTGTGGTCGGCGTCGGGCCGGGACGCGGTCGAGGGGCGCACGGTGTTCTCGAAGCCGGGCGGCGGCACGCGCGTGGGCGACAAGCTCAGCGAGCTGCCCCTGACGCTGCGCAGCGACCCGAACGAGCCGGGTCTGGAGTCGGCGCCCTTCGTGATCGCACACTCCTCCGGCGGCGACCAGTCGGTGTTCGACAACGGCCTGCCACTCACGGCCACCGAGTGGGTGCGCGAGGGCGAGCTCAAGCACCTGACCACCAGCCGGCACAGCGCGGGCCTGACCGGGCTGCCGGTGGCTCCCGCGATCGACAACCTCATCCTGACCGGCGGCGACGACCGCTCCCTGGACGAGATGGTCGCGAACACCGAGCGCGGGCTGCTGCTGACCTGCCTCTGGTACATCCGCGAGGTCGACCCGGCCACGCTGCTGCTCACCGGCCTGACCAGGGACGGCGTCTACCTCGTCGAGAACGGCGAGGTGGCGGGCGAGGTCAACAACTTCCGGTTCAACGAGTCGCCGGTCGACCTGCTCGGGCGCGCCACCGAGGCCGGACGCACGGAAAAGACGCTGCCGCGGGAATGGAGCGACTGGTTCACTAGGGCTGCGATGCCCGCGCTGCGGGTGCCCGACTTCAATATGAGCTCTGTCAGTCAGGGCGTATAACCTCGTAGCCGGTAGTCGCTCGACTGCCCGAAGATCATCAAGGAGATACGAGAACCGTGACGGACATCGTCGACGAACTGAAGTGGCGCGGGCTGATCGCCCTCTCCACTGACGAGGACGCATTGCGCAAGGCGTTCGCGGACGGTCCCGTCACGTTCTATTGCGGCTTCGACCCGACCGCGCCCAGCCTGCACCTCGGCAACCTCGTGCAGATCCTGACGATGCGCCGGATCCAGGACGCGGGCAACCGTCCGCTGGGCCTGGTCGGGGGTGCCACCGGCCTGATCGGTGACCCGAAGCCGAACTCCGAGCGCACGCTCAACGCCCCCGAGATCGTCGCCCAGTGGGTCGAGCGGCTGCGCGCGCAGATCGCCCCGCTGCTGGACTTCGAGGGGCCGAACGCCGCGGTCATGGTCAACAACCTGGACTGGACCCAGGGCCTGTCGGCCATCGAGTTCCTGCGGGACGTCGGCAAGCACTTCCGCGTGAACAAGATGATCGCGAAGGAGGCCGTGGCCCGGCGGCTGGAGTCCCAGGAAGGCATCAGCTACACCGAGTTCAGCTACCAGATCCTGCAGGGCATGGACTTCCTGGAGCTGTACCGCCGCTACGGCTGCACGCTGCAGACCGGCGGCAGCGACCAGTGGGGCAACCTCACCTCGGGCACCGACCTGATCCACAAGGTCGAGCCCGACGCCGTGGTGCACGCGTTGGGCACGCCGCTGATCACCAAGGCGGACGGCACCAAGTTCGGCAAGACGGAGTCCGGCACGGTCTGGCTCGACCCCGAGATGACCACGCCGTACGCCTTCTACCAGTTCTGGCTGAACGCGGACGACCGGGACGTCTCGAAGTTCCTGCGGATCTTCAGCTTCAAGTCCCGCGAGGAGATCGAGGAGCTGGAGAAGCAGACCGTGGAGCGTCCGCAGGCCCGCGCCGCGCAGCGCGCGCTGGCCGAGGAGCTGACGACGCTGGTGCACGGCGCCGACCAGACGGCCGCGGTGATCGCCGCGTCCCGCGCCCTCTTCGGGCAGGGTGAGCTGGCGGAGCTGGACGACGCGACGCTGGCGGCGGCGCTCTCCGAGGTGCCGCACATCCAGGTCGCCGAGCTCGGACCGGTCGTGGACCTGTTCGCCGAGGTCGGCCTGGTGGCCAGCAAGTCCGCTGCGCGGCGCACGGTCAAGGAGGGCGGCGCCTACGTGAACAACGTGAAGGTCGCCTCCGAGGACGCCGTTCCCGCCAAGGAGGACCTGCTGCACGGCCGCTGGCTGGTGCTGCGCCGGGGCAAGAAGAACCTGGCGGCGGTCGAGGTCACCTCCGCCTGAGCACGCCGAAGGGGCGGCTTCCCGTCCGGGAGGTCCGCCCCTTGGCCGTATCCGCCCTAAGCCGCGTGCTTCTTCTTGCCGAGCGTCGCCATGTACGCCATGTCGACCAGGAAGACGATGATGACGGCGGCCACGAGCTGGAAGGCGTGGCGGCTCCAGTCGATGCCTCGGGTCGACTCCACGCCGAACCCGCGGGCGATGGCGTTGCCGGCGATCGCGCCGAGCATGCCGCAGATGGTCGTCAGCCAGAGGGGGCTGTGCTGCTTGCCGGGGATGAGCGCCTTGGCGATCAGGCCCAGTACGAATCCCACGATGATCGCCCACAACCAGCCCATGGCTGCCTCCTCGTACGGCTCTACGTGAGCATTACGCCCAGTGTTGGTCCGTATGCCATACGGCGCATGTCGGGTTCGGCCGTACGTGCGCCGGCTGAGGCCGCCCGCCCAGGCGGGAGGTGACCCGGTCTCGTAGGCGGCGCAGGCGCGGCGTAACGTTGGAGGTGTCCGGGCCACGCTCCCCGACCGGGGGCGGACCGGGCACGGGGACGGGGAGAGTCCGATGCGGGCGGATGGTGGAATGTGATGCGGAAGCAGCATGGCGGCGGCAACGGCCAGGTGTTCCGGATCACCGGAGCCCGGGCGAGCCTGGACGACGATGTGCGCGGCCGACAGCGCCGGTACGTCATCTCGATGTCGATCCGTACGGTGTCGGTGATCCTCGCGGCGTCACTCTGGAACGTCGAACGGCACGTCGCGATCGTGGCGTTGGTGCTCGGCCTGGTTCTCCCCTACATCGCGGTCGTGATCGCGAACGCCGGGCGGGAGAACGCGCCGTCGCTTCCGTCGACGTTCGTGGGCGTTCCGACGCGTCCGATGATTGCCGCTCCTCGAACAAATGACGGTTTCGCGGAACCGGTCCCGGAAGATGTCGCGGCCGAGCCCGCACCGGGCGTCGGAAGCGAGCCGCGCGACCGGCCGTGATCACCGCGGGAGGGTCGCGGACGGAAGTCGGCTCTGCACCAAGCTCAAGAAAAGCTCAGATCAATCATGTTGTTCCGGTGCCGGGCGACGGCTTACCCGTGACATACTTCGTAGGCGCTCCGCATCCCCCGTCGGAGCGACAGACCGACGCCGGGCAGCTCCCCCCGTGGCTGCTCGGCGTCGCCTTGTTTGCCGTACGTGTGAGACGAAATTCGTGAGTGACGAGACACCCATCTGCTCCGCCAAGGGCTGCCGCGCCGACGCCGTCTGGGTGCTCGCGTGGAACAACCCGAAGATCCACACGCCGGAGCGGCGCAAGACGTGGCTCGCGTGCGAGGAGCACCGGGAGCATCTGTCGCAGTTTCTCGGGGTGCGGGGTTTTCTCAAGGACGTCGTGAAGTTCGAGGACTGGGAAGCTCCCGAGAACTCCTAGCGCGCCAGAGACCTCCTAGCCGCCGATCGCCGACATCGGCCTGTCCGGCTGGACGAAGGACGGGTCGTCCAGGCCCGCGCCCGCCTTCTTGCCCCACATCGCCAGGCGCCAGAGGCGGGCGATCTCCTCGTCGGGGGCATCGGAGCGGAGGGCTGCGCGCAGGTCCGTCTCCTCCTGTGCGAACAGGCATGTGCGTATCTGGCCGTCGGCCGTCAGGCGGGTGCGGTCGCAGGCCGCGCAGAAGGGGCGGGTCACGGAGGCGATGACGCCGACGCGGTGCGGGCCGCCGTCCACGATCCAGCGCTCGGCCGGGGCCGAACCGCGCTCCTCGGAACCCTCGGGGGTGAGCTCGAAGCGGGTGCGGAGGGAGGCCAGGATGTCGCCCGCGGTCACCATGCCCTCGCGCTTCCAGCCGTGCTGGGCGTCCAGGGGCATCTGCTCGATGAAGCGCAGCTCGTAGTCGTGCTCCACCGCCCAGGCGAGGAGGTCCGGGGCCTCGTCCTCGTTGAGTCCCGGCATCAGGACGGAGTTGACCTTGACCGGGGTCAGGTCTGCGTCGCGGGCGGCCTCCAGGCCCGCGATGACGTCCTTGTGGCGGTCGCGTCGGGTCAGGGTCTTGAAGACGTCCGGGCGGAGGGTGTCGAGGGAGACGTTCACCCGGTCCAGGCCCGCCGCCTTCAGGGCCGCCGCCGTGCGCTTCAGCCCGATGCCGTTCGTGGTGAGGGACATCTGGGGGCGCGGGGTCAGCGCGGCGACCCGCTCCACGATGCCGACCAGGCCCGGGCGCAGCAGGGGTTCGCCGCCGGTGAAGCGGACTTCCTTGATCCCCAGGGAGGTGACGGCGATGTCGATCAGGCGGACGATCTCGTCGTCGGTGAGCAGATCCGGCTTGGCCAGCCACTGCAGGCCCTCTTCGGGCATGCAGTACGTACATCTCAGGTTGCACCGGTCGGTCAGCGAGACGCGCAGGTCGGTGGCCACCCGGCCGTAGGTGTCGATGAGCACGTGGGCCCCCTCCCTCGTAACTGATCAGTGCGGATCAGAGCGGATCAATCCTTTTCCGTCACCTGCGAGCCTACGTGACGCGACTGACAACGACAGCGGCCCGATCCCACGAGGTACGGCGCGGCCGCGTCGTAGATCCCTACGACGCGGCCGCTCAGGGGGCGTTCTCTGCGGTTGTCAGTGGGCGCCGGTACCGGTCAGGGACCGGACCTCCAGCTCCGCGTACTTGCCCTTGTCGGGCTCCTCCTTCGACAGGTAGGTGCCGACGATGCCCAGCAGGAAGCCGACCGGGATCGAGATGATGCCGGGGTTCTCCAGCGGGAACCAGTGGAAGTCGACGTCCGGGAACATCGACGTCTCCTTGCCGGAGACCACCGGCGAGAACAGCACCAGGCCGACCGCGGTGACCAGGCCGCCGTAGATCGACCACAGGGCTCCGGAGGTGGTGAACCGCTTCCAGAAGAGGCTGTAGAGGATGGTCGGCAGGTTGGCGGAGGCGGCGACCGCGAAGGCGAGGGCGACCAGGCCGGCCACGTTCAGGTCGCGGGCCAGGGCGCCGAGCACGATGGAGACGGCGCCGATGCCGACGGTGGCCCAGCGGGCCGCGCGCAGCTCCTCCTTCTCGCTCGCCTGGCCCCTCTTGATGACGTTCGCGTAGATGTCGTGGGCGAACGACGAGGACGAGGCCAGGGTCAGGCCTGCGACCACCGCGAGGATCGTGGCGAAGGCGACCGCGGAGATGGAGGCGAGCAGGATGGCGCCCCAGTTGGAGTCGACGCCGCCCAGATGCAGTGCCAGGAGCGGTGCGGCCGTGTTGCCCGCCTTGTTGGAGGCGATGATCTCGTCCGGCTTGATGAGCGCGGCGGCGCCGAAGCCCAGCGCGAGCGTCATCAGGTAGAAGGCGCCGATGAGGCCGATCGCCCAGTTCACGGACTTACGGGCGGCCTTGGACGTGGGCACCGTGTAGAAGCGGATCAGGATGTGCGGCAGGCCCGCGGTGCCCAGGACCAGGGCGATGCCCAGGGAGATGAAGTCCAGCTTGGTGGTGCCGGTGGCGCCGTACTTCAGGCCGGGCTCCAGGAAGGCCGAACCCTTGGCGCTGTTGTCGGCGGCCGAGCCGAGCAGGTCGGAGACGTTGAAGTTGAACTTCAGCAGGACCAGGAAGGTCAGCAGCAGGGCGCCTGCGATCAGCAGCACGGCCTTGACCATCTGGACCCAGGTGGTGCCCTTCATGCCGCCGATGGTGACGTACACGATCATCAGGACGCCGACCAGGGCGACGATGCCGATCTTGCCGCCGTCGCTGGTGATGCCGAGCAGCAGGGAGACCAGGACGCCGGCGCCCGCCATCTGGGCCAGCAGGTAGAAGATCGAGACGACGATGGTGGAGGTGCCCGCCGCCGTGCGGACCGGGCGCTGGCGCATGCGGTAGGCGAGGACGTCGCCCATCGTGTAGCGGCCCGAGTTGCGCAGCGGTTCGGCGACCAGGAGGAGAGCCACCAGCCAGGCGACCAGGAAGCCGATGGAGTACAGGAAGCCGTCGTAGCCGAAGAGGGCGATGGCGCCCGCGATGCCGAGGAAGGACGCGGCGGACATGTAGTCGCCGGAGACGGCGAGGCCGTTCTGGAAGGCGGTGAACTGCCGTCCGCCCGCGTAGAAGTCGGCGGCGTCCTTGGTCTGGCGGCCCGCCCAGACGGTGATGACGAGGGTCGCGACGACGAACACCGAGAACAGGGTGATGATCAGCGGCCGGTGCTCGCTGGCCTCACCCGCGGCCAGGACGGTCTGCTGCGCAATGCTCATGCGTCGCCCTCCATACGGGACTTGATCGCCTCGGCCTTCGGGTCGAGCTTGGCGGCGGAGTACCGCGAGTACCACCAGGCGATGAGGAAGGTGGTCAGGAACTGGGCGAGGCCCAGGACGAGGGCGACGTTGATGTTGCCGAACAGCTTGGTGCCCATGAAGTCGTCCGCGTAGTTCGACAGCAGGACGTACAGCAGGTACCAGACGATGAAGCCGACGGTCAGCGGGAAGGCGAAGGAGCGGTGGGCGCGGCGCAGTTCACCGAACTCCGCGCTCTCCTGCTCCGCGACGAACTCCTCGGTGGAAGGGAGTTGGGTTGGGGATTTCGAGGGGGGAGGTGTCTCGGTGGCCACGGAGTCTCCTCGCGTTGCGGATGCGGGTTGTTACGGGGATCGGGGGCGAGTGTCCACGTGCTCCCTGTTCAAGGTCACGGCGCCACGCGAGGGCAGGTTCAAGTCCCTTGACCTATTTCCGAACTCACCTTGGGCAACTCATTGCTGACCAGCGACTACGGGAGATAGCTTCGGCCTGCACCACCCGTCATGTACCTGCCCGAGCTCCACCGCCGCCTCGGGCGGTTCTCGTTTCCGGATGATGTGGAGATCCCATGGCTCATCTGCGTTCCAGACGTAGGCTCGCCCTCGCCGTACCGGTAGTGCTGTCCCTGACCGCCTCGCTCGGCTTCCTGCCGGCGGCTGCGCAGGCCGCCCCGAGCGCGGAGTCCGTCACCCAGACGGCCGATGCGGACACCTTCGCTTACCTCGTCAACACGAAGACGGACCCGCATACGATCAAGTCGGTCAAGACGGCGATCAATGCGGCCGGCGGTTCCGTCGTGGTGTCGTACGACAAGATCGGCGTGATAGTCGTCCATTCCGCGAACCCCGCCTTCGCCGAGCAGATACGCAAGGTGCGCGGAGTGCAGTCGGCGGGTGCCTCGCGAACCGCGCCGGTGACCGCGGCGGGGACGACGGACGAGGGCGCTGTGCAGTACCTCTCCAAGGCCGAGGCCGCGAAGGTCGCGAAGAGTTCGGCGGCCGGCGAGGAGCCCCTCGAGGCCGACCAGTGGGATCTGAGGGCGATCGGCGCCGACAAGGCCGCGCAGATCGACCCGGGCAGCAAGAAGGTGACGGTCGCCGTGATCGACACCGGCGTCGACGACACCCACCCCGACATCGCGCCCAACTTCTCCGCCTCGCAGTCCGCGAACTGCGTGAGCGGCAAGCCGGACACCACGTACGGCTCCTGGCGGCCGGTGGATGCCGACCACTACCACGGCACGCATGTGGCGGGCGAGATAGCCGCGGCCCGCAACGGCATCGGCGTCGCCGGTGTCGCGCCCGGCGTGAAGGTCGCGAGCATCACCGTGGCGCAGCCGGACGCGAACTCGCTGTTCTTCCCGGAGAGCGTCGTGTGCGCCTTCGTGTTCGCCGCCGACCACGGCGTCGAAGTGACCAACAACAGCTACTACGTTGATCCGTGGCTGTACAACTGCATGGACGACCCCGATCAACGTGCCATCGTCGATGCGGTCAACAGGGCCCAGCTGTACGCCCAGCGCAAGGGCACGCTCAATGTCGCCTCGGCGGGCAACTCCAACGACGACCTCGACTCGGACGCACTTGTCGATGACTCCAGCCCCGACGACGCGACCCCCGTCACCCGGACGGTCGACCCGCACGAGTGCTTCGACGTGCCGACCCAGCTGCCCGGTGTGGTCACCGTGAGCGCCACGGGCGTCAAGGGCGCGAAGTCGTACTACTCCAGCTACGGCAAGGGCGTGGTCGACGTCGCGGGCCCCGGCGGCGACAAGTACCAGATCCCGGACACGCCGTCGAAGAACGGCCGCATCCTCTCCACCATGCCGAACAACCAGTACGGCTTCCTGCAGGGCACGTCGATGGCCTCGCCGCACGTCGCGGCCGTCGCCGCGCTGCTGAAGTCGACGCACCCGTGGGCGACCCCGGACCAGCTGCAGGCGCTGCTGAAGGCCGAGGCGGACAACCCGGGCTGCCCGAGCGACCCGTACGACGGGGACGGCGACGGTGTCGTGGACGCCACCTGCGTCGGCGGCAAGCGGGTCAACGGCTTCTACGGTTTCGGCATCGTCAACGCGCTGCGCGCGGTGAAGTAGACCGAGGAACACATGCCGGCGGCGCGGCTGCGACGACCGCGCCGCCCCGACCTCCCGCACGGTCCGCACGTATCCCACGCACCGCGAACGAACTGGAGAGACTCACCCATGACAGCGCCTCACCCGCGCTACCGCCGTGCGCTCGTGATCCCGCTCGGGATGGCGATGGCGTCGGCCCTCGCGTTTCTGCCGAACGCCACGGCCGCGGCGACGGAGACCGCTCCGACGGCCACCACCGCGGCCGACGCGACCTCGCTCAGCTATGTCGTCAACATCCGCCCCGGGCACGGCACTTCGGCGTACGTGAAGAAGGCGATAGCCAAGGCCGGCGGCACGATCGTGACGTCGTACGACGAGATCGGCGTGATCGTCGTCCACTCTTCGAACGCCGCCTTCGCCGAGCAGATACGCAAGGTGCGCGGCGTGCAGTCGGCCGGCAACACCCGCAACGCGCCGCTGCCCGCCCAGTCGACGACCGACGTGGGCACGCCCAAGTCGCTCACCGCCGACGAGCTGACGGATGTTCAGGCTGCCGACGGGCAGGACCCGTTGGAGCCCCTGCAGTGGGACCTGGCCGCCATCAAGGCGGACAAGGCGCACGAGGTGTCGCTGGGCAGCCCGAAGGTCACCGTCGGTGTGATCGACACCGGCGTCGACGACACACACCCCGACATCGCGCCCAACTTCGACCGGCAGGCCTCGGTCAACTGTGTGTCGGGCAAGCCGGACACGACCGACGGCGCGTGGCGGCCGAGCGCCTCCGAGAGCCCGCACGGCACGCATGTGGCCGGTGAGATCGCCGCCGCGAAGAACGGCGTCGGCATGACGGGCGTGGCGCCGGGGGTGAAGGTCGCCGGCATCAAGGTGGCCACCACCGCCGGCTACTTCTACACCGAGGCTGTGGTCTGCGGTTTCGTGTGGGCGGCCGAGCACGGCGTCGACGTCACCAACAACAGCTACTACACCGACCCGTGGTACTTCAACTGCACCGACGACCCGAACCAGAAGGCGCTCGTCGACGCCGTCACCCGGGCCTCACGGTTCGCGGAGAAGAAGGGCACGGTCAACGTCGCGGCGGCCGGCAACGAGAACTACGACCTGGCGGCGGACTCGATCACGGACCCGGTGTCCCCGAACGACGGCACGCCCTCGGACCGGGTGATCGACCCGTCCAAGTGCCTTGACATACCGACCCAGTTGCCGGGTGTGGTGACGGTCGCGGCGACCGGGGCGAAGGGCATCAAGTCGTCCTTCTCCAACTACGGTCTGGGCACCATCGACATCGCCGCGCCGGGCGGCGACTCGACCCGCTACCAGACCCCGGCCCCGCCGGCCACCAGCGGCCTGATCCTGGGCACGCTGCCCGGTGGCAAGTGGGGCTACATGGCCGGTACGTCGATGGCCTCGCCGCACGTCGCGGCGGTCGCCGCACTGATCAAGTCGACCCATCCGCATGCCTCACCGGCCCTGGTGAAGGCCCTCCTGTACGCCGAGGCCGACGCCACGCCGTGCACGGACCCGTACGACATCGACGGCGACGGCAAGGTCGACGCGGTGTGCGAGGGGTCGAAGAACCGCAACGGCTTCTACGGCTGGGGGACCACGGACGCGCTGGATGCGGTGACGAAGTAGCGGTCGCGCGCGCGTGAAGGGCCGGACGGCGCCGCCGTCCGGCCCTTTCCCGTGCTCCGGCACATGGATCCCATATTGATTGAATCAATACTGCATAGTGTTGTCATGACTGAAATCAACGAAGTCAAGTCGGCATGGTCCGCGCTGGGCGGCGATCCCGCCCTTGTCTCGCGGGTCTCGGCCGTCGCACGCCAGGGGGCACTCGAAGCGCGGCTTCCCGTACGGGAGTTGGCGCGCGGCTGCGTCGGGGCGTGTGCGCTGGCGGCCGCCGAGCTCGGGGCTCGGCGCGGGCGGCTCGGGGAAGTGCCCGGCGTGCTGGTGGACGACGGGGCCGTCGCCGCGGCGTTTCACAGTGAGCGGCATCTGCTTGTCGACGGGCGGGCGCCGGTCGGCTTCGCGCCGTTGTCACGGTTCTGGCGGACCGCCGACGGCTGGGTGCGGACGCACGCGAACTATCCGCACCACCGCGCGCGACTGCTGGACACGCTGGGCGTGCGGGACGACGTGGCCGCGGTCGAGGCGGCGCTCGCCGAGCGGTCCTCGACCGAGGTCGAGGAGGCCGTGTACGCGGCCGGAGGGCTCGCCGTGGCGCTGCGGGCGCCGAAGGAGTGGGCCGTGCACGAGCAGGCGGTCGCCGTGGCCGCGCGGCCGCTCGTGGAGCGCGAGCGGCTCGACTCGGCACGCGCGCGCGTGCTCGCCCCGCTCGACGGCGCTCCCCTGCTGCCGGCCACCGGGCTGCGGGTCCTGGACCTGACCCGGGTCCTGGCGGGCCCCGTCGCCACGCGCACCCTGGCCCTGCTGGGCGCGGACGTACTGCGCGTGGACCCGCCGCAGCTGCCCGAACTGCCCGACCAGCACGCCGACACCGGCTTCGGGAAGCGGTCGGCGACGCTGGACCTGACAACCGACCGGCGCGCCTTCGATGAGCTGCTCTCGACGGCGGACGTGGTCGTCACGGGGTACCGGCCGGGCGCCCTGGACCGGTTCGGGCTGTCGCCCCAGGCGCTGGCGGAACGGCGGCCCGGGCTGGTCGTCGCGCAGGTGTCGGCGTGGGGTGCGTACGGCCCGTGGAGCGAGCGGCGGGGCTTCGACAGCCTGGTGCAGGTGGCCTCGGGGATCGCCGCGGTCGAGGGCTCCCAGGAGCAGCCGGGCGCACTGCCCGCGCAGGCCCTCGACCACGGGACGGGTTATCTGCTGGCGGCCGCGGTGCTCCGGGCGCTCACCGAGCAGTCGTACGAGGGAGGCAGCCGGTTCGTACGGCTGGCGCTGGCCCGTACGGCCGAGTGGCTCGTGCACGGCATCGGAGCCGGTGCCGTGGGGGAAGAGACGTACGACGGGCCCGGGGCCCGGCTCGCGGAGACGGACAGCGCGCTGGGCCGGCTGCGGTACGTCCTGCCGCCCGTGTCCTTCGCGGGCGGGCCCGTCGACTGGGCGCTGCCGCCCGTGCCCTGGGGGACAAGTCCTGCACGGTGGGCCTGAGTTCCGGGGCGACCGAAAGCGTATGCATGAGCAGAATGCCGTACCCCAGTTGTCTTACTCCACTTGCCCGGTTCTGCGACGGCTGGTGACCATCATGAGGTGACCTTGATAAAACCCACGGCCGGGGAAGCCGAAGCCGGCGGGCCCAGACGGGCCTCCGGCGTCGGCCGAGCCGTCGCCGTCCTCGTCCTGGCGGCCGTGGCCGCGCTCATACCGCTGCTCGGCCCGTCCGCCGCGCTGCACGGCACCGGGGAGGCCGCCGCACCCGGCGTCGGCGGCATCGCGCTGCTGCGGGCGGTCCTGTTCGCGGCGCTCTGCGTCCCCGTGGGGGAACTGTTCGTCAACCGGCTGGCCAGTGGTCTGCCCGGCGCTCCCGCGGGCCCCCGCAGTTGGGCCCCGTACGCGGCCGCCGCCGGTTTCGTCGCCGCGCTGGGTCTCGCCTCGGTCGTGTCGACCGGCAACCTGGTGCCGCACGGCCTCGCCCAGATCGACATCGGCGGCCTCTACGCCTCGCGGGACGGCAAGCTCGCCCTGGTCGAGATCAACGCCTTCCTGGCCGCCGGCCTCTGCGCCCTCTCGCGCCGCCCGGGCACCCAGTTCTGGCCGTTGTCCGCGGTCGTCGTGGCGGAAGCCCTGCGTGCACATCCGCCGACCGAGCACAACCCGCTGGTCGGGTCCGGTCTGACCGTCGTGCACCTCACCTGCGCGGCACTGTGGTCGGGCGGTCTGCTGCACACCCTGCGGACCGTCCGGCGGTGGGACGCCTCCGAGGCGGGCACGGCCCTGCTGGGGCTCTACGCGCGCGTGGCCGCCGTTCTGCTGGCCGCCGTCACCGCGACCGGGATGTGGAGTTCGCTGCGCCGCATGCCGGCGAACACGATCCTGGACCAGCTCACCACGACGGCGTACGGGCGCACCCTGCTGGCCAAGGTGCTCGTCGTGGGCGCCGTCGCGCTGCTCGCCCTGTGCGCACGGATCCGGCTGCGCCGCGCCACCGACCCGCTGAGCGCGTGCGCCCCCGCTCGGGTGGAGGTCATCGGCCTCGGAGTGGTGGTCGTGGTGTCGGGGTTGCTGACGGCCCTTCCCCTGCCGATCCGGTGGTCGTGACATCGATCGGTTGATCAATGTGTACGGCCGTGCAACCGCAGACCGGTCAGACCCCGGCCGCACCCAGCAGCGTCCCCGCCGCATACGTGACCCCCATGGCCAGCGCCCCGCCCGCCACGTTCCGCAGTACCGCCCGGCCCGGTTCCGCCGCGCCCATGCGTGCGCTGGTCCATCCGGTGAGGACGAGGGCAGCCAGCACCGAGACCACGGTGACCCACAGCCGCCAGTCGGCGGGCGGCAGCACGATCGCCAGCAGCGGCAGCAGCGCGCCCACGGTGAAGGCCAGGAAGCTCGCCCAGGCCGCGTGCCAGGGGTTGGTCAGTTGGTCGGGGTCGATGCCGAGCTCCACACGCGCGTGCGCCCTGAGCGCGTCCCGTTCCGTCAGCTGCTGCGCCGCTTCCCTGGCCACCTCGCGGGACAGCCCGCGCTGCTGAAGCAGCTCGGTCAGCTCCTCCAGTTCGGCCTCCGGCTGCTCGCGCAGTTCCCGCCGCTCCATGGCCAGAGCGGCCATCTCCGAGTCGCGCTGGGTGGAGACGGACACGTACTCCCCCGCGGCCATCGACATCGACCCGGCGAGCAGCCCCGCAAGGCCGGCGGTGAGCAGCGCCGAGCGGTCGTCCGTCGCGCCGGCCACACCGACGACGAGACCCGCGGTCGAGACGATGCCGTCGTTGGCGCCCAGAACGGCCGCTCGCAGCCAGTTCAGCCGCTCACCCAGTGCGCCCCCGTGGGCCTCGCCGCTGTGCGTTGGTTCCGTCACATCGGGAGGATGCCACCCCGGCCGTGGTCGCGCCCGTATCGACGCTCCTCCGGCGTCACCAGACCCGTACCTTCGCCCCCTTCGCGAACACCGGGCTGGTCGCGTCCGCCGGCGGTTTCGCGAGCGGCTCGGCGAGTTCCTCCACCGTCGGACCCACCTTCGCCGCGATCGGGTCCAGCAGGTCAAGGTCGAAGCCGTAGACGCGGGCCGCGTTGCCGCCCAGCATGGCCGTCAGCTCGTCGCGCGGTACGCCCGCGTAGGCGAAGCGCAGGCCCTCGCGCGTGTACGGGTAGGTGCCCTCGTCGTGCGGGTAGTCGCTGCCCCACATGATCTTGTCGACGCCGATGCGGTCGCGCAGGGGCACCTCGTGGGGGCGCATGAAGCTGGCGCCGACGAAGCAGTTGTCGTGCCACACCTCGGAGGGCGGCCTGCCCATGTGGGCGGCGAGGCCCGCGCCGAACCTGGACTCGGCCGTGGACGCCTTCGTCGCGGCCGCGACGAGCCGCCCGTGGTAGTAGTCCAGCATGTCGAGCACTCCGGGGATCCAGCCCGAACCCTGCTCGGTCAGTACGAGTCTGAGACCGGGGTGACGGCGGAAGGCACCGCCGAAGACCAGGTGCCAGAGGGCTCGGTGGGAGAACCAGGTCGTCTCGACCATGAAGACCGCGCGGGCCGCCGGTTCGTCGCCCAGTGGAGGCGACGCCGAACCCGCGTGGTGGTTCACGGGCACCTCCAGCTCCTCGCAGACGGCCCAAATGGGGTCGTACGTCTGCGAGTAGAGCTCCGGAAGGCCCGAGCCCGGCGGTGTACCGGGCAGCATCAGGCCGCCCCTGAGGCCCGCCTCGGTCGCCCGACGGATCTCCTTCACCGCCGCGTCCACGTCGTTGAGGAGGATCTGGAAGACGCCCGCGCGGCGGCCCGGTGCGGCCGCGCAGAAGTCCGCGAGCCAGCGGTTGTGGGCGCGCAGGCCCGCCCAGCGTCGCTCGACCTCCTCGGCGGTCGAGGGGGGTGCCATCAGGGAGCTAGACGGGAAGAACGGCGGGATGGTGTTGGGGAAGAGGACCTCGGCGACGATGCCGTCCTCCTCCAGCTCCGCCACCCTCCGCTCGGAGTTCCAGTTCTTGTCGGCCGTGTCGGCGAGCAGGTCCTCGTGCGGATTGACGTACGTGGCCGCCCACACGTCGAACTCGTCGTGGTAGCGCTTCTCCAGGTACGGCTTGTAGTCGAGCAGGTCGGCGCCCGCGTGGCAGTCGGCCGATATCACCGTGTAGCGATCCTCTGTGCTCATCGATCCGCCCCCAGTACCGGAAAGTCGTGGTCGGTCAGCCAGTGCCTGCCCACCTCGCGCGAGCGCGCCCAGGACGCCTCCACGGCCGCCTGGTCGGCCGACTGGCCGAGGTCGGCCGGGGTGGGGCCGATGCGGTGGGCCAGCGGGGTGAGCTTCTCGACGTCGAAGCCGAAGACCTCCGCGGCCGCCAGGCCCAGCATGCGGCGGGTCTCGCCCACCGGGATGTCGTGGAAGGTGCGTCGCAGCCACGCGCGCGTGTCGGGCCAGGTGCCCTCGGGGTGCGGGAAGTCGCTGCCCCAGAGGATGTTGTCGACGCCGATCTCGTAACGCTGGGCGAGTTCGCGGCGCTTGGTGTTGGTCGCGCAGACGAAGACCTGGCGGTCCAGGTACTCGTGCGGCGGGCGCTTCACCTCCTGGAACGGAGAGAGCTTCTTGCCGCCGTGCGCGCCCAGGAAGAGACGGTCCATGAACCACAGGAGGTTCGGCAGCCACCAGCAACCCGACTCCGCCACACCGAACTTGAGACCGGGATGGCGTTCGAGGACGCCGGACCAGAGGAGGAACCAGAGCGGCCTGGCGGGCCACCAGGTGACCTCGGAGACGAAGATCCCGAGGTGGTCGCCGTACTCGTGACGCGGGGCCGCGCCCGAGTGCGTCACGACCGGCATCGCGCACTCGGCGGCCGCCGCCCACACCGGGTCGTAACGGCGGTCGTGGTACGGCTCCTTGTCGACCCACATGGACGGGATCATCAGGGCGCCGAGACCGGACTCCTTGGCGCGGTACACCTCGGCGACGACCCGTTCGGGGTCCGCGGTGATCGGCAACAGGGCGACCCCGCAATGCCGTTCGGGATTCTCCGACACGAAGTCCGCCAGCCAGCGGTTGTGCGCCTGGGCGCCCGCCATGCCGAGTTCGGGGTCATGGTCACCGGAGAGGCCGAGGCCGACCCCGAAAGGAGCGGCCGTCCGGCTGTCCACGGCGTCGGCGTCCGGGAAGACCACCTCGGCCGCGACCCCGTCGCCGTCGAGCTCCTTCAGCCGCTGTGCGGTCTCCCAACCCCCGCGCAGACCCTCCTCGTTGTCCTGGAACCACTTGGTGGCGAACGCCTCGTTGCGGATGCCGAGCCGCGTCATCTCCTCACGTCGGCGGTCGCGCCCGGCGAGGAAGTCGTCGAAGTCCCGGTGGAAACGGGAGTCCAGGTAGGGCCGGTACTCCTCGGTGGGCAGCCCGGCGTGGCAGTCGGAGGAGATGATCAGGTACGGCTCCTGGTCGGTCACATCGGCCCCCTCAGTCCAGGATGAAGCTTTCGAGGTACGACGGGTTCGTGCGGTCGAGCATCGACCTGGCCCGCGCGCGGATCTGTGCATCGCTGTGCTCACCGGCCGGCAGCATCCAGAAGCGGTCCGCGCGGATGCCCTCCACGACGAGGTCGGCGACCTCCTCGACGGGTGTGAAGCGGACCTCCTTGCCCGCCTCGCGCATCGCGGTCTCCCACTCGTCGAGGCTGCGGTACGGCGTCTTCCGCGGCCGCTCCTTCGCGTACCGCTCGGGCCGGTTGCGGTGCGACTCCCACAGGCCCGTGCGCAGCATGTGCGGTCCCGGGAAGAGCACCGACGCGCCCACGCGCGCGTGCTCCGCCTTCAGATGGGCGTACAGGGACTCGGTCATCGTGACGACGGCCGCCTTGGTGACGGCGTACACGGAGGCGGTGGGAAGTGGAGCGATGCCGCCGTCTCCGGAGGACGTATTGACCACATGACCGGGTTGACCCGACTTGATCATCCGTGGAACGAACGCCTGGACGCCATGGAAGACGCCCCACACATTGACGGCGAAGGCCCACTTCCAGTCGTTCGGCTCGTGCTCCCACATCCGGCCCTCGGCGCCGGAGCCGACCCCGGCGTTGTTGCACAGGACGTGCACGGCGCCGTACGTCTCGTACGCCGACTCGGCGAGATCCAGGACCTGTTGACGATCCCCGACGTCGACCACGCGCGCGTGCACGTCGGCGCCCTCGGCCCGCAGATCGGACGCGGCCTTGTCGAGCGCGCCCTCCTCGACGTCCGCGAGCACCACCTTCAGCCCCTCCGCCGCGAACCGCCGTGCCATCGCGAGCCCGATCCCGCTCGCCGCGCCGGTGACGACGGCGACCTGCCCGGCCTGCAGCTCCATCAGGCGCTCCCCTCGGGCGACCCGGGAGCCTCGGGAGGCGCGTCGAGAATCTGCTGCGGGTCGTCGTACCGCTGGTGGATGTACGGCAACAGCGCTTCCGCAGCGACCCGTTCGACAACCTTGCCGCGCTGGTCGCTGGTCTTCTCGCCGATGGTGATGTCGACGAGTTCGAGGACCGGGAGGTCGGCCACCGGGTCGTACATCGACTCACGCAGGACGACGTCCCCGGTGATGCGCTCCAACCTGCGCACCTTCTCGTTGCGCATGCAGTGCACCAGCACCGGCTCGGCGTCGAAGCCCGAACCGTCCACCGCGGGAAGGAACTTGAAGTAGAAGTCGGTCTTCCGGCTCGGCTCCGGGAGCGGCAGTTCCTCGCTCACGGCGCCCCGCACCTCCACGAAGACGATGCCGTGCCGGGCGAGCGCAGCGTGCACGACGAGACCCTCGCGCTCCACCGTCACCTCGCCCAGCTTCTTCGGCTCCCCGAAGACCTCGCGGCCACCCGTCAGCGCCCGCTCGTGGGTCATCGGCATGACGAGCGGGTACCAGCCGTCGACGCCGCCGTGACTCGCGGCGACCGCGAACGAGCCCGCGCCCAGCGGGTATCCGGGCAGGTCGACCTTGCTGATGTTCACCCGGACCAGCGGCCTGCCCGTGGGTTTCAGGGGCGGTGGCAGGACCGCGGCGAGCGCGTCCGGGTCGGTCTCCCACAGGGCTACCACGCCGGTGGACCAGATGTCGGGGAGCTTTGCGCTCGCTGTGCGCGCGGCGGCGATCTCCGCCTCGGTCCGCGCGCCGTACCGTACGCGTGCCATACGCCGTACCGCCCTTCCGTCGAGGGTCACACGCCGGGCGGGCAGCACGCTTGCACCGGGCGGTGAAAAGGTCCATAGCCACGCGCAAGGGCATTCGGGACATTCGAACGGGCAACCGCGACAGGCGACCTGACGGACAGGACTGTCAGTGCCGGCCCGTATCCTCAGGGACCATGCTCGAAGACCTTCCGACCGCAGCGTCCTCCCCCACCGTGTGGCCGGCCGTGTATCCGCAGGGATACGCGGTCGTTGACGTGGAGACCACCGGCCTGGCCCGGGACGACCGGATAATCTCCGCGGCCGTCTACCGGCTGGACGCGCGCGGCGAGGTCGAGGACCACTGGTACACGATGGTCAACCCGGAGCGGGACCCGGGCCCGGTGTGGATCCACGGTCTGACGAGCGACATGCTCGAGGGAGCACCCCTCTTCACGGACATCGCCGAGGAGTTCGCGTCCCGGCTGGAGGGCCGGGTGCTGGTCGCGCACAACGCGGTCTTCGACTGGCAGATGATCGCGCGCGAGTACGCGCGCGCGCAGCGCGAGGTGCCGGTGCGTCAGCGGCTGTGCACCATCGCGCTCTCCAAGGAGCTGGGTCTGCCGCTGCCGAACCACAAGCTGGAGTCGCTGGCCGCTCACTTCGGCGTCGTACAGCAGCGGGCGCACCATGCGCTGGACGACGCGCGCGTGCTGGCGGAGGCGTTCCGGCCGAGCCTCCACGCCGCCGCGGCCGACGGCGTACGGCTGCCGCTGCTGGAGTGCCGGCCGCTGACGGAGTGGAACGACCGGCCCGTGCCCCGCCAGTCGAGCGGCTACGGCAGCTATCGGCCGACCAGTTGGCGCCCGTCCCGCAAGCGGCCCGCCTGCCCCTACCCCAACCCGGGGCGTTACGAAGACGGCAAACCGCTCAAGCAGGGCATGCGGATCGCCTTCTCCGGGGACACGTCCGTCGAGCGGGAGCTGCTGGAGGACCGGGCGGTCGAGGCCGGGCTGCATGTCGCGACGAGCCTGTCCCGGCTGACCAGCCTGCTGGTGACCAATGACCCGGACTCGGGCACCTCCAAGGTGGTCAAGGCCCGTCAGTTCGGGACGCCGGTGGTGGACGAGGCGGCGTTCGGGCAGCTGCTGAGGGACGTCGAGCCGGCGTCGGAGCGGTAGCCCTGGCCGCGACAGCAGCCGCAGGGACGGGTCGGACGGGCAGCCGTACGGACGGGTGATTGTCGTACGACTCGCCCGGCGCCCGCTCGCCCGCGTGGCGGTGACGGCTCACCCTGTGGCGCATGGCGAAATGTGAAGTTTGCGGAAATGACTACGGAATGACCTTCGAGGTGCACGCACAGGGCGCGGTGCACGTCTTCGACTGCTTCTCCTGTGCGATCCACCGCATGGCACCGATCTGCGAGCACTGCAAGGTGTCGATCATCGGCCAGGGCGTCGAGGTCGAGGGCCAGTGGTTCTGCGGCGCTCACTGCGCCCGCGAGGAAGGGAAGGCCGGAATCGTCGACCGGGTCTGAGCGCACCCCTGGCGACAACACCCCGCGGCCCGAGTTGTACGGTCGTGGGGTGTACCGCTTCCTGTTGTCCCGGCAGTGGGTGATCCTCACGCTGGTCGCCCTGCTCCTCATCCCCACGATGATCAGGCTGGGCATCTGGCAGATGCACCGCTACGAGGAGCGCAGCGCCCGCAACCAGCTGGTCACCGACGCGCTGAGCGCCAAGGCGGTGCCCGTGGAGCGGATGACCTCGCCCGGACACACCGTCACCAGCCACGACCGGTACCGCACGGTGAGCGCGAAGGGTCACTTCGACACCGACGACGAGGTCGTCGTCCGCCGCCGCACCAACTCCGACGACGAGGTCGGCTACCACGTCCTGACCCCGTTCGTCCTGACGGACGGCAAGGTGCTGCTGGTCAACCGGGGCTGGATCCCCTCGAACGGGCCGAGCCAGACCGCGTTCCCCAAGGTGCCCGCGCCGCCGGGCGGCCAGGTCACCATCCAGGGCCGGCTGATGCCCGACGAGACGACCGCGGCGAGCGGCATCAAGGACCTCAAGGGGTTGCCGGACCGGCAGATCATGCTGATCAACAGCGAGGAGCAGGCCCGGCGGCTGCACGCCCAGGTCCTCGGCGGGTACATCCAGCAGACGGCGCCCGAGCCGAAGGGCGACGCCCCGGAGCAGATCTCCGACCCGGGCAAGGAGGACGCCCCGCTGAACTACGCGTACATGATCCAGTGGTGGCTGTTCGCGGCGGGCGTGCCGTACGGCTGGTGGGTTCTCGTACGGCGGGAGCGGCGCGACCGGGCCGATGCGGCGGCCAAGGAGAGCGCGGAGGAAGCGGAGCCTGCCGCGGTGTAGCCCTCAGCGTGTGAGGCGGTCGCGCCAGTACAGGAACGTGCGCTCCGGCTCGGGCAGCAGGTCCCACGGGTGGGGTGTCATGTGGCGGTCGATGCGCCGGAAGACGGCGGCTGCCTCGGCCGGGCGGTGGATGCGGATCAGGGCGAAGGCCAGGACGTTGAGGTCGGCGACGGCCTCGGCGTGCGGTGCGGCGGCGGCCGAGAACCAGTCGGTCAGTGCCGCGGCCGCCTCGTCGGCCGCCCGGGGTTCGTGCCAGTGGGTGTCGGCCACGAGGGGCATCTGCCGCCGCCGGTGGGCGACGAGTTCCACGCGGGCCGCGACGGGGAGCAGGGCGAGCGGTGATCCGTGCGGTGCGCGGGCCGCGCCCTGCCGGGCGAAGTCCAGCATGTCGACGACCGAGCCGTGGCTGCGCGGCGACAGGTAGCGCAGCAGCTGGTGGTAGGCGGTCCGGAGCCAGGGGGCGCGGGTGACCGCCTCGCTCCACACCGGGACCGCGTCACGCAGCGGGACCGCGAAGGCGTTCATCAGCTCCAGCAGCGCCAGCCAGGGAGTCGGGTCCTCGGGGCAGCAGTCGGCCGCCCGCAGACACGCCCGCTCGGCCTCCCGTGCGGCGCCCCGACCCTCGGCCGCGGCCCGGACCGACCGCACCCAGGCCGTCAGCACCAGGGCGTCCCCGTCGCCGGGCCGGTCGGCGGACCAGCGCTCGGCGACCGAGGGCGGCAGGTTCCGCGCCAGCACGGTGACCCGGTGCACCCGGCGGTCCCAGTCCCGCCCCGTGTTCTCCAGCAGGTCGGCGACCGGCTCCCAGAGCGGACGGGTACGGCCCGCGCCGAGACCGTGGAGCTGCCGGTCGGGACGCAGCTCGTCCAGGGTCGAATGCAGCGCGCGGTCGTCGAGTTCGGGGCGGATCAGCAGGGCTGAGCGACGTCTGAGCATCGGTCCTGTTCCTCTTGCTCCATGTCTCCTGGACAGGGGCGGGCGCCCCGGCCGGAACGCCCGCCCCTCGGTCAGCAGCAGCGGCCCCGCGGGTGCTCGCCCCGGTCCAGCGAGTGCAGCAGCTCCCGCAGGTACCAGCGCACCGCCCGCACCCACTGCCGGGCGTTCACAGTCGGGCCCCCACCAGGGCCTCGCCGGCCTGCTCGGGTACGTCGATACGGGACTCGACGTACGGCGCCTCGGTCGTCGCAAGCGCCCCCGGGCTGCGCACCGCCCGTACGCACACCACCGCCGCGTTCACGATCACGACCGCGACCAGCAGCAGGAACAGCGCGATCAGTACGCCGTCGACGGTGGAGTTGGTGACCACGGTGTGCATGTCGTCGAGCGTCTTGGCGGGCGGGAGCACCTGCCCCGCGTCGACGGCGTCGGCGTACTTGGCGCGCTGGGCGAAGAACCCGACCTTGGGGTCGTCGGAGAAGATCTTCAGCCAGCCCGCGGTGAAGGTGACCGCCGTGACCCAGGCGAGCGGGACGCCGGTGACCCAGGCCCAGCGCAGCCGGCCGGACTTGATCAGGACCGTCGTGCAGACCGTGAGGGCCACGGCGGCCAGCAGCTGGTTCGCGATGCCGAAGAGCGGGAAGAGCTGGTTGATTCCACCGAGCGGGTCGGTGGCGCCGGTGTAGAGGAAGTAGCCCCAGGCCGCCACGACCAGGCCGCTGCACAGCCAGATGCCCGGCTTCCAGTTGACCCGGCCCATCGGCCTCCACACGTTGCCGAGCATGTCCTGGAGCATGAAGCGCCCGACCCGGGTGCCCGCGTCGACCGTGGTCAGGATGAACAGCGCCTCGAACATGATCGCGAAGTGGTACCAGAAGGCCTTCATCGCGGTGCCGCCGAAGACGCCGGAGAAGATCTCGGACATGCCGACCGCGAGGGTCGGGGCGCCGCCGGAGCGGGCGATCAGGGTCTGCTCCTCCACCGCGCTTGCCGCGTGCGTCAGTTGGTCGGGGGTGATGGTGAAGCCGAGGCCGGCCACGGCGTGGGACGCCGACTCGGCCGTCGTACCGAGAAGTCCGGCGGGTGCGTTCATCGCGTAGTACAGGCCAGGCTCGAGGGCCGCCGCGGCGATGAGCGCCATGATCGCGACGAACGACTCCATCAGCATGGCGCCGTAGCCGATCATCCGGACCTGGGACTCCTTCTGGATCAGCTTCGGAGTCGTACCGGAGGAGACCAGGGCGTGGAAGCCGGACAGGGCGCCGCAGGCGATGGTGATGAACAGGAAGGGGAAGAGGGAGCCGGCGAAGACCGGGCCCGCGCCCGAAGTGGCGAACTTGCTGACCGCGTCCGCGTGCAGGACCGGAGCGGCCACGACCACGCCGATCGCGAGCAGCGCGATGGTGCCGATCTTCATGAAGGTGGAGAGGTAGTCGCGCGGGGCCAGCAGCATCCACACGGGCAGGACCGAGGCGACGAAGCCGTAGCCGACCAGGCAGAAGACGAGGGTCGTCGGGCTGAGGGTGAAGGCGGAGGCCAGTGAGGAGTCCTGGATCCAGCTGCCGCCGATGATCGCGAGCAGGAGCAGCGCCACGCCGATGAAGCTGGTCTCCACGACCCGGCCCGGGCGGATCCGGTGCAGCCAGAAGCCCATGAACAGGGCGATGGGGATGGTCATCGCGACGGAGAACGTGCCCCACGGGGAGTGCGCGAGGGCGTTGACCACGACCAGCGCCAGCACGCCGAGCAGGATGATCATGATGGCGAACACCGCGATCAGGGCAGCCGCTCCGCCCGCGCGGCCGATCTCGTCCCGTGCCATCTGCCCGAGCGACTTGCCGTCCCGCCGCATGGAGAGGAACAGGACGACCATGTCCTGCACCGCGCCCGCGAAGATCACGCCGGCAACGATCCAGAGCGTGCCGGGCAGGTATCCCATCTGGGCCGCGAGAACGGGGCCCACCAGCGGTCCGGCGCCCGCGATCGCCGCGAAGTGATGGCCCAGCAGCACCCGGCGGTCGGTGGGGTGGAAGTCGACGCCGTCCTCGAGGCGTTCGGCGGGGGTGGCCCGGCGGTCGTCGGGCTTGAGCACCCGGCGGGCGATGAAGCGCGAGTAGAAGCGATAGGCGATGGCGTACGAGCCGAGCGCGGCGACCACCAGCCAGACCGCGGAGATCTTCTCGCCCCGGGCCAGGGCGAGGACGCCCCAGGCGATCGCGCCGAGCAGGGAGACGGTGGCCCACAACAGGACCGACCGTGGTGACATGCGTGATTTTTCCGGCTTTTCGGGCGCCTGAAGGGCGGACGCGGGCATGGCGGCTCCTCACCTGGACGGTGTGAAAGGAAGTGCGCTGGGATCAGCGGCGGTGATGTCGGTCCGTCAGCGCATAGGCGGCAAGCAGGCAGAGGCCGCACCCCGGCACCCAGGCGAGCTGGTACCAGTAGAAGAACGGCGTCCCCGCCAGCCGCGGCTCCGCGCCGGCGTACCAGGGAACCCACAGCAGGCCTGCCGCGGGTGCGAGGAGCAGTACGGCGATCGCGACGCGCCGTAGCCGGTGATGACCGGTCCGTGCCATGACCTGCAGCTCCTCTCCCGCTCGCTGTCGGTCTGTGCAAGAGTTGCCCACCCCCCGGAACCGGTTGACAGCGAATTTCCGGGAAATTTCCCGCCGGTTCCGTGTCCTCCGTTCCGGCCGCCCGCGCAACTCTCCCGCGAGGGCACACACCAAGGACGGTGACCCATGGCCGATGGCGCCATGACCGCGACGTTTCTCGCCGTGATCGGCGGAGCGTCGCTGCTCGCCGTCACCGCGCGCCGTCTGCACCCGAGCGACCGGCTGCCCTCGCTGGAGGGCTGGGCGCTGGCCGACCGCAGCCTGGGTCCGGTGTGGACCTGGTTCCTGCTGGGCGGCACGATCTTCACCGCGTACACCTTCACCGCCGTACCGGGACTCGCCTACGGCAATGGGGCGCCCGCCTTCTTCGCGGTGCCGTACACGGTGATCGTCTGCCCGATCGCCTTCGTGCTGCTCAGCCGACTGTGGGAGGTGGCCCGCAAGCACGGGTACATCACCGCCGCCGACTTCGTGCGCGGACGGTACGGATCGCCGTCGCTGGCCCTGGTGGTCGCGCTGACCGGGATCCTGGCGACGATGCCGTATCTGGCGCTTCAACTGCTCGGGATACGGGCGGTGTTGACCGCCGGGGGCGTCTACCCGCGGGGTGCGACCGGGGACCTGGTGATGGTGGCGCTGTTCGCCGGACTCGCCGTCGCCACGTACCGGCACGGGCTGCGGGCGCCCACGGTCATCTCGGCGCTCAAGGCGGTCGCCGTCTTCGTGTCGCTGACCGCGGTGACCTGGCTGGTCCTGGAGCGGCTCGGCGGCCCGGGCCCGGTCTTCGACGGCGCCGCACGTCGGCTCGGCGGCCCGGCGCTGCTGCTCTCCCCCGCCCAGCAGCCCGCCTACGCCACCCTCGCCCTCGGCTCCGCGCTCGCCCTGCTGATGTACCCGCATGTGCTGACGGCCGGTTTCGCCGCCGACGGACCGCGCACGCTGCGCAAGGTCTCCGTGGCCCTGCCCGCCTGGACCGGGCTGCTCGCGCTCTTCGGCTTCCTCGGCATCGCGGCGCTCGCTGCCGGGGTGCGGGCACCGAAGGGCGGTGCCGAGGCCGCCGTACCGATGCTGGTGGACCGGCTGATGCCGGGGCCGCTGGCCGGGCTGGTGTTCGGCGCGATCACCGTGGGGGCGCTGGTCCCGGCGGCGGTGATGTCGATAGCGGCCGCCACCAGCTTCGTACGCAATGTGTACGTCGAGTACGTGCATCCGACCGCTACTCCCAAGCGGCAGGTGCGCATCGCCAAGGCCGTGTCGCTCACGGCGAAGGTGGGGGCGGTGGCCTTCGTGTTCGGGCTGCGCGACCAGGACGCGATCAACCTCCAACTGCTCGGCGGGGTCTGGATCCTGCAGATCTTCCCGGCCGTGGCGATCGGCCTGTTCACCGGGCGGCTGCATCCGCGCGCCCTGCTCGCCGGGTGGGGCGCGGGCATGGCGGCCGGGACCTACCTGGTCGTGCGCGAGGGCTTCTCGTCCATCGTGCCGCTGGGTTCCGGACCGCTGGAGATCTACGCCGGCCTCGCCGCCCTGCTGCTCAACCTGACCGTCGCGGTGGCCGGCACCGCCGTACTCGAACGTCTCGGCGTCCCGCGCGGCGCCGACCTGACCGATCTGCCGTCCCGCCTGACCGTCAGGCGGCGCCCGGAGACGGGAGCGAACCGACCGTGAGACGCAGACAACCGACTCCCTCACCGGAGCCCCACGTGGAGCTGCCGGGCGAGCCGCTCGCGCCCGCGCTGCCCGACCCGGCCGACCTGGAGCGCGAGGCCACGCTCGCCCGGCTCTTCGAGCTGCACTACTCCTCGATGCTGCGCCTGGCCGTGCTGCTCGGCGCGGACGACCCGGAGAACGTGGTGGCCGAGGCCTACTACCAGATCTACCGCAAGTGGCGGCGGCTGCGGGACGTCGAGGCGGCGGAGGCGTATCTGCGCTCCACGGTGTGCAATCTGACCCGGATGCGAATACGTCATCTCCAGGTCGCCCGCAAGCACGTGGAGAACCCGCCCGTTCTGCCGGACGAGGCCGTCGCCTCCGCCGAGAGCACGGCGCTGCTGCGCGACGACCAGCGGGTGCTGATCGACGCGTTGCAGCAACTACCGGCCCGGCAGCGCGAGGCGCTCGTGCTGCGACACTGGCTCGGGCTGAAGGAGAGCGAGATCGCCGCCGCGATGGGCATCTCCTCCGGGTCCGTGAAGACCCACACGGCACGCGGCATCGCCGCTCTGACCCAGGCGATGGAGGCCCGGCGATGAACGACATTGGTCCCGGCCGCACCGAGCGGGAGCTGAGCGAGGCCCTCGCCGCGCTCGCCGAGGGAGTGCAGGCCGCCCCCGACGCCTACCGCACGGCACGCGGCGAGTGGCTGCGCCGCGAACGCCGGCGCCGGCTCGTCCTCGCCGTCCTGATCGCCGTGGTCTTCGCCCTGGCCACACTGGTCGGCCTGTGGGTGCTCAACCAGACGCCGTCGCACCAGGGCGTGATCTTCTCGACGACCGCGGTCAGCAATGCGTCACTCCCCCGGCCCCACCCCTGATTGCCCCACCGCCCCGCCGGGAACCCGCCTTCCGTGCACCCCCGCATCGAGGACTACGCGCTCATCGGCGACGAACAGACCGCGGCCCTGGTCGGCCGGGACGGCTCCGTCGACTGGCTGTGCCTGCCCCGCTTCGACTCGGGCGCATGCTTCGCCCGGCTGCTCGGCGACGAGGACAACGGCCACTGGCGCATCGCGCCCAAAGGCGCCGAGGGCCCCTGCACCCGCCGCGCCTACCGCCCCGGCACCCTCGTCCTGGACACCGAGTGGGAGACCGACGAGGGCTCGGTGCGCGTCACCGACCTGATGCCGCAGCGCCACCGCGCCCCCGACGTCGTACGCATCGTGGAGGGCCTCAGCGGCCGCGTGACGGTGCGCAGCACGCTGCGGATCCGCTTCGACTACGGCTCGATCGTCCCCTGGGTGCGCAAGTCCGACGGACACCGGGTGGCCATCGCCGGCCCCGACTCGGTCTGGCTGCGCAGCGAACCCCACGTGCACACCTGGGGCGAGGACTTCGGTACCCACTCGGAGTTCACGGTCGAGGAGGGCGAGCAGGTCGCGTTCGTCCTCACCTGGCACCCCTCGCACGAACCGCGCCCGCCGCTCGTCGACCCGTACAAGGCGCTGCGCCACAGCGTCCGAGACTGGCAGAAGTGGTCGACGCAGTGCCGTTACGACGGCCCGCACCGCGACGTCGTCGTCCGCTCCCTGATCACCCTCAAGGCCCTCACCTACCGGCCGACCGGCGGCATCGTCGCCGCACCCACCACCTCGCTCCCCGAGGAGCCGGGCGGCGTCCGCAACTGGGACTACCGCTACTGCTGGCTGCGCGACTCCACCCTCACCCTGAACGTGGGACTGTCGCTGGGCTACCGGGAGGAGGCCGAGGCCTGGCGCGACTGGCTGCTGCGCGCGGTCGCCGGCGACCCGGCCGACCTGCAGATCATGTACGGCCTGGCGGGCGAGCGGCGGCTGCCCGAGTTCGAACTGCCGTGGCTGTCCGGCTTCGCGGACTCGACGCCCGTACGGATCGGCAACGAGGCCGTCGACCAGCTGCAGCTGGACGTGTACGGCGAGGTCATGGACTCCCTCTCGCTGGCCCGGAGTTCGGGCCTGCCCACCAAGCCGCACATGTGGGCCATCCAGGCCGCCCTGATCGACTGGTTGCGGTCGCAGTGGCGGCAGCCGGACGAGGGACTGTGGGAAGTGCGCGGCGGACGGCGCCACTTCGTGCACTCGAAGGTGATGGTGTGGGTGGCCGCCGACCGTGCCGTGCGCGCGGTGGAGGAGAACCCGAAGCTGAGCGGCGACCTGGACGCCTGGCGCGAACTGCGCGAGGAGGTGCACCGCGAGGTCTGCGAGAAGGGCTACGACCCCGAGCGCAATACGTTCACGCAGTACTACGGCTCCCGCGAACTCGACGCCTCGCTGCTGCTCATCCCGCGCGTCGGCTTCCTGCCGCCGGACGACCCGCGCGTGGTCGGCACCATCGACGCGGTCCGCGAGGAGCTGGGCCACGGCGGCCTCCTGCGGCGCTACAGCACCGACGGGACGGCGGTCGACGGACTCCCCGGCGACGAGGGCACCTTCCTGGTCTGCTCGTTCTGGCTCGCGGACGCACTGCACATGACGGGCCGCAGGAAGGAGGCACGGGAGCTGTTCGAACGGCTGGTGGGGCTCACCAACGACGTGGGTCTGCTCTCCGAGGAGTACGACCCCGTCGCCGGCCGCCAGCTCGGCAACTTCCCGCAGGCCTTCAGCCACGTGGGCCTGGTGAACACCGCCCTCGCCCTGTTCGGGGACGGGAAGGCAGGATAGGGGCCATGGATCTTGGGCTGAAGGACAGGGTGTACGTCGTCACCGGGGCCACCCGCGGGCTCGGCAACGCCACGGCGCGTGAGCTGGTCGCGGACGGGGCGAAGGTCGTGGTGACCGGGCGGGACGAGAAGCGGGTCGCCGACGCGGCGGGTGAGCTGGGGCCGAATGCCGTCGGAGTCGCCGTCGACAATGCCGATCCGGAGGCGCCGGCGCGGCTGATCGCGGCGGCGCGCGAGCGGTTCGGGCGGTTCGACGGGATTCTCGTGAGTGTCGGTGGGCCGGCGCCGGGGTTTCTCGCCGACAACACGGACGAGCAGTGGCAGGCCGCCTTCGACTCGGTGTTCCTCGGTGCGGTACGGCTCGCTCGTGCGGCGGCCGCGGAGTTGGAGGCCGGGGGCGTCATCGGGTTCGTGTTGTCCGGTTCGGTGCACGAGCCGATTCCGGCGCTGACGATTTCCAACGGGCTGCGGCCCGGACTTGCCGGGTTCGCCAAGTCGATTGCCGATGAGTTGGGGCCGCGGGGAATTCGGGTGGTCGGTCTGCTGCCGGCTCGAATCGACACGGATCGTGTGCGCGAGCTGGACGGAATGTCCGCGGATCCGGAAGCCACGCGTGCGGCGAACGAATCCCGCATTCCGTTGCGCCGGTACGGGAACCCGGAGGAGTTCGGGCGTACAGCGGCGTTCTTGCTGTCACCCGCTGCTTCCTATCTGACGGGGATCATGGTTCCCGTCGACGGCGGAATGCGGCACGGCTTCTGAGAGTCAACTGACCCTTTCTGCGCGGTGCTTGACGGCCTTCATGCGGACCTCCGCGGGGAGTGCCGCCAGGCCCGCCGAATTCCTCGCGTGCATCAGGGCCTGCGTCGTCAGGTGGTAGAGGGCCGTTCCCGGGTCCACGTGGGGTTCCAGAAGGAGTTGGACTCGGGTCTCGGGGGCCGTGCGGTTGCCGGTCAGGTGGACGTGGGCGTGGGAGACGCCGTCCAACTCGGCCGCCTCGCCCGCCAGTACACCCTCCAGGGCCCGGCCCCGCAGCAGTGCGCCCTCGCCGTCGCCGGTGTCGACCAGGACCTCGGCCAGGCGGCGTCGGCGCAGCACCGCGGTCAGCCACCACAGGGCGAGCAGGACGACCACGGCGAGGGCCGCGATGACCGTCGGCCACCACCAGCCGTCGTCCTGCCAGCGGGTGCGCTCGGCGTTGCTGAGCAGCACGTCGTGGCGGCCGTCGTGGATCCACCAGGAGGGCGGCCGCACGCCGAGACCGACGGCCAGTACGGAGCCGCCCAGGAGCAGCAGGGCGAGGCCGACGATTCCGATCAGTACGCGGTTGACGGTCCTGAGCATCGCCGTCACCCCTTCCCTGCGGGTCGCCGTACGTGGACCGACAGCGCGGGCGGGCGAGCGAGCCCGAGGCCCCTGATCGCCTCGTCGAGCGTCGCGTTCAGGTCGGCTCGTACGTCGTCCAGTTCGCGGAAGTGGGAGACGGCACGGACATCGGCGTGGGCGCGGCGCATCCGCACCCGTACCGACTGGACACCGGCGACCTCCATCGCGCGGTCGCGCAGCACCAGGGCGGCCGCCTCCCGGTACAGTCCGGCGCGGACGTCGGTCTGGGGGCGCCGCATCGGCAGGACGGCGCGCAGACCGGGCGTCGCCGCCAGCACGATCAGCCACAGGCCCAGGACGGCTGCGACTCCGGCGCCGACCAGGACCCAGGTGTCGTCGAGGGGGCGTTCGGCCAGCTGGCGGGCGAGTTCGCGGCGCCAGCTCATCGCGGGCCGGTGGGCCCGTACGGCTGCGATGTCGTAGAGGAAGAGGCCCGCGACGGCCAGGACGAGGATGGCCACGACGGCCGCGGGGACGCGCCGCGCGGACCAGAAACGGCCCTCGCGGGTGTCCCCGCCCTCCGGCGGGGGCGGTGGTCCGTAAGCAAGGTCGTCGCCGGGTGCCTTCTCGATGACCGGCAGTCGCTGTGTGGTGCCCTCGGAGCCCTGGGGCTCGCTCATCGCGTCCTCCCCTGTGCCGAGCCGTGCGCCGGGGTCAGGTGCAGCCGCTCCACGTGGACGGCGACCTCCGGCACCTCCATGCCCACCAACGCGCGTACCCGCGAAGCGACATGTCGACGCACATCCGCGCACCGGGCGCCGATGTCGGTGGGGTAGCCGAGGTCGAGGTGGATGCCGATCCGGGCGGTGCCGTGGTGGACGACGACGGATGCACGTGGGGGCGTGGCCGCCGCGGGCAGCTTGCCGAGCGCCTCGCGCGCCGCCCGCGCGGCGATCTTCGAGACGACCCGGTCGGCGATCCGGGTCGCGCCGCGCTCGCCGGGTGCGACGACCTCCAGGGGTCTGCGGAGCTCATCGACCCCGTTGCTCACGGGTGTCACCGCCGCCGGTCTTCACGGGAACGGAAGAAGTCGCCGAGGTCCAGATCCCCCTCGAGGAATCGGCCGACGACGAAACCGATGGCGCCAAGGGCAGCCACCAGCAGGAAGGCACCGAACCCGCCGAAATACCCGGCGAAACCCAACGCCATGCCGGCGATCATGCCGACCACGGCCATGTTCATCGTGCGCTCCTCACCTGTGCGCTAGTGGTTCCGTCGTCGGCGACTCACTGGATCCGGGGCTGCTCCGACTCCTCGTCCTCTTCCTCCGGCACCTTCACGTCGCTCACCGCGATGTTGACCTCGACCACTTCGAGGCCGGTCATCCGTTCCACCGCCGCGATGACGTTCTCCCGCACGGCCCGGGCCACGTCGGCGATCGCCACGCCGTAGTCGACGACGATCTCCAGGTCGAGCGCGGTCTGCACCTCGCCGACCTCTGCCTTCACCCCACGCGTCACCGATTTCTGCTGGCCGGGGACCCGTTCCCGCACGGCACCGAAGGTCCGCGAGATGCCGCTGCCCATGGCATACACGCCGAGGACGTCCCGCGCGGCCAGCCCGGCGATCTTCTCCACGACTCCGTCGGCGATGGTCGTTCGCCCGCGGCCGGCCGGGTCTCCCCCGCCTCGCCTGGTCGCCTTACGGGTCTGCACCGGCTCGTTCTCGCCCTCGAGGGTCCCCGTCCGGTTCTGTTCCGTCATGTCGGTCATGACCGCACGTCCCTTCGAATCGTCGCCCCTCCGACCACCGTAAGCGCGGTGACGGGATCGTGCGCCGTGGATGCGGCAGGCTGGAGGAATGACGACGGCGGACCGGTGGTCTCAGACAGTTCGGCATCAGCTCGGGCTCGGCAGAATCCTGCCTCTGGGCGGCGCGCGTGACGGCGCATGGCTCGCCGAGAGGGCGGCCGAGACAGTGCTCCGCCGTGCGGCGGGCGGCCTGCGCGGGGTACGGCTCACCGAGGTCCGTATCGCGCTCGCCGACCCGGAGGACACGCACGAGCCGGCCGTACCGCCCCCGCCGAGCGCCCTCCCGCCCGGACCGCTGCGCGTGACGGCTCAGTTCGCGGCGACGGCGGCCGAGCCGCTGCCGGCCACGGCCGCCCTGCTGCGTACGACGCTGGCGGCCGCGGCGACGGAGCTGCTCGGCCTGGCGGTGACGGAGGTGGACCTGCGGGTCACGGCCCTGCTGGACGAGGAACCGGAACCAGAGGACGTGGGGCAGCCCGCGCCCCCGCGCGCCGAGCAGCCCGACGACGTTGACGAGGTGCGCGTGGCGTCCGCCGCGCTGACGGTCCCGGGAGTCGCCCACCTCACGCGCAGCCTCGGCCGCCCGGTGCACATCGAGGAGCGCCGCCAGGAGGGCAGCCTCCCGCACCGCCACGCACGCGTGGAACTCGCGATCGACGCGGACCACCGGGCCGTGGACGTGGCCCTGGAGGTCCGCGCGGCGGTGTCGGAGGCGCTGCCGGATCACCCGACGGTGGCGGTGCTGGTGACCGCGGTCGGTTGAACGGTTACTCGCCGAGGCCGGCCAGGTCCCGCAGGCGCCGGGCCTGCGCAGCCCTCTCCGCGGCGCGCTGGTCGTCGTAGGAACGGCCCTGCGCACCGCGCAGCAGCGCCTTGGTCTCGATCACCGCGTCCCGCGGCGCCGCCAGGAGCGCCGACGCCAGGTCCTGCACCGCGCCGTCCAGCTGGTCGGCCGGTACCGCGAGGTTGGCGAGGCCCGTGCTGACGGCCTCCTCGGCCAGGACGAAGCGCCCGGTCGCGCAGATCTCCAGCGCGCGGGCGTAGCCGACAAGCCCGACGAGCGGATGCGTGCCCGTCAGGTCCGGTACCAGCCCGAGGCTGGTCTCGCGCATGGCGAACTGCACGTCGTCGGCGACGACGCGCAGGTCACAGGCGAGGGCGAGCTGGAAGCCCGCGCCGATGGCATGCCCCTGCACGGCGGCGATGGACACGAGGTCGCTGCGCCGCCACCAGGTGAAGCCGGCCTGGAACTCGGCGATGCTCGCGTCGAGTTCGCCGTCGCTGCTGCGCGCAAGCTCGACGAACGTCGGCTCGCCCTCGATTCCCTCGGGCGTGAACATGCGCCGGTCGAGGCCGGCCGAGAAGGACTGACCCTCGGCACGCAGCACGACGACACGGACGGACCCCGGCAGGACCCGCCCGGCCTCGGCGAGCGCACGCCACATCGCGGGGCTCTGCGCGTTGCGCTTGGCCGGGTTGGTCAGCGTCACCGTGGCGATCGCGTCGTCGACGGTGAGCCGTACGCCGTCCTTGTCGAGTACCGGACCGAGGTCCTGGGCAGGCGAAGCCATGGGGTGCCTCCGATGAGTGCGGTCAACAGAGCAAGCTGAAGCGCAAAGCTAAGTGACTGCACAGTAACCACCCGGCCGATCTGTCGACCGACCGGGTGGCCACCATCGAAGCCGATGGGCCGCCCGGGTCAGGACGAGGCGGCCTTCTTGCCCCGTGTCGCACCGCCACGCCCACGGAGCGTGACGCCCGACTCGCTGAGCATCCGGTGCACGAAGCCATACGAGCGGCCGGTTTCTTCGGCCAGTGCCCGAATGCTCGCACCGGAGTCGTACTTCTTCTTCAGGTCTGCCGCGAGCTTGTCGCGCGCGGCGCCGGTAACCCGGCTGCCCTTCTTCAGAGTCTCGGCCACCCGTGCCTCCTCATGGGAAGTGCGCTCTGGTCCCCTCATGATCACCCCTCCGGGGCTTCATGGCCACCCATTCGGCAAGGTCCGTGAGACAGGGTTTTGACGACAGGAGCGCATCCCCACAAGCGGAATCTGAAATTCCTCCCAGCGGCGTTCGTACCGCCGAACGAGGGAATTCACGAAGTGCCAGGTCAGAGACGTATGACGGCCGAGCCCTTGTCGATAAAGGGCTCGGCCGTGAAATCGATGTAGGACACACCTCGGTACGAGGAGATCTCACACAGATGATGGATCACCGGTGGGCCGAATGATCCATACGCCGTTGATCACGCATTCGATCAAGCGAGGGCGACGAGGTCCGCGTAGTCCGCGCCCCACAGGTCCTCGACGCCGTCCGGCAGCAGAATGATCCGCTCCGGCTGCAGCGCCTCGACGGCGCCCTCGTCGTGGGTGACGAGGACGACGGCGCCCTTGTAGGTGCGCAGCGCGCCGAGGATCTCCTCGCGGCTGGCGGGGTCGAGGTTGTTGGTCGGCTCGTCGAGGAGCAGGACGTTCGCCGAGGAGACGACCAGGGTGGCCAGGGCGAGGCGGGTCTTCTCGCCGCCGGAGAGGACACCGGCCGGCTTGTCGACGTCGTCGCCGGAGAACAGGAACGAGCCGAGCACCTTGCGGACCTCGACGAGGTCCATGTCGGGGGCCGCGGAGCGCATGTTCTCCAGGACGGTGCGGTCCGGGTCCAGGGTCTCGTGCTCCTGGGCGTAGTAGCCGAGCTTGAGGCCGTGGCCCGGGACGACGGCGCCGGTGTCCGGCTGTTCGGCGCCCGCGAGGAGCCTCAACAGGGTTGTCTTTCCCGCACCGTTGAGGCCGAGGATGACGACCCGCGAGCCCTTGTCGATGGCCAGGTCGACATCGGTGAAGATCTCCAGGGAGCCGTACGACTTCGACAGGCCCTCCGCCGTCAGCGGGGTCTTGCCGCAGGGCGCGGGCTCGGGGAAGCGGAGCTTGGCGACCTTGTCGGAGACCCGGACCGCGTCGAGTCCGGCGAGCAGCCGGTCGGCCCGCTTGGCCATGTTCTGCGCGGCGACGGTCTTGGTGGCCTTCGCGCGCATCTTGTCGGCCTGCGAGTGCAGTGCGGCGGCCTTCTTCTCGGCGTTCTGCCGCTCGCGCTTGCGGCGCTTCTCGTCGGCCTCGCGCTGCTGCTGGTAGAGCTTCCAGCCCATGTTGTAGATGTCGATCTGGGCGCGGTTGGCGTCCAGGTAGAACACCTTGTTGACGACCGTCTCGACCAGGTCGACGTCGTGGGAGATCACGATGAAGCCACCGCGGTAGGTCTTGAGGTAGTCCCGCAGCCAGATGATCGAGTCCGCGTCGAGGTGGTTCGTGGGCTCGTCGAGGAGCAGGGTGTCCGCGTCCGAGAACAGAATGCGGGCCAGCTCGATACGGCGGCGCTGACCGCCGGAGAGCGTGTGCAGCGGCTGGCCGAGCACCCGGTCGGGCAGGTTGAGCGCGGCGGCGATGGTGGCGGCCTCGGCCTCGGCGGCGTACCCGCCCTTGGTGAGGAACTCGGTCTCCTGGCGCTCGTACTGCTTGAGGGCCTTCTCCTGGGTGGCGCCCTTGCCGTTGGCGATGCGCTGTTCGTTCTCGCGCATCTTGCGGAGCAGGACGTCCAGGCCACGCGCGGACAGGACGCGGTCGCGGGCGAGGACGTCGAGGTCGCCGGTGCGGGGGTCCTGCGGGAGGTAGCCGACCTCACCGGAGCGGGTGATCTGACCGGCCGCGGGGATGCCCTCGCCCGCGAGGCACTTGGTGAGGGTGGTCTTGCCTGCGCCGTTGCGGCCGACCAGGCCGATGCGGTCGCCCTTGGCGACACGGAAGTTGGCGGACTCGATGAGGACGCGGGCACCGGCGCGCAGCTCGATACCGGAGGCGGAGATCACGGACAGACTCCAGGGCGGACAGAGGTTGACGGGTGGGCGGCTGAGGACGTTCCCGCCGTCTAATGCGCGAGGAGAATGGCCATGGGCCAAGTCTAACGGGGCTGTGCAACCACTTTTTCTGTGTTCGCGTGTTCGGGCCGCCCGCCGGAGGCCTCGTTGCGGCGAGGCCTGTGGTGCGGGGAGATCCGTCCCCGGTCGTCCACCGCGATGAGCTGGGCGGTCCAGGTTCCGGTCCGGCAGGGCTGGGCGACGAGCAGCACTCCGGCGTGACGTACGGCACGTGCGGGCGCGAAGGCGCAGCCCTGGTGCGCGGGCAGCACCCAGCGCAGGTCGCCGTCGGCGATCCGGTAGCCGGTGATGCGGGGCGGGGTGACGACGGCGAGCATGCCCCGGCCGAGGGGACGCAGGACGCCGGTGCCGCCCTGCGCGGGGAGCCAGTCGGCGGCCGCGGGGAGGGCGCGGTGCCAGCGGACGGAGACGCCGTCGGTGTCGGTGACCACTCCGTCGTCCCAGAGCGCGATGGCCTCCCCGCGCGCGGGGAGCACGGCGAGCGGACGGCGGCCCTCGCGGGCGTAGCTCCAGTCGTACGCCTCCACGCTCGCCCGGTGGGTCCGCAGTCCCGTCGCGGTGCCGTGCTCCCCGCGCGCGTGCACGGTGAGACGGTCCCCGTAGGGCGCGGGGCGGACTTGGTGGGCGGCGGCCAGGACGGGTGCCGCCAGGAGGAGGGCGAGGGCGGCGGGCAGGAGCCGGCGGAAGGCCGAGGGCCCGCTGTTCCTCGGGGTGGCGGGGTTCGGCTCCGTCACCTCGACCGGCAGAACGACCACCTTGCCCCCTTCAGCACCCTTTGCCGCGGATCCGGCGCAGAGCGTAGCCAGGCACGGGAGCCGCCGCCGGGCAAGCGGTCGTGACACGGCGGGCGAGCGGGGGCGCGTCCCCCGTTCGGCCCTTCGTCCCGCCTCCCGGTCAGCTGCCTCCGGTGTGCACCTGGAAGGCGGCGCGGCGGACCGCCTTGGCGAGGGCGGGGTCGGGGTGGGCGGCCGCGAGGGCGACCAGGACCTGGACGGTGCGGGGGTGGCCGACGGCGCGCACCTCGTCGAGGAGCATCGGGACCGTGGGCTGCACCGCGGACTCCAGGTGCCGTACGAGCATCGGGGCCTCGCCGTGGTCGGCGACGGCGGCCGCGGTGTCGACCCACAGCCAGGTGGCCTCCTGGCGGGTGAGGACCTCGTGGGCGTCCTCGGGGTCGATACCGTCGTGCTCGGCCAGCCACAGCAGGGCGTACGGCCGCAGGGTCGGCTCGTCGGCCACGGAGCGGACGTCGGGCTCGGCGGGGGCGCCGACCACACGCAGCGCCTCGAAGGCGAGGCCGCGCAGCAGGGCGTCGTCGCCGCGGGCGGCGTCGATGAGCTCGGTGACGGCGCTGCCGACGGGGCGGGCGGCGAGCCAGGCGCGGTACTCGGCGCGGGCGGCGTTGGGGCGCAGCTGGGCGCAGCCGCGCAGCATGTCCTCGGCGGCCTGCTCGATGTTCCCGGCGGGGCTCTGCGCGGCGACGCAGATCTGCTCCAGCTTGACCCAGACCGCCCAGTTGCCGAGCGGTGTGAGCGTGGCCTGTCCGCCGCCGTAGGTGAGGGCGCCGACGGAGGCGAGGGCGTACAGGGCCCAGTCGAGGAGCGGGGCGAGCGGGGCGTCCAGGGCCTCCGGCTGCTGGACGGGCTCGGGCTGCGGGCCGTAGGGGATCTCGCAGCGTTCCGTGCGCAGTTCGGTGACCCGTTGCTCGAGGAGGTCGAGGAGCTGCTCCACGGGGACGGGCCCGGCGGACAGTTGGAGGAAGGAGAGCACCTGGGGCATGGCCGAGACGACCTCGGCGACGGCGGCGGGCTCGTGCTCCGCGGGCTCGGCGTGGGCGAGCGACCAGGCGTCGAAGAGGGCGACCCAGCCGCGCAGTACGGCGCTGTCGTCGCGGTTCCAGGCGCGCAGCCGCCAGCCGGGGCGGGCGCTGTCGCCGTGTACCTCGACCAGGCCGGCGAGGCGGGCGGTGTCCCAGTCGGCGCGTACCTGAACCACGGTCAGGCCGAGGTCCCCGGAGGCCCGTTCGGCGGTCGCGTCGGCGAGGGTGGCCTTGCCGTCGGCGGTCGCGCCGTCGCTGCCCGGGCCGAGCGCGGCGTCGGCCCAGCGGGCGACGCGGGCCGCGGGGGCCAGTTGCAAGCGAGCCATTCTGGCCAGCTCCGCGGGTGCCGGTGTGCCCTCCGGTGGGCGGGGTGCGGCGCGGCGCGGGCGCCGCTGGTTCACAGCTGAGGGGGCGGCGGCCAGGGGTCGCGGGCGGACGAGTCGAAGCCTGGAGTCGCGCGGGATACGGGACGTCACGGGTGCAGTCTTCCGGTTGACGGTCCGAAAACCCAAACGGAATGTCACGGGGGGCGACGGGACTGGCCAACGGACGGGGTCCGGCGGGCGGCTCGGGGCCGAGAACAGGCCAGTGGTACGGCCTTAAACGGAATCGCGTCGGTTGTTCAGTTCCGCTGCGCCCCGAGCGTGCGGGACGGTCACCCGGGAGGGGTCACATGAGCGGGGTGAGGAAGCGGCGCAGGGCCTCCTCGTAGGCCTTCGGGTCGGCGTTCCACATCGCCGAGTGCGGGGCGTTCGGGACGGTGTGGAGGGCGATCAGGTTGGGGTGGGCGTTCACGAGCCGGCGGGAGTGCTCCCAGGGGGCCAGGGTGTCGTCCGGGCCGTGGAAGATCAGCGTCGGCACGGTCGGCAGCACGTTCTCGGCGGTGCGGTCGCCCTCCAGGCCCGTGCGTCCCTGCGCGGCCCGCACCGCGAGCGGCAGCAGGGCGGCGGGCGTGCGGCGGGCCGAGGCGAGGGCGCGCAGCGTCGTCGTCCAGTCGAGGACCGGGGAGTCCAGGACCAGGCCGGAGATGCGCTCGCGCATGCCGGAGTGCGCGGCGGCGCGCAGCGCCATGGTGGCGCCGGTGGACCAGCCGTGCAGGACGACGTGCTCGGCGCCGTAGCGCACGGCGTAGCGGATCGCGGCGTCCAGGTCGCGCCACTCGGTCTCGCCCAGGTGGTTCAGGCCGTCCGGGGGGCGGGGGGCGCCGAGGTCGCCGCGGTAGGCGAGGTCGAGCACCGGGAAGCGCTGGCGGTGCAGGAACTCCATGACGTTCATGGGGTGTTCCCGGGTGGCTCCCAGGCCGTGCACGGTGATCACCCAGGTGTCCCGCGCGCCGGGCACGAACCAGGCGGGCAGGGCGCCGAGTTCGCCGGGGACGTCGATGTCGGCGTGGTCGAGGCCGAGAGCGGCGCTCGGGTTGCCGATGTGCACGTTCGGGGTGAGCCACACCTTGTCGCCGGGTTCCAGGCTGCCGTGCGTGACGCGCTCCAGGCGGCGTACGACGCTGTCGGCGGAGTGCGTGGCCGTGTCGAGGACGGGGCCGACCACCGCGTGGCTGCCGTCGCCGGCGAGGCCGTAGGTGCCGGGGCGCAGGGCCGCGAGGTCTCGGGTGAGGGCGATCTGGCCGGCGGCCGTGGCGTGCACGGTGAGCCGGGGCTCGGTGGGCAGCGGCCTGCCCGGGGGCGCCTTGAGCGCGGCGTCGCTCGCCAGCCGGCCGGCGGCCACGGAGGCTGCGCCGGCGGCCAGGGCTACGGTGACGGCGGCGGCCGTTGCTTTGACTGTGCGCACCCGTCCAGTGTCCTGGCGGACCCGGTCACCGGCCAGCCGGAGGAAGGAGCGGGGTGATGCGGGGCGTCGACGAGGGTGTGTCGTAGTCACCGGGTCCGGGTACCCCGCGAGCTCACTTCCGCTGCCCGTAGGCGCGCAGCTTCTCCCCCGCCTCGTCCACCTGCGCCCGGGACAGCAACGTGGGCGACAACCCCGGCACCGAAGACGCCGTCAGCCACAGCCGGCACATCCACTCCAGCTGGGCGGTGCGGTCGTAGGCCTGGTCGAGGGTGGTGCCGTAGGCCATCGTTCCGTGGTTCTGGAGGAGGCAGGCGGTGCGGTCGGCGAGGGCCTGGAGCATGTTCTCGGCCAACTCATCGGTGCCGTATGCCGCATAGGGGGCAACTCGGACGGGGCCGCCGAGGGCGCCGGCCATGTAGTGGATCGCCGGGAGCTCGGGGACCAGCGTCGAGACGGCGGTCGCGTGCACGGCGTGGGTGTGGACGACGGCGCGGGCGTCGGTGGTGCGGTAGACGGCGAGGTGCATGGGGAGTTCGCTCGTCGGGACGAGCGTGCCGAGCACCTGACGGCCGTCGAGGTCGACGCCGGTGACGTCGTCCGGCGTGAGCCGGTCGTAGGGCAGGCCCGAGGGCGTGACCAGCACGGTGTCGCCGACGCGGACCGAGACATTGCCGGAGGTGCCGACGACGAGGCCGTCGGCGACCGTGCGGCGGGCGGTGGCGACGAGGGCCTGCCAGGCGCGTGCCTCCTCGGCGCCCACACCCCTCCCCCGCCCCTCGGGCACATCCCGTGCACCCTCCCGCGCATCCCGTTCGTCCCGCTGGTCGCGTCGCTGCTCAGCCATGCCGCGATCCTGCCAGGCGCACCGTCAACCCGCCGCGGGGCCGGGGCACTTTAGGGCGGAAGACCGGCCTCCGAAAGACCACATATAGGAACATATCCCTTTCTTCTCGTGCTTGGCCTGAGATCGCCCAGCATTCAACGATCTTCCAGTAATCTCCCGTTGATTTGTCGTGCACGTCGCCATTCCGGGGGGAAATATGGCCCGTGATCGCAAACCGTCCCGCCGCCGCAACCGCGTCCTCGCGGTCTCCGTGGCGGCGCTCGTCGCCGGGGGGACCGCGCTCGCCGAGCTGCCGGCCTCGGCCGCGAGCCTGCCGAAGGGACATGACGTCTCCTCGCACCAGAAGAACGTCAACTGGTCGAGCGCGAAGGCGAAGGGCGCCAAGTTCGTCTACGTCAAGGCGACCGAGTCCACCAACTACCGCAATCCGTACTTCGGCCAGCAGTACAACGGCGCCCGCAACGCCGGCATCATCCGCGGCGCGTACCACTTCGCGCTGCCGAACAAGTCCTCGGGCCGGACCCAGGCGGCCTACTTCGTGCGCAACGGCGGCGCGTGGAGTGCGGACGGCTGGACTCTGCCGCCCGCGCTCGACATCGAATACAACCCGTACGACGCCAAGCACAGGTGCTACGGCCTGAGCAAGGCCGGCATGGTCAACTGGATCAAGTCGTTCAGCAACGAGGTGAAGCGGCTCACCGGCCGCCGCCCGGTGATCTACACGACCACCCACTGGTGGAACACGTGCACCGGCAGCAGCCGCGCCTTCGCCTCCAACCACGCACTGTGGCTCGCCCGCCACAACTCGGCGGACGCGGGATCGCTGCCGGCCGGCTGGTCGTTCTGGAGCTTCTGGCAGTACGACAACAGCGGCAGCCTGCCGGGTGATCAAAATCTCTTCAACGGGTCCCAGGCCCAGCTGAAGAAGTTCGCCCGGGGCTACTAGCCAAGGGGCAACGAGGGACCCGGGGGGCCGCCGAACCGGGCGGAGCGGCGACCCCCCGTTCCAGACACTCCACAGCCGCCCTCAGTTCATCTTCCGTTCACTCAGGTTTCCTACGGTCAACCGACCGATGACTACGAACGATTGCCTGGGTAAATGGAAAACTTCTCGCTGATCCTCGCGATTGTGGTGATCACCGCACTCGCGTTTGATTTCACGAACGGTTTCCACGACACCGCCAACGCGATGGCCACCACCATCTCGACCGGTGCACTCAAGCCCAAGGTCGCGGTGGCCATGTCCGCCGCGCTGAACCTTGTGGGCGCCTTCCTCTCCGTGGAGGTCGCCAACACGATCTCCAAGGGTCTCGTCGACGAGAACGGCATACGTCCCGAGGTCATATTCGCGGCCCTGGTCGGCGCGATCCTCTGGAACCTGCTGACCTGGCTCGTCGGACTCCCGTCCAGCTCCTCGCACGCCCTGATGGGCGGTCTGATCGGTGCCACCATCGCCTCGGCCGGCATGGGCGCGGTCCACGGCGACGTGCTCGTCACCAAGGTGCTCATCCCGGCGCTCGCCGCCCCGATCGTGGCGGGCCTCGCCGCGATGCTGGCGACCCGGCTGTCGTACACCCTGGGCAAGAAGGCCGACGGCAAGGCCGCCGAGAAGGGCTACCGCGCCGGCCAGATCGCCTCGGCCGGCCTGGTCTCCCTCGCGCACGGCACGAACGACGCGCAGAAGACGATGGGCATCATCACCCTCGCCCTGGTCGCCGGCGGCGTCGTCGCCCCCGACTCCGACCCGCCCACCTGGGTCATCCTCTCCGCCGGTCTCGCCATCGCGCTCGGCACCTGGCTCGGCGGCTGGCGCATCATCCGCACCATGGGCAAGGGCCTGACCGACCTCCAGCCGCAGCAGGGCTTCGCCGCCCAGACCAGCGCGGCCACGGTCATCCTGGCCTCCTCCCACCTCGGCTTCTCCCTCTCCACCACCCACTCGGTCTCCGGTTCGGTGATGGGCGCGGGCCTCGGCCGCAAGGGCGGCGTGGTCCGCTGGTCCACGGCGACCCGGATGCTGGTCGCCTGGGTCCTGACGCTGCCGGCCGCCGCCCTGGTCGGTGCGCTCGCCGAGTCCGTGACCGACCTCGGCGACTGGGGCACCGGCGTGGTCGCCGTCTTCCTGATCGGCTCCAGCGCGGCCATCTGGAAGATCTCCCGCCGTGAGGTCGTCGACGCCTCGAACGTCAACGAGACCGAGGAGCCGGCCGGCGTGGTGACCACGGCGATCGCCGCCGTGACCCAGCCGCCCACGGGCGTGACCGAGGACCTGACGGCCACGATCCCCGCCCCGGCCGCTCCGGCCACCGCCCCCGACCCGGCCGCCCCGCCCGCGGCGACGGTCTGAGCCCGCCCACCCGGTACGAAGGAAGAGAAGCAGCATGAAGATCGACTGGGCAGCCCTGGGCTCCGTCTTCGGCGTCAGCCTCGCGGTCACCGTGGGCCTCGTCGCCCTGTTCACCCTGGGCGTCATGGGCCTGTCCCGCCGCGAACGGGCCGTGGCACAGGGCGACTCGGCGACCCTCGCGGTCACCGGCGCGTACGTGTGCTTCGCGGGGTGCGCGGCGGCGGTGGCGTACGGAATCAACCTGATCATGGCCAAGGGCTGAGCCTGCGGCCGTAGTTGCTCCACGTGTGGTGCCGGGACGGTGATCCGTCCCGGCACCACGCGTTTCCGTGACCACTGCGACCCTCGCATGTGGGCCTCAGCACACTCTCCCGTCGCAGGTCAACGGCAAGTTGACTGCCGTTCGGGGGCATGGTGGACTGCCGAGGCCAGCTACGGCGGCAAGAGAGGAAGCCGGTGCAAGTCCGGCGCGGTCCCGCCACTGTCACCGGGGTAGGAAGTCCCGGGAGCCAGGAACTCTCACCGCCGGTCTCGTCGAACCAGGGCGCGGACACCCTGAGTGAGGACATATCGCCATGCGCGGCTGCCTGTTGAGGTTCAACGCCCGAGCTCTGACCGACCCCACGGCCGGCTGAGCCGATGCGTGCCGATCGCGTCTTCGCGTACGGCGCCGCCGCCGGCCTTCTCGGTGACCACCTCCTCGGCGATCCGCGCCGCGGGCATCCGGTCGCCGCGTTCGGGCGGGCCGCGGGTGCCCTGGAGCGGGTGTTGTGGCGGGACCACCGGGGGTGGGGGGCGCTGCACACGGCCGTGTGCGTGGGGGGTGCCGTCTCTGCCGGCGCCCTGGCCGCTTCTCTCGTACGGCCTTCCCGTACCGCCTCCGTAGCGCTGACCGCCGCCGCCACCTGGGCCGTGGTCGGGGGGACTTCGCTCGCACGGGAGGCCCGGAGCATCGGGCGTGCCCTGGAGGCGGGGGACGTCGAGGCCGCCCGCGCCCGGCTGCCGCATCTGTGCGGGCGGGATCCGCAGGCGCTGGACGCCGACGGGATCGCCAGGGCGGTTGTGGAGTCCGTTGCCGAGAACACGTCGGACGCGGTGGTGGGGGCGCTGGTGTGGGGGGCCGTCGGTGGAGTGCCGGGGCTGCTCGGTTTCCGGGCCGTCAACACCCTCGACGCGATGGTCGGTCACAAGTCGGCCCGGTACCGGCGGTTCGGGTGGGCGTCCGCGCGGCTCGACGACGTTGCCGGCTGGCCCGGCGCCCGGTTGACCGCCGTACTGGCGACGGTCTCCGGTGACGATCCCCGCGGGGCGGCACGCGCCTGGCGTACGGACGCGGGGAAGCATCCGAGCCCCAACGCCGGGCCCGTGGAGGCCTCGTTCGCGGGAGCTCTGGGGGTACGGCTCGGCGGGACCCTGTCGTACGGGGGGCGGGTCGAGCACCGGCCCGTTCTCAACGCGCAGGGGCACACCGTCGCCGTACCGGACATCGAACGGGCCGTACGCCTCTCGAGGCGCGTCGGTCTGCTCGCGCTCGGCGTCGGTGTCGCCGCCCGTCTCGTGAAGGGACGCAGGTCATGACCGGCGGTGGTCTTCTCGTTGCCGGTACCACCTCCGATGCCGGCAAGAGTGTCGTCACCGCCGGGATCTGTCGTTGGCTGGTGCGGCAGGGGGTCAAGGTCGCGCCCTTCAAGGCGCAGAACATGTCCCTCAACTCATTCGTGACGCGCGAGGGTGCGGAGATCGGGCGGGCACAGGCCATGCAGGCGCAGGCCTGTCGGATCGAGCCCTCCGCGCTCATGAATCCGGTGCTGCTCAAGCCCGGTGGTGAGCAGAGCAGTCAGGTCGTGCTGATGGGGAAGCCCGTCGGTGAGCTGAGTGCCCGGGGGTATCACGGGGGGCGGCAGCAGAAACTGCTCGGGACCGTTCTCGACTGTCTCGCCGAATTGCGGGGCACGTATGACGCGGTGATCTGTGAGGGGGCCGGTTCTCCCGCCGAGATCAATCTGCGGCGGACGGACATCGTCAACATGGGGATCGCGCGGAATGCGCGGCTGCCCGTGCTCGTGGTCGGGGACATCGACCGTGGTGGTGTTTTCGCGTCCTTCTTCGGGACCGTCGCACTGCTCTCGCCCGAGGACCAGGAGCTTGTCGCCGGGTTCCTCGTCAACAAGTTCCGCGGGGACGTCAGCCTCCTGGACCCCGGGCTCGACATGCTGCACGGGCTCACCGGGCGGTACACCTACGGCGTTCTGCCCTTCCGGCACGGCCTCGGCATCGACGAGGAGGACGGGCTGCGGGTCTCCCTTCGCGGGACGGTGCGGGAGTCGAACGTCGCCCCGCCGGTCGGGGAGGACGTGCTGCGGGTCGCGGTCTGCGCGATTCCGCTGATGTCCAACTTCACCGACGTGGACGCCCTGGCCGCCGAACCGGGTGTGGTGGTGCGGTTCGTGGACCGGCCCGAGGAGCTGGCCGACGCCGACCTCGTCGTCGTTCCGGGGACCCGGGGGACCGTCCGCGCGCTGGAGTGGCTGCGGGAGCGCGGTCTTGCGGAGGCCCTCGTGCGCAGGGCCGCCGAGCAGCGGCCCGTGCTCGGCATCTGCGGCGGCTTCCAGGTGCTCGGCGAGCGCATCGAGGACGAGGTGGAGAGCCGCAAGGGGTCCGTCGACGGGCTCGGCGTCCTCCCCGTCCACGTGCGGTTCGCCCGCGAGAAGACCCTCACCCGGCCGGTGGGCGAGGCCCTCGGCGAGCTGGTCGAGGGGTACGAGATCCATCACGGGGTCGCCGACATCCACGGGGGCGAACCCTTCCTCGACGGGTGCCGCGTCGGACAGACCTGGGGCACCCACTGGCACGGTTCGCTGGAGTCGGACGGCTTCCGGCGGGCCTTTTTGCGCGAGGTGGCCGCCGCCGCGGGCCGCCGCTTCGTGCCGGCCCACGACACCTCGTTCGCCGCGCTGCGCGAGGAGCAGCTCGACCGGCTCGGCGACCTGATCGAACAGCACGCGGACACGGACGCGCTGTGGCGGCTCATCGAGTCCGGCGCGCCGCAAGGACTGCCTTTCATCCCACCGGGAGCACCCGCATGAGCACAGTGTTGTTGTTGTCGACCGCCGACACGGATCTGTTGGCGGCCCGGGCCGCTTCCGATGCCGACTACCGGATCGGCAACCCCACCCGGGTGGATGTCGAGCGGGAACTCCCCGGTCTCCTCGCCGGCGCCGGCATCGCCGTCGTACGGCTGCTGGGCGGAAAGCGGGCCTGGGAGGACGGGCTGGCCGCGCTGAAGGCCTCCGGCATCCCGACCGTGCTGCTCGGCGGGGAGGCAGTGCCCGACGCGGAGTTGATGGCCGAGTCGTCGGTGCCCGCCGGTGTCGTGGCGGAGGCGCTGAGGTACCTCGTCGAGGGCGGGCCCGCCAACCTCACCGAGCTCGCGCGGTTCCTCTCCGACACCGTGCTGCTGACCGGCGAGGGGTTCGTCGAGCCGCAGAAGATGCCCGAGTACGGCGTCCACGGCGAGCGTCCGTTCGTCGAGGGCCGGCCGACCGTCGGTGTGCTCTTCTACCGGGCGCACGAGCTGAGCGGCAACACCGCTTTCGTGGACACCCTGTGTGACGCGATCGAGGCGCGAGGCGCCAACGCCCTTCCCGTGTACTGCGGTTCGCTGCGCGGCGCGGACGCCGGGCTGTACGAGACCCTCGGCCGGACGGACGCCCTCGTCGCCACCGTCCTGGCTGCCGGCGGCACCCACGCCTCGCAGGCGTCGGCCGGCGGTGACGAGGAGGCCTGGGACATCGGCGCGCTCGCCGACCTCAACGTGCCTGTCCTGCAAGGACTTTGCCTTACGTCCTCACACGCGGCCTGGGACGAGTCGGACGCCGCGCTCTCCCCCATGGACGCGGCGATGCAGGTCGCGATCCCGGAGTTCGACGGGCGGCTCGTCACCGTGCCGTTCTCCTTCAAGGAACAGGGCCCGGACGACGTCCCGGTCTACGTCGCCGACCCCGAGCGGGCCGCACGGGTCGCCGGAATCGCCGTACGGCATGCGCAGTTGAAGCACAAGGCGAACGCGGACAAGAAGCTGGCGCTCGTCTTCACCGCCTATCCGACCAAGCACTCGCGAGTGGGCAATGCGGTCGGTCTGGACACGCCCGCGTCGGCTGTTCAGGTACTGGACGCCCTGAAGAACGCCGGGTACTCGCTCACCGAATACCCCGACAACGGCGACGAGTTGATCCACCGGCTGATCGAGGCCGGCGGTCACGACGTCGAGTGGTTGACCGAGGACCAGCTGGCCGCCGCGCCCGCGCGGGTGCCGCTCGCCGACTACCGGGCGTGGTTCGACAAGCTCGACCCGGAGCTCAGGGACGGGATGCTGGAGGCATGGGGCGAGCCGCCGGGTTCGCTGTACGTCGACGGCGACGACATCGTGCTGGCGTCCCTGCAGTTCGGGAACGTCGTCGTGATGATCCAGCCGCCGCGCGGCTTCGGCGAGAACCCGATCGCGATCTACCACGACCCCGACATGCCGCCCTCGCACCACTACATGGCGGCGTACCGGTGGCTGGAGAACAGCTTCGGCGCCGACGCGATCGTCCACATGGGCAAGCACGGCACGATGGAGTGGCTGCCCGGCAAGGGACTCGGGCTCAGCGGCGGCTGCGCGCCGGACGCCGTGCTCGGTGAACTGCCGCTGATCTACCCCTTCATCGTCAACGACCCCGGCGAGGGCACCCAGGCCAAGCGGCGCGGGCACGCCACGGTCGTCGACCACCTCGTACCGCCGATGGCCCGTGCCGACACGTACGGCGATCTGGCCAAGCTGGAGCAGCTGCTCGACGAGTATGCGCTCGTCTCCGACCTGGACCCGACCAAGGCGCCCGCCGTGCGGGCCCAGATCTGGACGCTGGTCAAGGCGGCCGAGCTGCACCACGACCTGCATGTCGACGAGCAGCCGGACGACGGCGAGTTCGACGAGTTCGTCATGCACATCGACGGCTATCTGTGCGAGATCAAGGACGTGCAGATCCGGGACGGCCTGCACATTCTGGGTGGTGGGCCGGTCGGTGAGCCGCGTGTCAATCTCGTGCTCGCCGTGTTGCGCGCCTCGCAGGTGTGGGGTGGACAGGCCAACGCGCTGCCGGGGCTCAGGGCTTCGCTGGCCTACCACTTCGGCCTGGTCGAGAAGGAGTTGCTCGCCGAGCCGGGTGCTCCCGTCAAGGTCCCGGTCGAGCTGACCGATCTCGTCGAGGGTCCGTCCCGTACCGCCGCCGACGCGATCGACCTGCTGGAGCAGCTGTGCCGGCGGATCGCGGAGGGCATGGAGGCACGGGAGTGGGACGTCACGGCCGCTCCGGCCCTCGTCGGTGAGGTCCTCCGCACCGAACTCCGGGAAGCCGTCGCGGTGCTGGAGTTCGCCTGCAACGAGGTCGTGCCCCGGCTGGCGAAGACCACCGACGAGATCGGCCACATCCTCAAGGCACTCGACGGCGGTTACATCCCGGCGGGTCCCTCCGGTTCGCCGACGCGCGGGCTGGTCAATGTGCTCCCGACCGGCCGGAACTTCTACTCCGTCGACCCCAAGGCCATCCCGTCCAGGCTGAGTTGGGAGGTCGGCCAGTCCCTCGCCGACTCTCTCGTCCAGCGGTATCTGCAGGACACCGGCGAGTACCCGAAGTCCGTCGGCCTGACGGTCTGGGGCACGTCCGCGATGCGCACCCAGGGCGACGACATCGCCGAGATCCTGGCGCTGCTGGGCTGCCGGCCGGTGTGGGACGACGCCTCGCGCCGGGTGACCGGCTTCGAGGTGATCCCCCTCGACGAGCTGGGACGGCCGCGCATCGACGTCACCGTCCGCATCTCCGGCTTCTTCCGGGACGCGTTCCCGCACGTGGTCGGGCTGATCGACGACGCCGTCCGCAAGGTCGCCGAGCTGGACGAGCCCGCCGACCGGAACTTCGTCCGCGCCCACGCCGACGAGGACACCGCCGAGCACGGCGACCGGCGGCGCGCGACCGCCCGTGTCTTCGGCTCCAAACCGGGCGCTTACGGCGCCGGTCTGCTGCCGCTCATCGACGCTCGCAACTGGCGTTCCGACGCGGACCTCGCCGAGGTGTACGCGGTGTGGGGCGGTTACGCGTACGGGCGCGGGCTCGACGGGCGGGCGGCGCGCGGGGACATGGAGACGGCGTTCAGGCGCATTGCCGTGGCCGCCAAGAACGTCGACACCCGCGAGCACGATCTCGTCGACGCCGACGACTACTTCCAGTACCACGGCGGCATGGTCGCCATGGTGCGGCACCTGACGGGTGAGAGCCCGGAGGCGTACGTCGGTGACTCCGCCGTACCGGATCAGGTCAAGACCCGGACGCTGGGCGAGGAGACGCACCGCGTGTTCCGCGCGCGGGTCGTCAACCCCCGCTGGATGGCGGCCATGCGGCGGCACGGCTACAAGGGTGCCTTCGAGATGGCGGCGACCGTCGACTACCTCTTCGGGTACGACGCCACGGCCGGGGTCGTGGACGACTGGATGTACGAGAAGCTCAGCGCCGAGTACGTCTTCGCCCCGGAGAACCGGGAGTTCATGAAGAAGTCCAACCCGTGGGCGCTGCGCGGGATCACGGAACGGCTGCTCGAGGCCGCCGAGCGCGGGCTGTGGGCCGAGCCGGACGCGGAGACGCTGGAGCGGCTGCGCGCCACGTACCTGGAGCTGGAAGGCGACTTGGAGGGCGACGACCAGTGACCACCCCCTTCCCCTTTACTGCCGTCGTCGGCCAGGACGACCTGCGGCTCGCGCTGCTGCTGAACGCCGTCTCCCCGGCGGTCGGCGGTGTGCTGGTGCGCGGCGAGAAGGGCACCGCCAAGTCGACGGCGGTGCGCGCCCTTTCGGCGCTGCTGCCGGAGGTGGCCGTCGTCCCCGGGTGCCGATTCTCCTGCGACCCCGCGGCGCTGGACCCGTCCTGCCCGGACGGGCCGCACGAGCCGGGACCGGGTGCCGGGCGCCCCTCCCGCATGGTCGAGTTGCCGGTCGGCGCGTCCGAGGACCGGCTGGTCGGCGCCCTCGACATCGAGCGGGCGCTGGCGGAGGGCGTCAAGGCCTTCGAGCCGGGGCTCCTCGCGGACGCGCACCGCGGGATCCTCTACGTCGACGAGGTCAACCTCCTCCACGACCACCTGGTCGACCTGCTGCTGGACGCGGCCGCGATGGGTGCGTCGTACGTCGAGCGCGAGGGTGTCTCCGTACGGCATGCCGCGCGCTTCCTGCTCGTCGGGACCATGAACCCCGAAGAGGGCGAGCTGCGGCCGCAGTTGCTCGACCGCTTCGGCCTGACCGTCGAGGTCGCGGCCTCGCGGGAGCCGGACCAGCGGGTGGAGGTCGTACGGCGGCGACTCGCGTACGACGACGATCCGGCCGGTTTCGCGGCCCGTTGGGCGGACGAAGAGGCCGCGGTACGTCAACGGGTCGTGGCTGCAAGGAAGTTGCTGCCGTCGGTGCGGCTGGGCGACGGAGCGCTTCGGCAGATCGCGGCGACCTGTGCCGCCTTCGAGGTGGACGGCATGCGGGCGGACATCGTGATGGCGCGGACCGCCACCGCGCTGGCGGCCTGGGCCGGGCGGACCGATGTGCTCGCCGAGGACGTACGGCAGGCGGCGCTGCTCGCGCTGCCGCACCGCAGGCGCCGTAACCCCTTCGATGCGCCGGGACTCGACGAGGACAAGCTCGACGAGACGCTGGAGGAGTTCGGCGAGGGCGACGACGACCCCGGCCCCGACGACGGCGGACCGGGTGGCGGGGGCGGCGGACAGTCGTCGCCCGATGCCGGTCCGCAGGACGGCGACACGGGTGCACGGCCCGAGGCCGGCGAAGCCGGCGAGCCGCAGCCCTCGGGAGCTGCCGAGCAGTCCGCCGTGCGGGCCTCCGAGCCGTTCCGCGCCAAGGTGCTGAGCGTGCCCGGGATCGGTGAGGGTGCGGCCGGGCGGCGTTCGCGGGCGCGGACCGAGCACGGGCGGACCACGGGGGCTCGGCGGCCCCGGGGCGCTTTGACGAAGCTGCACCTGGCGGCGACCGTGCAGGCGGCCGCGCCGCATCAGCGGGCCCGGGGGCGGTCGGGGCCGGGGCTGGTGGTGCGGCGGGACGATCTGCGGCAGGCGACCCGGGAGGGACGCGAGGGGAACCTCGTGCTGTTCGTGGTCGACGCCTCCGGGTCGATGGCGGCCCGGCAGCGGATGAGTGCCGTGAAGGGGGCCGTGCTGTCGCTGCTGCTGGATGCGTACCAGCGGCGGGACAAGGTGGGGCTGGTGACGTTCCGGGGGTCGGCGGCCGATGTGGCGTTGCCTCCCACGTCGTCCGTGGACGCGGCTGCGGCGCGACTGGAGTCACTGCCCACGGGTGGCCGTACGCCGCTCGCCGCCGGGCTGCTGAAGGCCCATGACGTGCTACGGATCGAACGGCTGCGGGACCCCGCGCGGCGGGCGCTCGTCGTGGTGGTGACCGACGGGCGTGCCACCGGTGGGCCCGAGCCGGTCGCGCTCGCCGGGCGGGCGGCCCGGCTGTTCGCCGCGGACGGGACCGCCTCCGTGGTCGTCGACTGCGAGTCCGGGCCGGTGCGGCTGGGGCTCGCCGGGCAGCTCGCGGGTGAACTCGGCGGTACGGCGGTGACGTTGGACGAGCTGCGGGCGGACAGCATCGCCGGGCTGGTGAAGGACGTACAAAGGAGGGCCGCGTAATGCCGCAGGGGCAGCCGAGTGTCGTACCGGACGACGGACTGACCACCCGTCAGCGTCGTAACCGTCCGCTGGTCGTCGTCCACACCGGGATCGGGAAGGGCAAGTCGACCGCCGCGTTCGGGCTTGCGCTGCGGGCCTGGAACCAGGGGTGGCCGATCGGGGTGTTCCAGTTCGTGAAGTCGGCCAAGTGGAAGGTCGGCGAGGAGAACGCGCTGCGCGTACTGGGCGCCTCCGGCGAGGGCGGGACCGTCGACTGGCACAAGATGGGCGAGGGCTGGTCCTGGGTCCAGCGCGACGCCCAGATGGACAACGAGGAGAAGGCCCGGGAGGGCTGGGAGCAGGTCAAGCGGGATCTGGCCGCGGAGACGCACAAGCTGTACGTGCTCGACGAGTTCGCATACCCGATGCACTGGGGGTGGGTCGACACCGATGAGGTCGTCGACGTGCTGCGGAATCGGCCGGGGACCCAGCATGTCGTGATCACCGGGCGGAACGCGCCCGAGAAGCTCGTCGACTTCGCCGACCTCGTGACCGACATGTCCAAGATCAAGCACCCGATGGACGCGGGCCAGAAGGGCCAGCGGGGTATCGAGTGGTGATGTCCTCGTCCGTGTCCGTCCCTCGGCTGGTCATTGCCGCGCCGTCCTCCGGCAGCGGCAAGACCACCGTTGCCACGGGGTTGATGGCCGCGTTCGCCGCGCGGGGGCTTGCCGTGTCCCCGCACAAGGTGGGGCCGGACTACATCGATCCCGGGTATCACGCGCTCGCCACCGGGCGCATGGGACGGAACCTCGACGCGTACCTGTGCGGGCCGGGGCTGGTCGGGCCGTTGTTCCTGCACGGGGCCCGTGGGTGCGACCTCGCCGTCGTCGAGGGTGTGATGGGGATGTACGACGGGGCCGCGGGGGAGGGTGAACTGGCGTCCACCGCGCAGGTGGCGAAGCTGCTCGGTGCGCCGGTGGTGCTGGTCGTGGACGCGTCGTCGCAGTCGCGGTCGGTGGCGGCGCTGGTGCACGGGTTCGTGTCGTGGGATCCGGAGGTGCGCGTCGGGGGCGTGATCCTGAACAAGGTCGCGTCTGACCGGCACGAGGAGTTGTTGCGGGAGGCGTTGGAGTCGGCCGGGGTGCCGGTGTTGGGGGTGCTGCGGCGGGTGGCTCAGGTGGACACGCCCTCGCGGCACTTGGGGTTGGTGCCGGTGGCCGAGCGGCACGCTGCCGCGGTGGAGGCCGTGGGGGCGATGGCGGCGCAGGTTTCGGCGGGGTGCGATCTTGAGGCGCTGATGGGGCTGGCGCGGAGTGCGGGAGCGTTGTCGTGTGCAGCTTGGAATGCGGCTGAGGTCTTGGGTTCTTCGCCCCCGCCGCCCCTGCCCTTCCCGTCCTCCAGGGGCTCCGCCCCTTCGACCCCCGATCGGCCCGAAGGGCCTCGTCCTCAAACGCCGGACGGGCTGGAAGATGCGGACCGGCATGTACAGGCACGCACCCAGCGGGTGGGTGAGGGTTCGGGACGGCATGAGACTCGTCCTCGAACGCCAGGCAGGCCGGTCGTTGCCGTTGCCGGCGGTCCCGCGTTCACCTTCTCCTACGCCGAGCACGCCGAGCTGCTCGCCGCCGCCGGTGCCGAAGTCGTCACCTTCGATCCCCTCCGGGACGAGCAACTGCCTGACGGCACACGCGGGTTGGTCATAGGGGGCGGGTTCCCCGAGGTGTACGCCGCCGAGCTGTCCGCCAACGAACCCCTGCGCAAAGCCGTCGCCGCCCTCGCGGAGTCCGGCGCTCCCGTCGCCGCCGAGTGCGCCGGGCTGCTGTACCTGTCGCAGGAGCTGGACGGACAGCCCATGTGCGGGGTGCTCGATGCGCGTGCCCGGATGAGCGAGCGGCTCACCCTCGGGTACCGGGACGCCGTGGCCGTCAGCGACAGTGTGCTGGCGCCCGCCGGCACCCGGATGCGGGGGCACGAGTTTCATCGGACCGTCGTCGAGCCGGGGGCCGGGGCGGCTCCCGCCTGGGGCGTGCGTGCCCCGGCGCCGCGGGTCGAAGGTTTCGTACAACAAGGTGTGCACGCGAGTTATCTGCACACGCACTGGGCGTCCGAGCCCGGTGTCGCCCGTCGGTTCGTGGAGAGGTGCCGGACGTCATGAGCAACAGCAGGCTGATCGGAGTCGGGGTGGGCCCGGGCGATCCCGAGCTGGTGACCGTCAAAGGCGTCAACGCCCTGCGCGCCGCCGATGTCGTCGTCGTGCCCGTCATGGACACCGGGGAGCAGGGGCGGGCCGAGGCCACCGTGCTGCACTACGTGCCGCAGGAAAAGGTCGTCCGGGTCGTGTTCGCCCTCAACGAGCGGACCGACCACGCGCGGCGCGAGGCCGCCTGGGACGCCGCCGGGGAGCGGGTCGCCCGGCTCCTCGACGACCACGGCAGCGTCGCCTTCGCCACCATCGGCGACCCCAACGTGTACTCGACCTTCACCTACCTCGCGCAGACCATCGCCGAGCTGGTGCCGGGGACCGTGGTGGAGACCGTGCCGGGCATCACCGCCATGCAGGACCTCGCCGCGCGCTCCGGTGCCGTGCTCACCGAAGGCACCGAGCCGCTCGTCCTCGTGCCCGTCACCGCCGGGACCGCCGTGCTCAAGGACGCGCTGAACGGACCCGGCACCGTCGTCGCCTACAAGTTCGGGCGGCAGGCCGGCGAGGTCGCCGAGGCGCTGCGCGAGACCGGGCGGATCGGCGACGCGGTGTGGGGGTCGGCGCTCGGGCTGGTGGCCGAGTCCATCCGGCCCGCCGCCGAACTCGACGGCACTCCCCTGCCGTACCTCTCCACGCTCATCGCGCCCCCGCCGCGCGACGGCGGGCGGGGCGGGAAACTGTGACCGGCACCGGCTCAGCCCGAGATGCCCACCACGAGCCAGATGAACGCCGCCCCCGCCACTGTGCACAGCAGCGTCGAGTGGGCGGGGTGCTCGTGGTGCGCCTCCGGGAGGATCTCGGCCGCGGCGAGGTAGAGCAGTACGCCGCCGAACAGGCCGAGATAGCCGCCGAGCACGCCCTCCGGGATGGTGACGAAGGCCGTCGAGGCCGCGCCCACGATGGGGGCCACCGCGTCCGCGAACAGCATGAGCTGGGCCTTGCGGCGGGCGTTCCCGTACAGGCTCGTGATCGTGTACGTGTTGAAGCCGTCCGCGAAGTCGTGGGCGACGACGGCCAGTGCGACCGCCGTGCCCATGCCGCCACCGACCTGGAAGGCCGCGCCGATCGCGACGCCGTCCATGGCGCTGTGGCCGACCATGGCCGCGGCCGCCGTGAGGCCCACCTCGGGCGCGCGGCCGCCGTTGGTCTCCTCGCCGCCGTGCGAGGCCTGGCGGACCGCCAGCAGGCGTTCCACCAGATGGGCCAGCAGGAATCCGGCCACGAACAGCAGCAGGGCCGCCGGCACGCCGAAGACCTCGGTGCTCGCCGCCTCGACCGCCTCCGGCAGCAGATCCAGGCCGACCACACCGAGCATCAGGCCGCCGGCCAGGCCCAGGACCAGGTGGCGGCGGTCGGTCACACGCTGTGCCGTCCAGCCGCCGGCCAACGTCATCAGGAACGCGCCGAGCGCGACGAGGACCGCCATGTGCCCTTGCTATCCGATCAACCCGCCTTCGCGCACATCCGGTGGCCGTTCCCGGCGCACCCGTAAGACCTTTTGTACAGAGAGGACCGATTTTCCATGGCCGATGCCCCCACCGGCGCTTCCACCGGCAAGGTGACCTTCGTCGGTGCCGGCCCCGGCGCCGCCGATCTGCTGACGTTCCGTGCCGCGCGCGCCATCGCCGAGGCCGACGTCGTGATCTGGGCCGCGAGCCTGGTCCAGGCGGAGGTCCTCGAGCACGCGCGCGAGGACGCGGAGATCCTCGACTCGGCGACGATGTCGCTGGAGGACGTCGTCGCCGTCTACGAGCGGGCCCGGGCCGAAGGCCTGCGAGTCGCTCGTATCCACTCCGGCGACCCGGCCCTGTGGGGCGGTACGCAGGAGCAGCTCGACCGGTGTGCGCGGATCGGCATCGGGACGGAAGTCGTGCCCGGGGTGTCGGCGTTCTCGGCCGTCGCGGCGCTCGCGCAGCGCGAGTTGACGATCCCCGAGGTCGCGCAGTCCGTCGTCCTCACCCGGCTCGGCGGTGGCAAGACGCCGATGCCGCCCGGGGAGGAGGTGCGGGAGTTCGCCAAGCACGGCACCACCATGGCGATCTTCCTGTCCGCCGCCCGCAGCGGACAGCTGGTGCGGGAGCTGCTGGAGGGCGGCTATCCGACCTCCACGCCGGTCGTCGTCGCCTACCAGGCGACCTGGCCGGAGGAACTGGTCGTGCGGTGCACGATCGGGACGCTGGAGGAGACTGTCAAGGAGCACAAGCTCTGGAAGCACACCCTCTTCTTGGTCGGCCCGGCGCTCGACGCCGAGGGCACGCGCTCGCACCTGTACCACCCCGGCCATTTCCACGGCTACCGCAAGGCCGACCCTCAGGCCCGTCGGGCGCTGCGCGAACGGGGTGCCAGTACGTGATCACGGTCGTCGGTACGGGGACGGGCGCGCCGGTCCCCCTCGATGCGGTGGCAGGGGCCGAGCTCGTCGTGGGCGGGCGCCGGCACCTGGAGGCCGTACGGCTGCCCGAGTCCATCGAGCGGGTCGTGCTCGGGCCGCTCGCGCCCGCCCTGGACGCCATCGAGGCGTACGTCGGCAAGGAGCGGCGCGTGGTCGTGCTGGCCTCCGGCGACCCCGGGTTCTTCGGGATCGTGCGGGCACTGGCCGGGCGGTTCGGCGCGGATCGTCTCGACGTACGGCCTGGCGTCTCGTCCGTCGCCACCGCATTCGCCCGGCTGGGGCTGACCTGGGACGACGCGGTGGTGGTCAGCGCGCACGGGCGGGATTCGCGGACGGCGGTCAATGTGTGCCGAGCGCATCCGAAGGTGGCTGTGCTGACCGGGCCCGGCGCGGGTCCGGCGGAACTCGGCGCCGCGCTCGCCCGCACCGCACCCGGGCGGGTCCTCGTCGTCGCCTCCGCGCTGGGCTCCGCGGAGGAGCACCTGGAGCGGGTCTCCCCCGCCGAGGCTGCGGGCCGCGACTGGGGTACGGCGGTGAGTGTCGTCCTGTGCCTGGACGAGACGCGGGCGCTCGGTCCCGTACGGACGCTCGCGGGGGCCGTACGGCCCGTCGAGTGGGCGCTGGACGAGGGCGAGTTCGCGCACCGCGACTCGATGATCACCAAGTTCGAGGTACGGGCCCTGGCGCTGGCCCGGCTCGGGCCGCGCCCCGGCGACCTGGTGTGGGACGTCGGCTCCGGCTCGGGCTCGGTGGCCGTGGAGTGCGCGCGGCTGGGCGCCGCGGTCACCGCGGTCGAGAAGGCCGCGGACGGGGTGGAGCGGATCCGCGCCAACGCCGGTGCGCACGGCGTCGACGTGCACGTGGTGCACGGTACGGCGCCGGACGTGCTGTCCGAACTCGACGCTCCCGACGCCGTGTTCGTCGGGGGCGGCGGGCGCGAGCTGCCGGGCATCGTCGGCGAGTGCGCACGGCGGGCCCGGCGGACGGTCGTGGTGGCCATGGCCGCGCTGGACCGGGTACCGGCGGTGCGCACGGCGCTCACCGGCGCCGGGTTCGACTGCGACGGAGTACTGCTGCAGTCGTCGCGGCTCGCGCCGCTGCCGGGGGACGTGACCCGGCTGGCGGCGACCAATCCCGTATTCCTGCTGTGGGGGACCAGAACCCCCGTGTCTCACGAAGGAGTTGCTCAGTGATCGGCCTCATTTCCGCCACCGCGGCGGGGGCGGCGGCACGCGACCGGCTGGCCGCGGCGTGGCCGGACCGCACGCGCGTGTACGAGGGTCCCGTGGGGGACGCCGTGCGTGCCGCGTTCGCGGAGTGCGAGCAGCTCGTGTGCTTCCTGGCGACGGGAGCGGTGGTACGGCTCGTGGCACCCCTGCTGGCGGACAAGAAGACCGACCCCGGTGTGGTGTGCGTCGACGAGGGCGGACGGTTCGCCGTGTCGCTGCTGGGCGGGCACGGCGGTGGCGCCAATGAACTCGCCCGGGAAGTGGGCGAGTTGCTGGGTGCCGAGCCCGTGGTGACCACCGCGACGGACGCCGTCGGCATCCCCGGTCTGGACACCCTCGGCCTCCCGGTGGAGGGCGACGTGGCCGGCGTGACGCGGGCTCTGCTGGACGGGGAGCCGGTCGCACTGGACACCGAGGTGGCGTGGCCGCTGCCGCCGCTGCCGTTCACCGCGGAAGGCACACGCACCGTCCGGCTGACGGACCGCGCGGTCCAACCCGCCGACGGCGAGGTGCTGTTGCGTCCGCCGACCCTCGTCGTGGGCGTCGGCGCGTCCAAGGGCGCCCCGGTCGACGAGGTGCTCGGGCTGGTCGAGGGCGCGTTGCGGGACACGGGGCTGTCTCCTCGTAGCATCGCCGAGCTCGCCACCGTCGACGCCAAGCGTGACGAGCCCGGCATCGTCGAGGCGGCCGCGCGGCTCGGGGTGCCCGTGGTGACGTACTCCGCCGAGGAGCTGGCGAAGGTCGAGGTCCCCAACCCCTCCGACGCGCCGCTCACCGCCGTGGGCACCCCCTCGGTCGCCGAGGCGTCCGCACTCGCCCGCGGTGGTGAACTCCTCGTCCCCAAGCGGAAGTCGGAGCGGGCCGACGGGCATGCGGCGATGGCGACCTGTGCGGTCGCACGGCGGCCGGGGCGCGGACGGCTCGCGGTGGTCGGGCTCGGTCCCGGTGCCCGCGATCTGCTCACCCCGCGTGCCGAGGCCGAACTGCGGCGCGCCTCCGTGCTCGTCGGGCTCGACCAGTACGTCGACCAGATCCGCGACCTGCTGCGGCCCGGCACCCGGATCCTGGAGTCGGGGCTGGGCGCCGAGGAGGAGCGGGCGCGGACCGCGGTCGCCGAGGCCCGCAAGGGGCAGGCCGTCGCGCTGATCGGCAGCGGCGACGCGGGCGTGTACGCCATGGCCTCCCCCGCGCTCGCCGAGGCCTCCGACGACATCGACGTGATCGGCGTACCGGGCGTCACCGCCGCGCTCGCGGCCGGGGCGATCCTGGGCGCGCCGCTCGGTCACGACCATGTGTCCATCAGCCTCTCCGACCTGCACACGCCGTGGGAGGTCATCGAGCGGCGGGTGCGCGCGGCGGCCGAGGCGGACATCGTGGTCACCTTCTACAACCCCCGTTCCCGGGGCCGGGACTGGCAGCTGCCGAAGGCGCTGGCGATCCTCGCCGGACACCGGGAGCCGACGACGCCGGTCGGAGTCGTACGGAACGCGTCGCGGCCGGACGAGTCCAGTCGACTGACGACTCTGGGCACGCTGGACCCCGCGACGGTCGACATGATGACGGTCGTGACCGTGGGCAACACGGCGACCCGTGAGATCGCGGGCCGTATGGTGACGCCGCGCGGCTACCGCTGGCAGGCTGAACCGGCGAGCGGCTCCGCCGCGGAGCAGCAGGCCCTGCCGAACCACCCCGTTTCACATCCCGAGGAGAAATCGTGACCACCCCGCCGCCCGCCCTGCTCATCGCCGGTCATGGCACCCGGGACGAGGCCGGGGCCGAGGCGTTCCGCGACTTCGTACGGCAGTTGCAGCTCCGTCTGGACCACGTGCCGGTCGCGGGCGGCTTCATCGAGCTCTCCCCGCCGCCGCTGGGCGATGCCGTCGCCGGAATGGTGGCCCGGGGTGTACAGCGGTTCGCCGCCGTCCCGCTGATGCTGGTCTCCGCCGGGCACGCCAAGGGCGACATCCCGGCGGCGCTGGCCCGCGAGAAGGAACGCCACCCGGGGATCTCGTACGCCTACGGCCGCCCCCTGGGCCCGCACCCCGCCCTCCTGTCCGTCCTGGAGCGGCGGCTGGACGAGGCGCTGGGCGCCACCGAAGGGCGCACCCCGCTGGACCGCGCCGACGTCACCGTGCTGCTCGTCGGACGCGGCTCGACCGACCCGGACGCCAACGCCGAGGTGCACAAGGCGGCGCGGCTGCTGTGGGAGGGGCGCGGTTACGCCGGTGTAGAGACGGCGTTCGTGTCGCTGGCGGCGCCGGACGTGCCGAGCGGCCTCGACCGGTGCGCGAAGCTGGGCGCGAAGCGGATCGTGGTCCTGCCGTACTTCCTGTTCACCGGGATCCTGCCGGAGCGGGTGAAGCAGCAGACCGAGGGCTGGGCGGCCGCGCACCCGGAGGTCGAGGTGCGGTCCGCGGAGGTCATCGGCCCGGAGCCGGAGCTGCTCGACCTGGTGATCGAGCGGTACGAGGAGGCCGTCAAGGGCGATCTGCGGATGAACTGCGACTCGTGCGTGTACCGGATCGCGCTGCCGGGCTTCGAGGACAAGGTGGGGGTGCCGCAGCAGCCGCACTTCCACCCCGACGACGACGGTCACCACCACCACGGACACCACCACCATGGCGCACACTCCCATGCCCACTGAGGGGAACGGCGAGAGAAGGACCGCGGGCGCGCACGACCTGCGCCACCACGGTGACGTGGAGGTGCGGGACGGCGGTTCGGCCCTCGTCGACCTGGCGGTGAACGTCCGCGCGGACACGCCTCCGGCCTGGCTGCGCGAGCGCATCGCCGGTTCGCTCGGCTCGCTCGCGGCCTACCCGGACGGGCGGGCCGCGCGGGCGGCGGTGGCGGTGCGGCACGGGCTCCCGGTGGAGCGGGTGCTGCTCACGGCAGGTGCCGCCGAGGCGTTCGTGCTGCTCGCCCGCGCCCTGAAGGTGCATCAACCGGTCGTGGTCCACCCGCAGTTCACGGAGCCCGAGGCGGCTCTGCGGGACGCCGGGCACACGGTCGACCGGGTGCTGCTGCGGGAGGAGGACGGCTTCCGGCTGGACCCGGCTGCCGTCCCCGAGGACGCCGACCTGGTCGTGATCGGCAACCCGACGAACCCGACGTCCGTCCTCCACCCGGCCGCGTCCATCGCCCAACTCGCCCGCCCTGGGCGGACGTTGGTCGTGGACGAGGCGTTCATGGACGCGGTGCCAGGCGAGCGGGAGGCCCTCGCCGGGCGCACGGACGTGCCCGGCCTGGTCGTCCTGCGCAGCCTGACCAAGACCTGGGGTCTGGCCGGGCTGCGGATCGGCTACGTCCTCGCCGCCCCCGAGACGATCTCCGAGCTGGAGCGCGCCCAGCCGCTGTGGCCGGTGTCCACGCCCGCGCTGGCCGCCGCCCAAGCCTGCATGGGCCCGCAGGCGCTGGCGGAGGCGGCCCACGCGGCACACCGCATCGCCGCCGACCGGGCCCATCTCGTCGCCGGGCTCAAGGAGTTCGCCCCGGACGGCCTGCACGTGACGGAGCCCGCCGAGGGCCCCTTCGTCCTCGTACGACTGCCGCAGGCGGCGGCCGTACGACGGCATCTACGGGACCTGGGCTTCGCCGTACGGCGGGGCGACACGTTCCCGGGCCTCGACGAGGAGTGGCTGCGGCTGGCGGTGCGGGACCGGGCGACCGTCAACTCCTTCCTGCAGGCGCTGGACCAGGCAGTGACCCTGGCGTCGGCACGTCACTGACGGTGCCGTCCGGTAACCGGACCCGGACGACACCGCCGACGACCGTCGCGCTCGCCGCCGAGTGCTGGACTACCGCGGCCCCAACGGCTGGGCTGTCGGTTCAGCTCCGGCCGCGCCGTGCCAGCGCGACCGCTCCCCCGCCCGCCACGACCAGGGCGATCGCACCTCCGGCGATGTACGGCGTCAGGGAGTTGCCACCTGTCTCGGCGAGGTTCTCCTCCTTGCCGGCCGCGCCTTGCGCCTTGACGTCGCCGGGGTCGGCGCTCGGGTTCGCCGCGGCGGCCGCGGGGGCCTCGCAGGTCGCCTTCGCCAGGGTCAGCGTGCCCTCGACCTCGGCCACGTTGAGCTTCAACGGGTTGACGGAGACCTTGAGTTCGAGGGCGGTGGCGGCCGCCGTACGCGAAGTGGTCTCCGTCCTGGACAGGTCGAGGCGGACGTCGCCGACGCCGGGGACGTCGACGTCCGTCGTGCCGCCCGCCGTCAGGGTGACCTTCTTGCCCAGGACCGTGACCGAGCCGAGCAGGTTCGCGGAGGCGACCGGCTTCTTCCCGGCCTCGCAGGTCGCCTTCGAGGTGACCTGCTCGATCTCGATGAGGGACAGCAGCGGCAGGCCGGGGACGTGCAGCTTGGCGTCGGCGAGGTTGGTGTGGCCCTCGGCCCGGGTGGAGGTGACGCTCGCGTCGGACTTCGCCACCTTCGCGTCCAGCACGTTGAACGGCTTTCCGCCGTCGACGCCGTTCAACTCGGCGGTCAGGGCGGTCTTCTGGGCACTCTGCGGCGCCTCGACCTGGTTGAGCGAGACCGTGAGCGGGACGTCCACGGTCTTGTTGAGCAGGGACACGTCGAGCCCGGTGCGCAGGACGACGGCGCTCGCGCGACCGTGGTCGGTGGTCGCGTGCGCGGAGCCCGCGCCGGCCAGGGCCGCGGGACCGGCGGCCAGGGCCGTGGCCGTCGCGACGGTGGCGAGACGGCGTGCGGGCATGCGGAAGTTGTTGCCGTTCAAGGTGGGGACCCCTAAGTGGAGACTTGCTCGGGACCCGCCAAGAATTACGCACCACGGGTGAACTGGCGGCGTTCCGGCGCCACTTCACCCCATCGTGCGTTCCCCGTGAACGTTTTCGAATCCCACGGCACAGGCGTTCCACGTTTTCACCGCCGCACCGCCTTTTCTTCGCGTACGGCGGTCGCCGCACCGGCGCGCGAGACGGCGCGCGCCGCGTCAACCCGCACAGGTGCTACCCGACGATCCGCCCGTTCAGCACGATGCGTCGCGGGGCCGCCAGCACGCGTACGTCGGCCCGCGGATCGGTCTCGTACACGATGAGGTCGGCCGGTGCGCCCTCCTCCAGCCCGGGCCGCCCGAGCCACTTCCGTGCGCTCCAGGTCGTCGCCGCCAGGGCCTCGACGGGCGGGATGCCGGCGGTGACGAGTTCCTCGACCTCGCCGGCCACCAGCCCGTGCGGGAGGTGGCCGCCCGCGTCCGTGCCGACGTACACCGGGATGCCGGCGTCGTAGGCGTTGCGGACCGTCTCGTAGCGGCGTTCGTGGAGGCGGCGCATATGGGCCGACCACTGCGGGAACTTGGCCTCGCCGCCGTCCGCCAGCTGCGGGAAGGTCGCGATGTTGACGAGGGTCGGGACGATGGCGACGCCGCGCGAGGCGAAGAGCGGGATCAGGTCGTCCGTCAGGCCCGTGGCGTGCTCGATGCAGTCGATGCCCGCCTCGACCAGGTCCTTCAGGGAGTTCTCGGCGAAGCAGTGCGCGGTGACGCGGGCGCCCAGGCGGTGGGCCTCGGCGATGGCCGCCTCGACGGCGTCGCGCGGCCAGCTGGGGGCCAGGTCGCCCAGGTCGCGGTCGATCCAGTCGCCGACGAGCTTGACCCAGCCGTCGCCGCGGCGGGCCTCCTGGGCGACGTACGCGACGAGGTCCTCCGGTTCGATCTCGTGCGCGTAGCCCCGCATGTAGCGGCGGGTGCGGGCGATGTGCCGACCGGCCCTGATGATCTTCGGCAGGTCCTCGCGGTCGTCGACCCAGCGGGTGTCCGAGGGTGAGCCGGCATCGCGGATGAGGAGGGTCCCGGCCTCGCGGTCGGTGAGCGCCTGCTTTTCGGCGATGTCCTGCTCGACGGGGCCCTGCGGGCCCAGGCCGACGTGGCAGTGGGCGTCGACGAGGCCGGGGAGGGTCCAGCCGTCGACGGTCAGGACGTCGCCGGTGCCGACGGGACGGTCGTAGGAGATCCGGCCGTCGACGACCCACAGCTCGTCCCGGACGTCGTCGGGCCCGACCAGGACCCGCCCCTTCACGTGCAGCATCGCGCGTTCGCTCATGGACCGCACCTTAGGTCCTGTCCGGCGGACGGCGTGGGGGACCCCCAGCCGCGTTGTCGTCGGTCGCCGACTCCCTCCTCCACCTTGCAGCTGCACGCACCAGACCCCGCTCGGGGCGGCCAAGAGGAGCCCTCTCTGTAGCCGACCTGATCCGCCGGACAGGCCCTGGTCAGCGGCGCGGAAGGTCACTGTTCCCAGGGCGGTGGTCCCTCGAAGGCGAGCTGGTGCACGTCGAGTAGGACCGCCGCCTCGACGCCGAGCGCGGGGCCGCCCCGGCGGGCCGCCCAGGTGAGGAAGGCGCGGGGCTCGAAGCCCTGCGCCCCGAGGCCCTTGGTGTATTCGGCGTGGGCGTCGAGGGACGCGATGCCCCGCTCCAGCGGCTCGCCGGACACGTCCACGCCGTGGGTGGGGCGATCGGCGCCGGCGACGCACACGAAGCGCACGCCGCCCCAGGGTTCGAGGCCCTCGTCGGCGAGTTCCGGGAAGATCCACCGGTTGCCGGCGTCGCGGGCCGCGTCGAGGGTGGCGAGTCCGACCACGCGGTGGTCGGCCTGGTTGACCACTCCGGCGACCATGCGCACCGTGTACGCGCCCGTCACGACGACCTCCGGACGGTGCCTGCGGATCGCCCGCACGATGTCGCGGCGCAGTGCCGGACCGTACTCGACGGTCCCGTCGCGGTGGTCGAGGAACTCGACCGTGTCCACGCCCACTTCACGCGCCCCGGCCCGCTCCTCGGCCTCGCGCAGCGGGCCCGCCTGATCCGGGTGCAGCCCGTCGATGCCCGCCTCGCCGCGGGTGACCAGCAGGTACGAGACGCGCTTGCCACCGGCCGTCCAGCGGGCCACGGCCGACGCCGTCCCGTACTCGATGTCGTCCGGGTGCGCCGCCACGGCCAGGCAGCGCTCCCAGTCCTCCGGCAGCTGGGGCAGTGTGGTCCCGGCGCCGAAGCCTGCCGGGTCGTCGAGAGTCGTCATGCCCCGAATGATGGCGGTACTTGCACCCTGGGCGACAGAGATGCGTATGTCCTCTTCAGTCCTTCTCGCCCACCTGCTCCGACGCCCCCTCCTCCACCTCGGCCATCGCGGGGTCGAGGAGGCGGGAGAGGAAGTGGCGGGTGCGGTCGTGGGAGGGGTTGCCGATGACCTGGGCCGGTGCGCCGTCCTCGACGATCACGCCGCCGTCCATGAAGACCACCCGGTCGGCGACCTCCCTCGCGAAGGTCATCTCGTGGGTGACGACCATCATCGTCATGCCCTCGCGGGCGAGCATCCGCATGACCGCGAGGACGTCCCCGACCAGTTCGGGGTCCAGCGCCGACGTCGGCTCGTCGAAGAGCATCACCTCGGGGCCCATCGACAGCGAGCGTGCGATCGCCACGCGCTGCTGCTGGCCGCCGGAGAGGGAGGCGGGGTAGGCGTCCGCCTTCTCCGACAGGCCCACCCGCTCCAGGTTCTCGGCGGCCACCCGCGCCGCATTCGCCTTGCCCCGCTTGAGGACCCGCCGCTGCGGCAGCGTGAGGTTCTCGGTCACCGTGAGGTGCGGGAAGAGGTTGAACTGCTGGAAGACCATGCCGATACGGCGGCGTACGGCGTCGATGTCGACGTCGGGATCGGTGAGTTCGGTGCCGCCGACGAAGACCTGGCCCTTGGTGGGCTCCTCAAGGAGGTTCACGCACCGCAGCAGCGTGGACTTGCCGGAGCCGGACGGGCCGATGACGCACACGACCTCGCCCTGGTTGATCTCCAGGTCGATGCCGCGCAGTACCTCGTTGTCACCGAAGGACTTGTGCAGATCGCGTACTTCGATTTCCGGACGGCTCATTTCACGGCCTCCTGGGCCTTCGCCTCCATACGGCGCACGACGAAGCCGAGCGGGATGGTCACCAGCAGGTAGCACAGGCCGGCGACCAGGATCGGTGTGGAGTTGGCGGTCGTGCTGGCCAGGTCGCGGCCGTACTTGGACAGTTCGCGCTCCTCCAGGGTGACGCCGAGGAGCAGGACCAGGGAGGAGTCCTTGAAGAGGATCACGAACTCGTTGGTCAGCGGCGGGAGGATGATCCGGAACGCCTGCGGGATGATGATCGAGACCATGGCCCGGGCGGGCGAGAAGCCCAGCGAACGCGCCGCCTCCATCTGGCCCTTGGGCACCGCCTGGATGCCCGCGCGGAACGTCTCCGCCAGGTACGCGGCGCCGACCAGGCCGAGGGCGATGGCGGCCTTGCCGTACGTGCCGCCGACGATCTCCGTGCCTGGGAAGGCCAGCGGGACCGCCACGCCGATGAAGATGAAGATCAGCAGGGCGGGCAGGCCGCGGAAGATCTCGATGTAGACGCCGGCCACCCAGCGGTACGGGGCGACGGACGACAGCCGCATCAGCGCGACCACCAGGCCCAGCACCAGGGCGAAGACGAACCCGGACACGGTGTAGAGCACGGTGTTCTTCAGCGCCAGCGTGATGACGTCGGGGAACATCTGCTTGGCGATGCTCCACTGCGCGAACTGGTTCTTCAGCCGCCCCCAGTCGGCCCCGACCGCGAACGCGATCACGGCGGCGACGAAGACGACGTACTGGACGCCGCGGGACAGACTGCGCTTCTGACGCCGGGTCAGGCCCTTTTTGCGAGGCTGGAGTTGTACGTCTGTGTCGGCCATGGGTCAGGAGGCGGACGGGGAGGCGGCGGACTGGTCGTAGGGGCCGATCCACTTCTCGTACAGCTTCTTGTACGTGCCGTCGGCCTTCGCGTCCTTGATCGCCTTGTTGATGGCGGCGAGGAGCTTGGTGTTGCCCTTCCTGACCGTGAAGCCGTACTGCTCACCGGTGTTGATGTTGTCGGCGAGCTCGAAGGCGGCGGCGTTGGCCTTGTCCTTCAACCAGCCCTGGACGACCGGGTAGTCGATGACGACGGCCTTGACCTGGCCCGTGCGCAGGCCGTTGAGGACCGCGTCGGAGGACTCGAAGGAGACCGGGTCGAAGCCCTGCTTCTTGGCGTAGTCCTCGCCGGTGGTCTGCGCCTGGGCGCCGAGCTTGACCTTCTTGGCCTTCGCGTCGGCGAGGGAGGTGATGCCGGCGTTCTTGTCGACCAGGAGGGCCTGCGTGGCGTCGAAGTAGGGATCGGAGAAGTCGACGTTCTTCTTGCGCTCGGCGGTGATGGTCATGCCGGCCGCGGCCAGATCGCACTCTCCGGAGTTGAGGAAGGCGCCGGTCTTGAAGTTCTCGAAGGGCGTGTCCAGGATCTGCTGCTTCACGCCGAGGTCCCCCGCGACCAGGTCGATCAGCGAGACGTCGAAGCCCTGCACCTTGCCGTCGATCTCCGACTGGAAGGGCGGATACGGCAGGTGGGTGCAGGTGGTGAGCTGTCCGGCCTTGACGAGCTCGACCCCGCCGGCGGCGGTCTTGCTTCCGCTGCCGCCGTTGTCGGTGGAAGTGCAGGCGGCTACGAGCGCCAGCCCGGCCGTCGCTGCGGTGGCGGCCAGGATGCGGGTCCGGCGCCCGGAGATCGTCTTCACGGGGTGGCCTCCTGTGTGGGAACTGTGGGTTCCGATTATAAGGAGAAGTTTGGGTCTCTCAAATCAAACCGATGGTTGCGGGGCTGCCCGGCCTAAGAAGTCACAAGTGGAAGGTGGGGCACAGGGGGCGGATACCCTCGAGCGAGTCGACCACTCGTGAGTGAAGAGAGCGAAGAGAGCACCGCCGTGACCCACGCCTTCCTCGATCTGCCCCCGCTGAGCGCCGCGCACTTCGCCTCGATCGAGGACCGTGTGGGGCGGTTGCTCGGTACCGGGCAGGACGTCGTGATCATGCAGGGCGAGGCGCTGCTGCCGCTGGAGGGGGCGATCCGCTCGGCCGCCGGGCCGGGGACCGTGGCGCTGAACGTCATCACCGGTCCGTACGGGCAGACCTTCGGGAACTGGCTGCGGGACTGCGGGGCGACGGTGATCGACCTTGCCGTGCCCTTCCACACGGCGGTCACCGCCGAGCAGATCCGGGAGGCCTTCGCCGAGCACCCCGGGATCGACTTCGTGTCGCTGGTGCATGCGGAAGCGGCGACCGGCAACACGAATCCGGTCGCGGAGATCGGTGAGGTGGTGCGGTCGCACGGGGCACTGTTCTACCTGGACGCGGTGGCGTCGATCGGGGCCGAGCCGGTGCTGCCGGACGCGTGGGGTGTGGACCTGTGCGTCATCGGGGCGCAGAAGGCGATGGGCGGGCCCGCCGGGGTGTCGGCGGTGTCGGTGAGCGAGCGGGCGTGGGCGCGGATGGCGGCGAATCCGGGGGCACCGCGGCGGTCGTATCTCTCGCTCCTCGACTGGAAGGAGCGGTGGGTCGACGGCGGCCGGAAGGCGCTGCTGCATGCGCCGGCGCAGCTGGAGATGCTGGCGTTGGAGGCGTGTGTGGAGCGGATCGAGGCGGTGGGCCTGGACGCCGTGATGGCCCGGCACGCGTCGGCCGCGGCGGCGACTCGGGCGGGGGCGGTGGCTCTGGGCGGAGGTCTGGAGCCGTATGTGTACGAGGCCTCGGAGGCGGCGCCTGTCGCCACGACGCTGAGGGCGCCGGCGGGGGTGGTCGCGTCGGAACTGGTGGCCCGGGCCCTGGAGTCGGACCCCTCGTTGCCGCTGGCCGCTGGTGGGGGTGCGCTGGCCAAGGAGATGATTCGGGTCAATCACTACGGGGTGGACGCGACGGCGGAGGTCGTGCAGCGCTGCCTGGCGGCGCTGGGGGCCGCCCTTGCGGAGAAGGGGCTGACGGTGGATCTGGAGGCGGCGCGGCAGGCCGTGGAGAACAGCCGGCGGTAGTCATCGACTCGGGCCCTCTGACCCCACCGCGCGCCCGATGACATGATCCCGCGCTGCCCCTCAACTCCCGTGCCATGCTCGCCCCATGACCACCAACGTGCCCCAGACCCTTCCCGACGGTCGCCCCATCCCGCTTCTCACCGGGGACGAGCGGCCCATGCTCGACAGTTGGCTGGACTTTCATCGGGCCACCCTGGCCCTGAAGTGTGCGGAGCTGGACGACGCGCAGGTGCGGGCCGCGGCCGCCGAGCCGTCGGCGCTCACGCTTGCTCGACCCCGCCCGGGGACTCGACCAGGCGCTGGACGTGTGGCAGCGGGAGATCGCGCGCGGGCGGGAGCTGTGCGCCGGGCGGTCGCTGGACTGCACCGGGCGGATCGCCGACGGGAACATGGCCGGGCTGGAGGTCAGTCTCCGGTGGGTGCTGATTCACATGATCGAGGAGTACGCCCGGCACAACGGCCACGCGGACATCCTCCGGGAGCGCATCGACGGAGTTACCGGCGCCTAATTAAAAGGGCTACTCGGAGTGTAACTTCAGGTGTAAATTTGTAATTCAATTCGGCGCAGCTTCCCGTATTCTTCTGCCCGCTTTTCCCCGACCTAAACGCAAAGATTCTGCGAACGCCAACCGGAGGAATTCGGGCAGATCTCGTGGGGGTTACATGCCTGTGACGCGTTACACATCGCTGTCTATTTGCCACGGATTTTCCGGACAATCAATGCCATAACCACCTTCCCTTGCGCGATCACCCGCGCCCGCGTGATAACACACGCCCCAGCCGTTCGTAACCCCTAACGGCGATGCAATTTCGAATTTCCCTCGGTAAATTCAATCCGCATGACTGCCGCACAAGCAGATCTGCACATCGACCGTCCGCAGGTCGCGGACGGAGCCGCGTTGTGGCGGATTGCCAAGGACTCGAAGGCCCTCGACCTGAACTCGTCGTACAGCTATCTGCTGTGGTGTCGCGACTTCGCCGCCACCTCGGCCGTGGCCCGCGACGGGCACGGGGAACCGGTCGGCTTCGTCACCGGGTACGTGCGGCCGGACCGTCCGCGCACCCTGCTCGTCTGGCAGGTGGCGGTGGACGAGGCGTTCCGCGGACGCGGGCTCGCCGGCGCGCTGCTCGACGGAGTGGTCGCGCGGGCCGGCACCGCGCACCGGATCACCGCCGTCGAGACCACCATCACGCCGGGCAACACCGGCTCCGAGCGCCTGTTCACCTCGTTCGCCGAGCGGCACGGCGCCCTCGTGGAGCGCGAGGTGCTGTTCGACACGGGCCTGTTCCCGGACGGGCCGCACGACCCCGAAGTCCTGTACCGCATCGGTCCCCTCTCCTTCTGACCACCCCCCACGGACCACCTCCACTGACGACCCCCCGCACTCCCCCACGCAACGAGGAGCGATTCGTCGTGACCATCACCCAGCCCGACCTCAGCGTCTTCGAGACCCTCGAGTCCGAGGTGCGCAGCTACTGCCGCGGCTGGCCCACCGTCTTCGACCGTGCGCACGGCAGCCGCATGTACGACGAGGACGGCCATGAGTACCTGGACTTCTTCGCCGGGGCCGGCTCGCTGAACTACGGGCACAACAACCCCGTCCTGAAACGGGCGTTGATCGACTACCTGGAGCGGGACGGCGTCACGCACGGGCTCGACATGTCGACCACCGCCAAGCGTTCCTTCCTGCAGACCTTCCAGGACCTGGTGCTGCGGCCGCGCGACCTGCCGTACAAGGTCATGTTCCCGGGGCCGACCGGCACCAACGCCGTGGAGTCCGCGCTGAAGCTGGCGCGGAAGGTGAAGGGGCGCGAGGCCATCGTGTCGTTCACCAACGCCTTCCACGGGATGTCGCTCGGCTCGCTGGCCGTCACCGGCAACGCCTTCAAGCGGGCCGGCGCCGGGATTCCGCTCGTGCACGGCACGCCCATGCCGTTCGACAACTACTTCGAGGGCACGGTCCCCGACTTCCTGTGGTTCGAGCGGCTCCTGGAGGACCAGGGCTCCGGGCTCAACAAGCCGGCCGCCGTGATCGTGGAGACCGTGCAGGGCGAGGGCGGCATCAATGTCGCGCGGCCCGAGTGGCTGCGGGCGCTGGCCGAGCTGTGCGAGCGGCAGGACATGCTGCTGATCGTCGACGACATCCAGATGGGCTGCGGGCGGACCGGTGCCTTCTTCTCCTTCGAGGAGGCGGGCATCACCCCGGACATCGTCACCGTGTCGAAGTCCATCAGCGGCTACGGACTGCCCATGTCCCTCTGCCTGTTCAAGCCGGAGCTGGACATCTGGGAGCCGGGCGAGCACAACGGCACCTTCCGCGGCAACAACCCCGCCTTCGTCACGGCCACCGCCGCCCTGGAGGCGTACTGGGCGGACGGGTCCGCGATGGAGAAGCAGACCCGTGCGCGCGGTGAGCAGATCGAAGAGGCGCTCGCCGCCATCGCCGAGGAGAACCGCGCCGACGTCAAGGAGTACCGCGGCCGCGGGCTCGTGTGGGGCATGGAGTTCCACGACAAGGAGCGGGCCGGGCGGATCGCGTCGCGCGCCTTCGAACTCGGTCTGCTCATCGAGACGTCGGGCCCCGAGAGCGAGGTCGTGAAGCTGCTTCCGGCGCTCACCGTCACCGCCGACGAGCTCGACGAGGGGCTGAGCGTCCTCGCCCGCTCCGTACGCGAGACGGCCTGAACCACCCCCTCAACACACGTAGTTGGCACCACCTAGGAGGCATCGCAGCACCGTGATCGTCCGTTCGTTCAAGGAGATCGAAGGCACCGACCGGCACGTGAAATCGGCGTCCGGCACCTGGGAGAGCAAACGCATCGTCCTCGCCAAGGAGAGGGTCGGCTTCTCCCTGCACGAGACGATCCTGTACGCGGGTACGGAGACGTCGATGTGGTACGCGAACCACATCGAGGCCGTCGTGTGCGTCGAGGGCGAGGCCGAGCTCACCGACGACGAGACCGGGCAGAAGTACACGATCACGCCCGGGACCATGTACCTCCTCGACGGGCACGAGCGGCACACGATGCGGATCAAGGAGGACTTCCGCTGCATCTGCGTGTTCAACCCGCCCGTGACCGGTCGGGAGGACCACGACGCCAACGGCGTCTACCCGCTGCTCACCGAGCCCGAGGAGGTGTGACATCACATGACTGCCACCACCGGCATCACTGATCTCTATCCCAGCCGCGGCGCCACCGAGGTGTCCGTCCCTCGCCAGGACCCCGTCGTGTGGGGTTCCCCCGACACGCCGGGTCCGATCCCGGCCGGCGACCTCCAGTCGTTCGAGCGCGACGGCTTCCTGGCCATCGACCAGCTCATCGCTCCGGACGAGGTCGCCGTCTACCACCGGGAGTTGGAGCGCCTGGTCACCGATCCGGCGATCCGGGCCGACGAGCGCTCGATCGTCGAGCCGAAGTCCAAGGAGATCCGCTCCGTCTTCGAGGTGCACAGGATCAGCGAGGTGTTCGCGAACCTCGTGCGCGACGAGCGGGTCGTCGGCCGGGCCCGGCAGATCCTCGGCTCGGACGTGTACGTCCACCAGTCGCGGATCAACGTCAAGCCGGGCTTCGGGGCCAGCGGCTTCTACTGGCACTCGGACTTCGAGACCTGGCACGCCGAGGACGGCCTGCCCAACATGCGCACGGTGTCCGTCTCGATCGCGCTGACCGAGAACTACGACACCAACGGCGGCCTCATGATCATGCCGGGGTCGCACCGCACGTTCCTGGGCTGCGCCGGCGCCACGCCCGAGGACAACTACAAGAAGTCGCTGCAGATGCAGGACGCGGGCACGCCCTCGGACGAGGCGCTGACCAAGATGGCGGGCGAGTACGGCATCAAGCTCTTCACGGGCAGGGCCGGTTCGGCGACCTGGTTCGACTGCAACTGCATGCACGGCTCCGGCGACAACATCACACCGTTCCCGCGCAGCAACGTCTTCATCGTGTTCAACAGCGTGGAGAACAAGGCCGTGGAGCCGTTCGCGGCGCCCATCCGGCGGCCGGAGTTCATTGGCGCGAGGGACTTCACGCCGGTGAAGTGAACAGGCGCTGAGGGAAAGGGCGGCGGCACAGGCCTCAAGGCTTCACAGCCAGGCCAGTGACGCCGCCCTTTCCAGTACGTTCCTGACGGCGCCCTCGTCGCCCGAGGCGCCGCGCGGCACCTCCTCGGGTGTGTACCGGCCGCCGACGAGGAGGCAGAAGTCGACCGGATCCAGGGCGAGTTCGGCCCGTACGGGTTCGTCCTCGGACCCCAGCACCCACTGCGGACCGCCGTCGATCGCGAACAGCACCGGCGGTGCGGTGGGGCCGAGCGCGAGGCCGAGGATGCGGACGGCCAGGCGGACCAGCTGGCCCAGGTGCTCGGCGGGCGGCGGCGGGACGGCGAGGCCCAGGGCGCGGCCGATGTCGTCGGTGTGGATCCACGCCTCGAAGGCCCGCACCACGAAGTGGTCGGCGACGGGCAGCCGTACGCCCATCAAGGTCGTTGCCGTGGCCGCCAGTTGGGGGTCGCGGGCCTCGGGTGAGGCGAGCAGGTCGGCGGCCTGCGCGGACCAGTCGGCGACCGTCTCCTCGGGAGTGCGGCCGTGCTCGTGCTCGATGACGTCGGCACTACGGCGGTTCCAGGCGTCCTCCCAGTTCGCGCCCTCCGGCACCGGGGAGGCCGGCAGCCGCGCCGCGATGCCGAGCCGCCCGGCGAGGGGCTCGTCGGCGGCGAGCAGGTGGGCGAGGGTCGCGTGGACGTCCCAGTCGTGCACGACCGGGGTGCCCCAGCGGCCGTCGGCCTCGGGCAGCAGCGCCTTGAGCCCGGCGACGGCGGCGGCGTAGGGTGCGGCATGCGCGGCGACACCGGGCACGGCCGGGCGGGCGCGCAGGGCGAAGGACACGATGTCGGGCGTGGGGCGCGCGTGCGCACCGTTCGGCCCCGGTCCGTCCAGGAGCCGTACGGTCTCCCGGAGCCGTTCCGCCTCCGCCGCGCAGGCCTCGCACTCGGCGAGGTGCCCCGGGACCGTCCGCCCCTCGGCCGGCGGGAGCGCGCCGAAGGCCCATGCGGCCAGCAGGTCGCGCACGCCGTCGTGGTCGTCGGTCACCGCACACCTCGCTTCCCTGCCGCACACCCTGCCGCCATCATGCGCCCCTTTCCAGCGCCGGGTCGGGTGGGTCGGCCAAAGACTCGGCCAAGGTGCGTAAAGCCGTGCGCAAGCGGGTCTTGGCGGTGCCCTCCGGGATGCCGAGTTCCACGGCGGCCTGCCGGTAGGTGCGACCCGCGAAGTAGGCCAGGTGCACCACCTCCCGCTGGGGCTGCGGGAGTTCGGCGAGGGCGCTGTGCAGCAGGAGGGAGCGTTCGCGGTCGACGACCGTCTCGTCGGGGCCGGGTGCCGCGTCCGGGATGGCGTGCAGTGCCAAGTCGTCGGCGCGGGCGTCCTTGCGGTGCCGGGCCTCGCTGCGCACCCAGTCCACGGCCCGCCGGTGGGCGAGCATGGACAGCCAGGTGCGCAGGCTGCCCCGGTCCGCGTCGAAGGCGTACGGCCTGCTCCACAGCTGGGCGAAGACCTCCTGCGCCACGTCCTCGGCGGCGGCCGGGCTGTGCGTGACCCGCACGGCGACCGCCCGCACCAGCCCGCCGTACGCCGCGTACGCCTCGGCCAGCGCGGACTCGTCCCCGTAGACCAGCCGCCTGTGCAGCTCCGCGTCGGAAAGCTGTACGGACGTATCGCCCGTGGACTCCACCGGCACCACCACCCCTGGTGCCCTTCCTAGCGTCCCGGAACGGCCCGCGCCAGTGGTTCAGGAAGACAGGACGTCGAGCAGGCGTTCGACGTCGGCGGATGTGTTGTACAGGTGGAAGGAAGCCCGCAGGTTGCCCGCGCGGTCGGAGAGCTCGATGCCCGCCCTGCTCAGGTCAGGCTGGCGGTGGCCGAGCCCGGGCACCGAGACGATCGCCGAGCCGGGTGCGGGCAGGGGTTCGTGGCCGAGGTCGCGCAGGCCGGTGCGGAAGCGGTCGGCGAGGGCGAGGTCGTGGGTGCGTACGGCGTCCACGCCGAGTTCCTCGATCAGCGCGAGGGAGTGGCGCACTCCGGCGTACGCGAAAAGGCCCGGGCTGATGTCGAACCGCCGTGCGGAGTGGGCGAGTTCCTGGATCGGGCCGTAGCAGCTCTCCCAGGGGTTCTCGCCGGCGAACCAGCCCGCCAGGATCGGCGTCAGCCCGCCGAGGTCCTCCGGGACGACGAGGAAGGTCGCACCGTGCGGGCCGATCAGCCACTTGAAGCCGGTGGAGACGGTGAAGTCGTACGCGTCGCCGTCCATCTCCAGCCAGCCGGCGGCCTGGGAGAAGTCGACGTAGGTGCGCGCCCCGTGCGCCCGGGCCGCCTCCTTGAGCGCGGGGAGGTCGGCGATCCGGCCGTCCGCGGACTGGGCGGCGCTGACCGCGACGACTGCGGTCTCCGGCCGGACGGCGTCGGCGATCCGCTCCAGCGGCACGGCCCGCACCTTGAGGTCGCCGCGGGCGTGGAAGGGGTTCACGACGGAGGTGAAGTCGCCCTCGGCGGTGAGGACTTCGGCACCGGCGGGCAGCGAGGCGGCCACCACCCCGGAGTACGTGGCGGCGGAGGAGCCCGCCGCCACCCGGGTCACCGGGACGCCGGCCAGCCGGGCGAAGGAGGCGCGGGCGGCCTCCACGTCCGCGAAGAGCGGGTCGAGCGGCCGGCCCTCGGCCTGGATGCGCACGGCTTCGTGCAGGGCGGCCACGGTACGGGCCGGCAGCAGCCCGCAGCTCGCGGTGTTCAGGTAGGTGTTCTTCGGGGCGAACTCGGCACGGACGAGGCTCTCGAAGGTCGTCTCCATGGCTCCACTGTGGGCCCGGGGGACCTCATAGTCCATTGCCGATTTTTACGTGGTTTCACTAAGCAGCGCTTATAGATCTGCCCCCACCTGCTGCTTTACTGCTGCGGCACCGCGCACCCGTCGGGACCGCACGCCTCCGCGCCACCCTCGTCGATGAGCTTGAGCGGGGAACGCTCGCCCCACGCCTGGGCCAGAGCCTGGGTGAACACCTCGGCGGGCTGGGCGCCGGAGACGCCGTACTTGCGGTCGAGGACGAAGAAGGGCACGCCGTTCGCGCCGAGCTGGGCGGCCTCGCGCTCGTCGGCGCGGACCTCGTCGGCGTAGGCGGTGGGGTCGGCGAGGACCTTGCGGACGTCGTCCGCGTCCAGCCCGGCGGCGACGGCGAGCTCCACCAGCCGCTCGTCGCCCTCGCTGAAGAGGGACCGCTCCTCGGCGAAGTTCGCCTTGTAGAGGCTCTGGATCAGCTCGTCCTGCCGGCCCTGCTCCTTGGCGAGGTGCAGCAGACGGTGCATGTCGAAGGTGTTGCCGTGGTCACGGCCGCGGGTGCGGTACTCCAGGCCCTCGGCGGCGGCCTGCGCGCCCAGGTTCTCCTCGCCGGCCTGCGCCTGGGCCTCGCTCATGCCGTACTTCTTGGTGAGCATGGTGATCACCGGCTGGATGTCGCCCTTGGCGCGGCCCGGGTCCAGCTCGAAGGAGCGGTGCACCACCTCGACCTGGTCGCGGTGCGGGAAGGCGTCGAGGGCCTTCTCGAAGCGGGCCTTGCCTACGTAGCACCACGGGCACGCTATGTCCGACCAGATCTCGACCTTCATGTTCTCTCCAGCTCGTACGGGTACGGAGACACCCTCCGCCAAGTGGATGAACGTTCAAGCAGGGACGATCATTCCCCCGGCACGGAGTAGCGCAGGAAGAGGTGGTGGTCGCCCTCGGCCGGCGGGTTCTCCGGGTCCGGGACCCAGCCCCGGCCGGCGTAGAAGGCCTGGGCGCGCTCGTTGTCGACGTGCACGTCGAGGACGGCCGTACGCCTGCCGTCGGCGCGCCACTGCTCGACGCAGGCGGAGTGCAGGGCCGTACCGATGCCGGAGCGCCACTGGTCGGGGTCGACGTGGAACTGGAAGAGCTTGACCGTTTCCCCGGAGGCGTCCTCAGGGGTGCGGAAGGAGGCGATGCCGACCAGGCGGGAGTCGCGGACGGCGCACAGGACGTGGCCGTCGGGGCGCTCGATGGCCTCGCGCCAGCGGGCCCGCCAGTCGTGGCCGTCGTCCGGGAGGCCGTCGGGGTAGTAGGTGGACCGGGCGCGTGCGTGCAGTTGGGCGACGGCCTCGGCCTCCACGGGCAGGGCGGTTCTGATCACCACCGTGTCGACGGTCCGGTTCGTTCTGATCATGCAGCGGAGGACGAGTCCGCCGGGGCCGTGGTTCCCAGCCGGCTGAACTGCGCCCGGTAGGCGCTCGGCGTCAGACCGGTCCGGCGCACCACATGGGTCCGCAGGGAGTCGGCCGTACCCAGGCCGCAGGCGCGGGCCAGCCGGTCCATGGGGAGGGTGGTGGTCTCCAGGAGTTCCCTGGCGCGCTCGATGCGCTGGTGGAGCAGCCACTGCAGGGGGCTGACCCCGCTCTCGGCGTGGAAGCGGCGGGTGAGGGTGCGCACGGAGACGCCCGCGTGGCGGGCCAGGTCGGTGAGGGTGAGGGGCTTGTCGAGGTTGCGCATGGCCCAGCCGCGGGTGTCGGCGCAGGCGGTGCCGCGCTCGGGCGGCAGCGGGGTGTGCGTGAACTGGGTCTGGCCGCCCGGCCGTACGGGCGCGACCAGGGTGAGGCGGGCGACCTCGTTGGCGACGGCGGCGCCGTAGTCGGTGCGGATGATGTGCAGGCACAGGTCGATGCCGGCGGCGTACCCGGACGCGGTCACGAACGGGCCGTCCTGCACGTACAGCACGTCTCCGCGCAGGTCGACCTGCGGGTACCGCCTGCGCAGCTCCTCTGCGTGCGCCCAGTAGGTCGTGGCCCTGCGGCCCTCGAGCAGGCCCGCCTCGGCGAGCTGGAAGGCGCCGGTGCACAGGGAGGCGATGCGCTTGCCGTCGGCGGCCGCCTCCTTGACGGCGGCCACGATCCGCGGGTCCGGTTCATAGGGCGCACCGGTGCCGGCGACGACCACGGTATCCGCCCCGCGCAGGGCGTCGAGGCCGTCGCGCACATACAGGTCGAGACCGCCGGAGGTGGGCACCGGCCCCGGCTCGGCGGCACAGACGACCACCTCGTACCCCGGCCGCCCGTCCACCTCGACCTTGCCGAAGAGCAGCTCCGGAATGGCCAGGTTGAACATCGAGACGGGCGAGGGCGCGATGACGGCGATGCGGTGCGGTGTCCGCTTCCTCGGCATGGCCAGAACCTCCGGGAGTATGGCATTCAGGCCACTACTGTACGGCGCCGTGGATCCGCAGCATGGACGCATGACGACGAACCAGACGGTCACCGGCGATGAACTCGCCACCCACGGGCGGGAGTTGGGACCCGATCGGTCCTCCCCCGCGCTCACCCTCACCGCCGCTCTCCTCGGCTTCGCGCTGATCTGCCTCGACGCGTCCGTGGTGAACGTGGCCCTGCCCGCGATCGGCCACTCCCTCGGCGCCGGGATGTCCGGTCTGCAGTGGGTGGTGGACGCGTACACCCTGCCCTTCGCCGCGCTGATGCTCTCCACCGGTGCCTTCTCGGACCGTGCGGGGGCGAGCCGCGCGTTCGCGCTCGGCACCTCGGTCTTCGCGCTCGCCTCGGCGGCCTGCGGACTGGCGCCGAACCTGCCGTTCCTGATCGGGGCACGGGTGGCGCAGGGCATGGCGGCGGCCGTCGTCCTCCCGGCTTCGCTGGCGCTGGTGCGGCAGGCGTTCCCGGAACCGGCGCGGCGGGCGCGGGCGGTGGCGACCTGGGCCGCCGGGGGTTCGGCGGCGGTGGCGCTGGGGCCGGTGGCGGGCGGTCTGCTGACGACCGCCTGGGACTGGCGGGGGATCTTCTTCGTCAATCTGCCGGTGGGGGCGCTGATCCTGGCGCTGCTCGTACGGGCGCCGCGGTCGAAGCGGCGGCCGGCGCCGCTGGATGTGCCGGGGCAGGTTGCCGCCGTGGTGGCTCTGACTGCCCTGACCTTCGCGGTGATCGAGGGCGGTACGGCGGGATGGGTGGCGGCGGGAGTCGCCGTCCTCGCGGCCGTCGCGTTCTTCCGGATCGAGGCGCGCAGTCCCCACCCGGTCGTCCCGCTCGGGCTGTTCCGCAACCGGACGGTGGCGGTCGCGGTCGCCGCGGGGGCGGCGGTGAGTGTGGCCTTCTACAGCGTGGTGTTCGTCTTCTCGCTGTTCTTCCAGCAGGTCCAGGGGCTGTCGGCGCTGCGGGCCGGGCTGGCGTTCCTGCCCATGACGGGTCTGATCGCGGTGACGAATGTCGTGGCGGGCAAGCTCGCGGGGCGGTACGGGGCGAAGGTGCCGATGCTGGTGGGGCAGGCGCTGGCCGTCGTGGGACTGCTGGTTCTGTTGTACGTCTCTGCCGGCACGTCTTCTGTGCTGGTGGCCGTGCTGCTGGTGCCGTTGGCGCTGGGGTGTGCGTTGACGGTGCCGCCGCTGACGGCCGCGATGATGGATGCGGTGCCGGTGGAGCGGGCGGGGGTGGCGGCGGGAGTGTTGAACGCTGCGCGGCAGGTGGCCGGGGGGTTGGGGATCGCGGTGTTCGGGGCGTTGGTCTCCGACGGTTTTGCGGGTGGGATGCGGATGGCGTTGGCGATCAGCGCGGGGTTGTTGGTGGTGACAGGTGCGGCCACGTCTCGGTTGCGGTGAGTGCTGGGGGCTCTGCCCCCAGACGGGCTGAAATCAGCTTCCGTCTCTTAGATCGGCAGGCCAGCTGTCGCGGAACTCCATGTGGTCGTACGTCACCACGCAGCCCTCCCCCATCGGGGACTGCGTCATGAAGCCGACCAGGGCCGCGTCGGACTCCTTCTCGCCGGCCAGGGTGAAGAGGCGGACGAAGGTCCAGTGTTCGCCGTCGCGGGAGGCGTGGAAGGCGAAGGCGCGGCCGGTGCGGCTCACCCGGAGCCAGACCGAACTGCCCTCCACAGTGAAGGAGTTGGCGTCGTCGGAGTGCCCCCGGGTGACCACCGTGCAGACGGTGGGCACGTCCGGGGAGTACTCCAGGCACAATTTGGCCCAGGCCCGGTCGTTGACATGGACGTAGAGCACTCCGGCGTCGAAGGCCCCGGCGAACCCGACTGTGACCCGGGCGATCAGCTGGAAGTCCCCTTCGGGCGCCCCCAGCAGCCGCGGCGCATCGGACGCAGGGTCCAACGCCTCCCCGGTGGGCGGTACGAACCGATCCTGCCGGGGCCCGGCCCATCCGGTGAGCACACCGTCCTCGTAGGACCAGTGCCCGTCGGGTCCGTAGGTACGGAGGGCGAAGGGCAGTTCGGGAAGTTCCACGTCCATCCAGTGAGTGTGTCAGCTACGGGTGTTCGATGCGGGCCCGGGGTTGTTCAGCGCTCGAGGCGGCCGTCGAAGCGGCGCGGCAGCCCCAGCGGGTTGTCGTCCCGGAGCTCGGGCGGCAGCAGAGCCTCGGGCGCGCCCTGGTAGACGACCGGCCGCATCCAGCGCTCGATCGCCGTACCGCCGACGGAGGTCGACGTGGAGGTCGTCGCCGGGTACGGGCCGCCGTGGTGCTGGGCCGGGGCGACCGCCACACCCGTCGGCCAGCCGTTGACGAGGACACGCCCCGCCAGCGGCGTCAGCTCCGCCAGGATCTCCGCGCCACGGCCTTCGCCGGCCGCCTCCTCCGTCGACAGGTGCACCGTCGCGGTCAGGTTGCCCGGCAGCCGGGACAGCACGCCCTGGACCTCGGCCTCGTCCTCGTAGCGGGCCACCACGGTGACCGGCCCGAAGCACTCCTCGAGGAGCAGGTCGTACGCCCCCTCCTCGGCCAGCTTGTCCGCCGCCACCGTCAGGAAGCCCGCGCTCACCGTGTGCTCGCTGCCGGCGCCCGGCGTCACCGGCGACTCGACCTCGGGGAGCTCCGCGCGCTCGGCGACACCGGCGATGAAGTTGTCCCGCATGCGGTGGTCCAGCAGAACGCCCGCGTCCGTGTCGCTGACCGCGTCGGTCAGGGACTTCAGGAGGCGGTCGCCCGCGGCGCCGGACGGCGCGAGCACCAGGCCCGGCTTCACGCAGAACTGTCCGACGCCCAGCGTCATGGAACCGGCGAGACCGGTACCGATCGCCTCGGCACGCTCGGCCGCCGCGGCCTCGGTCACGACGACGGGGTTCAGGGAGCCCAGCTCGCCGTGGAAGGGGATCGGAGCCGGGCGGGCGGCGGCCGCGTCGAAGAGGGCACGACCGCCTCGTACGGAACCGGTGAAGCCGGCCGCCGTGACCAGCGGGTGCTTGACCAGCTCGACGCCCGCCTCGAAGCCGTGGACCAGGCCGACGACGCCCTCGGGGATGCCGTGCGCGGCGGCCGCCCGGCGCAGGACCTTGGCGACCAGCTCGGACAGGGCCGGGTGGTCGGGGTGGGCCTTGACGACGACCGGGCAGCCGGCACCGAGCGCGCTCGCGGTGTCGCCGCCGGCGACCGAGAAGGCGAAGGGGAAGTTCGAGGCCGAGTAGACGGCGACCACGCCGAGGGGCACCTTGTAGCGGCGCAGGTCCGGGATCGGCGGGGTCGCGGTGTCGTCGGGGTGGTTGATGATCACGTCGAGGAAGGCGCCCTCGTCGACGATGTCCGCGAAGGCCCGCAACTGGTAGCAGGTGCGGGCGAGTTCGCCGGTGAGGCGGACCGGGCCGAGCGCGGTCTCGGCGTCAGCGGTCTCGACCAGCCCGTCCTTGGCGGCCTCGAGCTGCTCCGCGGCGGTGCGCAGGAACGCCGAGCGGACGGCGCGGTCGGCGAGGGAGCCGCGCGCTGCGTGCGCGGCGCGGACGGCGGTGTCCACCTCCTGGGCTGTGGCCTCCACCGCAACCTGTTCACGCTGCTTCCCGGTTCGGGGGTCGACACTCCAGACTGGTGCTGCTGCCACCGCGGGTCCCTCCAGGTGTATCTGGGTCATTCACCAGGGTTGTTCGATATGCTGAACGCTGTCTCTGATGATGAATATGCTGTTGGAGACTATTTCCCGTCGAACGAAGGGGTCAAGGGCGATGTCGGCAGCCGAGACAGGCGGCGGGGCTCAGGTCAAGTCCGCGGTGCGGACCGTTGAATTGCTGGAGTACTTCGCCGGTCGCCCCGGTATGCACTCCCTGGCGTCGGTCCAGGAGGCCGTCGGTTACCCCAAGTCCAGCCTGTACATGCTGCTGCGCACGCTGGTGGAGCTGGGCTGGGTGGAGACGGACGCGACGGGCACGCGGTACGGCATCGGCGTACGGGCGCTGCTGGTCGGCACGTCGTACATCGACGGCGACGAGGTGGTCGCGGCGGCCCGCCCGACCCTGGACCGTCTCTCGGACGACACCACGGAGACCATCCACCTGGCGCGTCTGGACGGCACCAACGTGGTCTACCTGGCCACCCGCCAGTCGCAGCACTATCTGCGCCCCTTCACCCGCGTCGGCCGCCGCCTCCCGGCCCACTCCACCTCGCTCGGCAAGGCGCTGCTCAGTACTTACTCGGACGAGCAGGTCCGCAAGATGCTGCCCGAGACCCTCCCCGCCCTGACCGAGAACACGATCATCGACCGGGAGAAGCTCATCGAGGAGCTGCACCAGGTGCGTGAGCAGGGCTTCGCGGTGGACCGCGAGGAGAACACGCTGGGCCTGCGCTGCTTCGGCGTGGCGATCCCGTACCGCACCCCGGCGCGCGACGCGATCAGCTGCTCGGTGCCGGTGGCCCGCCTCACGCCCGCACACGAACAGATGGTGAAGGACGCGCTGTTCGATGCCCGGGACCGCCTGACGCTGGCGACCCGCAGGCTGTGACTCCTAGGCTCTGACTTCATGAACATCGTTCTGCGCGAAGTCCACGACAGCGATCTGCCGGTCTTCTACCGGCAGATGAACGATCCGGAGGCCGCTCACATGGCGGCCTTCACCCCCGAGAACCCGGCCGACTGGGACGCCTTCGAAGCCCGCTGGAAACGGATCCGGGCCTCGGACGCCCTGACCCGGACGATCCTGGCCGACGGTGACGTGGTGGGCAACGCGGCGGTGTACGGCGAGCCGGGCGAGCGCGAGGTCACGTACTGGGTGGACCGCGCCTACTGGGGGCGGGGTGTGGCCACGGCGGCACTTCGGGGGCTGCTGGACGAGGTGTCCGAACGCCCGCTGTACGCGCGTGCCGCGGCGGACAACGCCGGTTCACGGCGCGTGCTGGAGAAGTGCGGCTTCCGGTTCTCCGCGCATGCGTCGGGGTACGCCAACGCGCGCGGCGAGGAGATCGCCGAGGTCGTGCTCACGCTGGAAGGGTGAGGACATCTCCCCCGCGCGGCGGAGGGAGATCGTCACCGTGCACGACGTGCGCCCCGCCGCCCCCGCGGGAGCGTGGACGCATGTCACCGTCACTCGCACCCGCCGCCGCTCCGGTCACCGAGGTTCCCGCGCTCAGTCGTGCCCGTCGGCTGCTGCGGGGCGTCGCCGTCCTCGCCTGTGTTCCGTATCTGGGGATCAAGGTCGCCTGGGTCGCCGGGAGTCATCTCGGGATTCCCGAGGGCAGTTCGCTGCTGGAGCACCGGACCTCGATGGCCGTCGCCAACAGCCTCTCCGTCGTGCTCGACAGTGCCGTCATCGTGCTCGCGCTGGTGCTCACCCGGCCGTGGGGGCTCAGGGTGCCCGCGTGGCTGCTCGCGTTTCCGGTGTGGGTCGCCTCCGGGCTGCTCGCGCCGATCATGGCCGGGTTTCCGCTGCAGCTCCTGGTGAGGGTGTTCGGGGGGAGCGTGCACAGGAGCGACGGTGGTGAGCCGTTCCTCGACGAGTGGGTGTTCGGGGTCGTGTACACCGGGTTCATCGTGCAGGGGCTGTCGCTCGGGGCGCTGTTCGTGCTGTACGCGCGGGACCGCTGGGGGTATCTGTGGCGGGGCCGGGTGTGGGAGCTGCCGGTCGGCGTCGTCGGGGCGGCCCAGCGCGCCACCGCCGCCGCGGCCGCCGTGCTCGCCCTGTTCCCCCTCACCGTCCACGTCCTGTGGGCCTGCGGGAGCACGGCCGGGCTCAGCGAGGGGCGGGCCGACGACCGGACCGGTGACTTCTATGTCCTGGAGGCCGTGTTCGTCGCCTTCCTCGCGGCGGCCGTGGTCGGCGCCTGTCTGCTCGCCTTCCGGCGGGGGCGCGCCCTGCCCGTCAGGCTCCCGCTCGCCCTCGGCTGGGTCGGCTCCGGCGCCACGGCCTGCTGGGGCGGCTGGCTGTCGCTCGCCTCCCTGACCGGGGTGGACGACATCGCGGACCGCCCGACCCAGCTGATGAACCTCGCCTACGCTGGCCAGATGACCGTCGGCATCCTCGTGGCCACCGTCGGCGCCTACTACTTCGCCGAGCGGTCGTCCGGGGCGGCTTCGAAGCGGCCGGTGTGAAGGCGTTCGCGGCGCTGCTGTTCGGGCGGCGGGCGCGGCTGCGGTGGATCCATCTGATCCTCGGCGGTGCGCTCGCCATGCCGTACGTCCTCGTCGGCGAGGTCTTCGTCGGCCCGGTCACCGGCTCGCAGCACGTCTTCGAGCAGTTCCCCCTCCAACTCCTCTCCTTCGCCGTCGGGTTGCCCCTGGCGGCGGTCACCTCCCTGTTCCCGCTGACCCGGCCGCTGGAGGCCGGCGCGGTGCGCTGGCTGTGCGGTGTGGACGCGGGCCTGCTCGTCTACGGCCCCGCCCGCACCCGCGCCGCGAAGGGGCGCACGGCGGCGTGGTTCACGCTGCATCTGGGGTTCGGCGGGATCATCGCCGGGATGTCGCTGGCCGTACCGCCGTTCGCCGCCGTGCTGATCGCGCTGCCGGCGGTCGCGGGCCTGCGCGACACCCGCCTGGGCCTCCCCGAAGTCCTCGACCACACCTGGGCGTTGGCCCTCGCGCCGGTCGCGGGTGCCGGGTGCCTCGTGGCGCTGGCGGGCTGCGCGGCCGCGTCCGGCGCGCTCCTCGCCCACTGGGCGCCCCGGCTGCTCGGGCCCGCCCCGGAGGACCGGCTCGCGGCCGCCGAGGCCCGGGCGGCCGACCTCGCCGTCCGCAACCGGCTCGCGCGCGAGCTGCACGACTCGGTCGGCCACGCCCTCAGCGCCGTCATCCTCCAGGCGGGCGCGGCCCGCCGCGTCCTCGACACCGACCCGGAGTTCGCCCGCGAGGCGCTCGCCGCGATCGAGGACACCACCCGCCGTACGGTGGGCGAACTCGACGCCGTCCTGGGCGTGTTGAGGGACGGCGATGCTCCTGGCACGGGCCCGGCACCCACCCTCGCGGCCGACCTCGAAGGCCTCCTGCGCCGCGTCCGCGCGGGCGGGCTGCGCGTGACGGCCGCCGTCGAGACCGACCCCGCGGCCCTGCCGCCCGTGCTCTCCCGCGAGGCCTACCGCATCGTGCAGGAAGGGCTGAGCAACGCCCTCAAGCACGCCGGGGACGGGGTGCGGGTGACGCTGCGGATCACGGTCGCCGGGGGCCACCTGGAGATCGCCGTGGAGAATCCCTTCACCCCAAACCCCGTGCACCGTCCGGGCGGTGGCCACGGTCTGCGCGGCATCGCTGATCGGGCCCGGCTGCTGGGCGGCACGGCGGAGGCGGGGCAGCGGGAGGCCGACGGGACGTGGCGTGTGCAGGTACGGCTGCCGATGAAGGGCCCGGCATGACAGCCGCCGCGGCGGCCCTCATGACCGCCGCCCGAGTGCCACCCCGCACGACCACCGCCGACGAAGTACCCGCACGCCCAGCCGCAGCCGATGACGGCCCGCGCACACCGGTGCGGCCCGCAATGGCCCCTCGCACGAGCCACCGCGGCCGCCGAGAGCGCCGGGCACGAACCGCACTGGCCCCGCCGAAGGGACACCGTATGGCCCACCCGCCCCTCCGCGTCGTCATCGCCGACGACGAGCGCATGGTGCGCACCGCGCTGCGCGCCATCCTCTCCGCCGAGCCGGACCTGGAGGTCGTCGGGGAAGCGGCCACCGGCGCCGAGGCGGTGTCCGTGGTGCGGGAAGTGCGGCCCGACGTCGTGCTCATGGACGTCCGTATGCCTGACGTCGACGGCATCCGCGCCACCGAGCAGATCCTCGCCACGCTCGACGTACCGCCCCGGATCGTCGTCGTCACCACCTTCGAGAACGACTCCTACGTGTACGACGCCCTGCGCGCCGGAGCCGCCGGGTTCCTGCTCAAACGGGCCGATGCCGACGCCCTCGTGCAGGCCGTACGGCTGGTCGCGCACAGCGACAGCCTGCTGTTCCCGTCGGCCGTGCGGGCGCTGGCCGTCGAGCACGCGCGCGCGTACGCGACGCCTCCGGCCTGGGTGGCGAGGCTGACGGGCCGGGAGCGCGAGGTGCTGCGGCACATGGCGGCCGGCCTGACGAACGCCGAGATCGCACGCCGTATGGAGGTCGGACCGGCCACCGTGAAGTCGCACGTGGCGGCGGTGCTGGCGAAGACCGGCACCCGGGACCGTACCCAGGCGGTGATCGCCGCGTACGAGGCGGGCTTCATGAACACCCGATGAGAAATCCGGGCGGATGGGAACGATTCCCTCCTTCCTGTTCGTCCTTCTGGGCGGGATGAACAAGACGATCAGGCGAGCCTCCGTCTTCGCGCTGCTGCTCGTGTTCGCTCTGCTGGTCAGGGCGACGTGGGTGCAGTTCTACGACGGCAAGGCCCTCGCGGACGACAAGGACAACCGGCGCAACGCGATCGAGACGTACGCGGAGCCGCTCGGGAACATCATCGTGGCCGGGAATTCGATCACCGGTTCCTCGGCGACGAAGAACAGCGACCTCAAGTACAAGCGCACGTACAAGGACGGCAAGTTGTACGCGGCGGTGACGGGCTACGCCTCGCAGGCCTACGCCCCGACCCAGCTCGAGGGCATCTACCAGGACGTCCTCAACGGCACGGACAACCGGCTGAAGACCGTGATGGACACCGTCACCGACAAGCGAGCCGACCCGGGCGACGTGGTCACGACGATCGACCCGGACGTGCAGAAGGCGGCGTACGACGCGCTCGGCGACAAGAAGGGCGCGGCGGTCGCGATCGACCCGAAGACCGGCAAGATCCTCGCGGTCGTGTCGACGCCGTCGTACGACCCGACGTCGCTGACCGACGCCAACACGGCGGGCACGGCCTGGAAGAAGCTGAACGCCGACTCCGACAAGCCGCTCACCAACCGCGCCCTGCGCCAGCCGCTGCCGCCGGGTTCGACGTTCAAGCTGGTCGTCGCGGCGGCCGCGTTGGAGGACGGGCTGTACTCGTCGGTGGACGAGAAGACGAAGAGCCCGGACCCGTACACCCTGCCGGGCACGACCAGGGAGCTGGCGAACGAGAACCGGTCGGCGCCCTGCGAGAACGCCACGATCCGTACCGCGCTGCAGTACTCGTGCAATAACGTCTTCGCGAAGATGGCCGTCGACCTGGGCCAGGACAAGGTGAAGGCGATGGCCGAGAAGTTCGGCTTCAACGACGACGAGCAGGACGTGCCGGTGCGGGCGTACACCAGCGTCTACCCCTCCGACATGGACAGGTCGTCGACGGCCCTGACGGGCATCGGCCAGTACGACGTCACCGCGACGCCGTTGCAGATGGCGATGGTGTCGGCTGCCATAGCCAACGGCGGCAAGCTGGTCTCGCCGCACATGGTCTCGCAGATCACCGACAGCGGCGGCGACGTCCTGAAGAACTACGACGACAGCGCGGGCGCCAAGGAGATCGTCGACTCCGACACCGCCGAGCAGTTGCAGTCGGCGATGCAGACGGTCGTCGAGCAGGGCACGGGCACGAACGCAAAGATCGACGGCGCGACGGTCGGCGGCAAGACGGGCACGGCCCAGCACGGCGAGAACAACAGCCAGACCCCGTACGCCTGGTTCACGTCCTACGGCAAGGCGGACGGCAAGGAGGTCGCCGTGGCGGTGGTCGTGGAGCAGTCGAACGCGGCCCGCTCGGAGGTCAGCGGCAACGGACTGGCCGCCCCCGTGGCCAAGGCCATGATGGAGGCGGCTCTCAAGAACTGAGTCCTGTCGCCTACTTCACGCCCAGGATCTGCTCCACCGGGTCGATCGCGAAGTACACCAGGAACAGCGCGGACACACCCCAGAGCAGCCAGTGCACCTCCTTCGCCTTGCCCAGCACCGCCTTGATGACGACGTAGGCCAGGAACCCGGCGCCGATGCCGTCGGTGATCGAGTAGGTGAACGGCATCGCGGCGATGGTCAGGAACGCCGGGATCGCGATCTCGTACTTGTCCCAGTCGATGTGCTTGACGTGGGTCATCATCAGGAAGCCCACGGCGATGAGGGCCGGAGCCGCGGCCTGAAGCGGGACGATGGTCAGGAGCGGGGTCAGGAAGAGCGCGAGCCCGAAGAGACCGCCGGTGATCAGGTTCGCGAACCCGGTCCGGGCACCCTCTCCCACACCGGCCGCCGACTCGATGTACGCCGTGTTGGAGGAGGCGGACCCCAGTCCGCCGGCCACCGCAGCCGCCCCGTCGATGAACAGCACGCGCCCGATCCCCGGCACCTGCCCCTGCTCGTCGAGCAGCCCGGCCTCCGCGCTGATACCGACGATGGTCCCCATCGCGTCAAAGAAGTCCGACAGGATCAGCGTGAACACCAGCAGCACCGCGGTGAGGATGCCGGCCTTCGCGAAGCCGCCGAAGAGGCTGAAGTGACCGATGAGCCCGAAGTCCGGGGTGTCGACGATCTTGTCCGGCACCTTCGGGGTCGTAAGGCCCCAACTCTTGATGTCGGCAATGGCGTTGATGATGATCGCGACGATCGTCATGGTCACGATGCTGATCAGGATCGCGCCCTTCACCTTGCGCGCGATCAGCGCGATGGTGAGCAGCACACCGAGACAGAAGACCAGGACGGGCCAGCCGGTGAGCCTGCCGACGGCGCCCAACTGCACCGGCACGGTGGTGTTGGCGGCGTCCGGTATACGACTGACGAACCCGGCGTCGACGAAGCCGATGAAGGCGATGAACAGCCCGATGCCGACGCCGATGGCCTGCTTGAGCTGGTGCGGAATGGCGTCCATGATCGCTTTCCGCAGCCCGGTGACGACCAGGACGCAGATCAGGATGCCCTCGAGGACGACGAGCCCCATCGCGTCGGCCCAGCTCATCAGCGGCGCCAACTGGAAGGCGACCACGGCGTTGAGACCGAGGCCCGCGGCGATGGCGAGCGGCAGGTTGCCGCCGACGCCCATGATGATCGTCATCACACAGGCCACCAGGGCGGTCGCGGTGACGAGTTGGCCGGTGTCGAGGCTGTGGCCGAACTTGTCCTTCGCGCTGCCGAGGATGATGGGATTCAGGACAAGGATGTAGGCCATGGTGAAGAACGTGGCGAAGCCGCCGCGTATCTCCCGGCCGAAGGTGGACCCCCGCTCGGAGATCTTGAAGAACCGGTCGACGCCGTTCGCCGCCGGTGGCGGGCTACTTGACCGGTCGGTCACCGTCTTGGTGTCGGACATGCGGGTACTCCTTGGTGCCTGATTGATCGTGTGCGGATGCTGGCTGGATTGTTCCCGCGTTGAACGCGTTTCAGGTTTTCCTCGTGTTACGGAATCAGGGCCGACCCGTCAGACTGCGTTCGAAGCCCCGTACGAACCATGCGGTTGATCACTGCTACGCTTCCGGATCTCGTCCGGGCCTCCTCCGGATGATCACATGTCATCTACATGACACGCACAGAGAGGTTGGCCCGTGGGCACTGTCGTCGACGACGCAGCCTCCGTGGAGTTCCATGCCTTCTTCGAACGGCACTATGCCGAACTGTCGCGTTTCGCACACCTGTTGACCGGCGAGGCGGACGCCGCCGACGATCTGGCGGCGGACGCGCTGCTCGCCCTGTGGCACCGCTGGGACCGGGTGCGCGCCGCCGACCACCCGGCCGCCTACGCCCGCGGAGTCGTCGCCAACCTGGCCCGCACCCGCATCCGCAGCGCCGTACGCGAACGCCGGCGGATCTCGCTGTTCTGGTCACAGCGCGAGGAGAAGACCGAGAACCCGGACATAGCGGGCGTGGTCGACGTTCAGGAGGCGCTGCGCAGGCTGCCGTTCCGGAAACGGGCGTGTGTGGTGCTGCGGCACGCGTTCGACCTGTCGGAGAAGGACACCGCTCTCGCCCTGGGTGTTTCCGTGGGTACGGTTAAGTCCCAGACGTCCAAGGGGATGGCCGAACTGCAGAAGCAGCTCGGCTCCCAGGGCGTGGCGCAGAAGGTGCACGCGGCGATGGCGCGTGGCGGCGAGACCGGAGGAACGGACCGATGAGGCAGCAGGACGTGCACAACGAGCTGCGCGCCCGGCTGCACGAGGCGGCCGAGACGCACGAGCCGGACCGGGCGAGGATCCTGGCGCGGATCGAGCGGGGCATGGCCCAGCAGGACCGCGCCGACCACCGGGCGACGCGCCCGCCGGTGTGGGGCTGGGCCCGGGTCGTGAGTGCGACGGCGGCGGTGGCGGGCATGCTCGCGGTCGGCGGCTACGCGGTCGCGTCCGCGGTGAAGGACGACAAGCCCCAGCAGCAGACGGTCGCGGTCTCGCCGACGCCCACCCCGTCGCCGGACGCGACCAGCCGTGCGCCGGTGCCGCCGGTGGACACCACGCCGAGCACCCCGCCGAAGACGCAACGGCCGAGCAGCACCCCGTCGACGAAGCCCTCCGCCTCCGTGCTGCCGCCCGCCGACGGCGAGAAGGACGGCCCGCTGTGGTCGGACGGCTCGGTGGACCCGCACAGCAACGACTTCTGGGCGCAGAGCAACATCACGCTCAAGACGAGCGAGCAACTCACCGCCCTGACCGTGCAGTTGAAGGTCGCGCAGACCGGTGGAGTCGGCAACGCCGGTGCCTGGCGCTCGCTGCCGGAGCAGGACTTCGACCTCACGGTCGGCGAGCAGAACGGCTTCCTCGTCTACACCTGGACGCTCAAGGAGGGCCGTACGGTCGCCAAGGGCGAGTGGGTGTTCGCCGGGCAGTACAACCACCAGCGCGGCGGCCGGGACGCGAAGGACGACACGTACACCATCACGGCGACGGCGGACGGCCAACAGCGTGCGGTGGGCGGCGACTTCGCAGCTCACGCGGACGACGAGGGCGATTCGTAAGGCCCCCTGACGGCGGCTCGTGAAAAAAATCTGAAGACGCGGCAACCCTTTCCTCACCGGGGGCGACCAGGAAGCGCAAGGTTCCCCTCCCACGCAAGGAATGGGCATGACTGCACGAGCAGAACAGCGCGTCCGCCACCGTCGCCGGGTCACGAGGCGACGGGCGGTGATCGGCGGCGCCGCCGCACTCGGCATCACGGGTGCGGCGATCGTCACGACGACGCTGCTGTCCACCGCCGGCGCCGCCCCGGCCTGGCCGACCGCCACCGGCAGCAAGGCCGTCTCGTCCACGATCAAGGTGTCGGGCACCTACGACGGCAAGCTGAAGAAGTTCTACGGCTCGGGCGACCTGGGCACGGACGACCAGTCCGAGGATCAGGGCCCGATCTTCGAGCTGGCCGACGGCGCGACCCTGAAGAACGTGATCATCGGCACCCCGGCCGCGGACGGCGTCCACTGCAAGGGCTCGTGCACGCTGCAGAACGTGTGGTGGCTGGACGTCGGCGAGGACGCCGCCAGCTTCAAGGGCAAGTCGTCGTCGGCGACGTACAAGGTGATCGGCGGCGGTGCGAAGAACGCCGACGACAAGGTGCTGCAGTTCAACGGCGCCGGAAAGCTCACCGTGACCGGCTTCCAGGTGCGGAACTTCGGCAAGCTGGTGCGCAGTTGCGGCAACTGCAAGACGCAGTTCAAGCGGACGATCGTGCTCAGCGACATCGACGTGACGGCGCCGGGCAAGGCGATCGTGGGCGTCAACGCGAACTACGGCGACACCGCCACGCTGTCGAAGATCCGCATCCACGGCGACAGCAAGAAGAAGATCAAGACCTGTGTCCGCTTCAAGGGCAACCACACCGGCAAGGAGCCGACCGAGATCGGCACCGGCGCCGACGGAACCGCCTGCAAGTTCTCGTCATCTGACATCACGCACAACTGAGTGAACTTTCAACCATGACGGGAAAGCGATCCTTGAGCACGCACAGGAGACACCTCACGCGCCGACGTGTGCTCGGGGCCTCGGCGATCGGCGTCGCCGCCACCGGCGCCGCTGTCGCGGGCGGCACCGGCCTCCTCTCGTCGGCGTCCGCCGCGGGCTTCGGCTACCAGGACGACGGCAGGAACTACGTCGTCGACACCGGCGCCGCGCTCGTCTTCAAGGTCTCCAAGACGACCGGCGACATCACCTCCCTCGCCTACAAGGGCAAGGAGTACGAGGGCTACGGCGGCAAGCACTCGCACGTCGAGTCGGGGCTCGGCGCCTCCACTGTCACGATCAAGCAGTCCGGCTCGACGATCCTGATCAAGGTCGTGCACGGGGCGATCACCCAGTGGTACGCGGCCCGCAGCGGCCAGAACAACGTCTATCTGTGGACCAACAAGGCGGACGCGTCCTTCACGGCGACCCGCTACATCGTCCGCCTCAAGCCCGGAATGTTCCCCAACACGGGCTCGGACGCCTGGGACTCGACGACCGACAAGATCATCGAGGCGGGTGACGTCTGGAAGCGCCCGGACGGCACGACCCACTCCAAGCACTACTCGGGCAGGCGGACCATCGACTACGACTACGTCGGCTTCACGACGGGTTCGGTCGGTCTGTGGCTGGTCCGCTCCAACCACGAGAAGGCCTCCGGCGGCCCCTTCTACCGCTCACTGCTGCGGCACTCGAACGAGGGCGGGGCGGGTCTCTACGAGATCCTGCACTACAACGAGGCCCAGACGGAGGCCGAGCGCTTCGGCCTCCAGGGCCCGTACGTCATCGCCCTCACGGACGGCGGCGCACCTTCGACCTCGCTCTTCCAGGCGAACCTCGACACCTCGTGGGTGGACGGCCTCGGCATCACCGGCTGGGTCGGCAAGGCCGGCCGAGGCAAGGTGGCGGGCGTCGGCCTCAAGGGCATGGACGCCAAGTACGCCTACACGGTGGGCTTCGCCAACGCGGACGCGCAGTACTGGGCGAAGGCGGCGGCCGGCACGGGTGCGTTCTCCTGCAAGGGGATGCTCCCGGGGACGTACACACTGACCGTCTTCAAGAACGAACTCGCCGTCCACACCGAGTCGGTGAAGGTCACGGCGGGCGGTACGACGTCCCTGCACACCCTGAGCATCACCGGTGACCCGTCCGCCGCCGCGACGGTCTGGCGGCTCGGCGACTGGGACGGCACGCCCGGCGAGTTCAAGAACGCCAAGCTGATGACGTACGCGCATCCCTCCGACGGCCGCGCGGCCAAGTGGACCGGCAACGTCACCATCGGCAGCGGCAGCGAGGCCGCGTCCTTCCCGGCGTACGTCTGGAAGGACGTCAACGACGGCATCCTGGTCTACTTCAAGCTGACCAAGGCACAGGCGGCGGCCGCGCACACGCTGCGGGTCGGGGTGACCGACGCGTTCGCGGGCGGGCGGCCGCGGGTGACCGTCAACGATTGGGTTTCGGCCATCCCCTCGGCCATCACACAGCCCGAGACGCGCTCCCTCACCACGGGTTCGTACCGGGGGAACAACCACACGTTCGCTTTCAACGTCCCTAGTAGTGCGTGGAAGACGGACACCTCGCAGTACAACGTCCTGAAGATCAACATCGTGAGCGGTTCGGGCGGCACGGCGTTTCTCAGCGCCGGCACGTCGTTCGACTGCCTGGACCTGCTGACCTGAGCCCCCCTCGGTCAGCAGCCGCCGGTCAGAGCCCCCCTCGGCCGGCACGAAGAACGCCCCGCCAGTGACGACTGGCGGGGCGTTCATCTGCCCGGTCAGTTCATGGTCGAACCGATGGTCGTGGACCCCGTGGTGAGGAAGGTGGTCGCCGGCAGCGACCCGTCCGACTTCCGCGCCCCGTAGGCCGTCGTCGCGTCCGTCGACTTGAACGCCGGCGTCGACACCCCGCTGTCCCAGTTGTTCGCCGCGGAGACCGTCTTCGAACCCAGCTTGTCCAGACCGCCCTTGTTGCTCACGGCGAGGTTCCGCGCGAGTCGGGCCTTGCCCGTGGCGAAGTAGAAGCCGGTCTGCGCGTTGGCGTACGCGGTGTTGCGGTTCAGGACGATCGCCCCGGTGTTGGAGTTCTCGGTGAACCCGTTCAGCGTGTTGTCCCAGGCCGCGTTGTTGTTCACGACATGCGCGACCGCCACGCCCCCGCCGCCCAGCTTGAATCCATTGCCGTTCCCTTCGAACGCCGAGTCGCCCCAGCGGTTCTTGCCGTTGCCGAAGGCCCAGCTGTGCTCGATGGTGACCGGCGAGGAGAACTGCCAGAGGTCGAGGCCGTCGTCGGAGTTGTTGTAGAGGCGGGCGCCGCTGACCTTGTTGCCGGTCCCGGAGCCGAACTTGATGGCGATGCCGTCGGCGTTCTGACCGTGCCCGGAGGGGTCGTAGTTGCCGTAACTGTCCAGGTTCTGCACGAGGTTGTTGACCGTGTTGTCGCCGCGCAGCGTGAACCCGGAGTCGCCGTTGTCGGCCGTGACCAGGCTCTTGAAGACACCGCCCGTCGAGGAGGTGACGACGAAGCCCTGGGCCGGGGAGTTCTGGAAGGTGAGGTTCTGGACGGTCCAGTAGCTGCCGTAGATGCCGGTGAGCCAGGAGCCGGCGGGCAGCTTGGAGCCGTCGATCCTCACCTTCTCGCTGCCGTACGCCTGCAGCGTGATCCGGTTCGAACTGCTGCCGCTGGCCGTGGACTTGAGGGTGGCCGTCGGATAGTACGTGCCGGCGCGGACCTGGATCACGGTGCCCGCGGCGGCGCTCTTCACGGCCGACTCCAGCTGGGCCGTGGTGGAGACGGTGACCGTCGTCGTGGCGGCCTGGGCGCCGCCGCCCGAGAGGCCGAGGTAGACGCCGCCGGCCCCGGCGGAAACGGCCACCGCCGCGGCGATCGAGAGCGTGCGCGTCCTGCGGTGGCGTCCGGTGCTCAGTCGCACGGGGCGTTCCTTTCCTTGGGGAAGCTACGCAGACCAGTCGCCTCCGTGGCGGGAAAAGGTTGCCGCTCCCCTCGAAAACCCTCGAAATTTTCGCCGCCTCCCGTCCTGCTCCAACCGGTTGACGTGCTGTTTCCCACTCGCAACACTCCGAGGGCGCGCACCATCCAACAGAATCCCCCACACTTCTACAGGACTACTCATGCGCCCCAGAGCCGTGCTCGTCGTCTGCCTCGCCGTCCTCCTCGCTCTGTTCACCGCGCCACCCAGCACCGCCCGTGCCGCCCACTCAGGAGCCCCGCCCGTGAACCACCCCAAGTACGCCGGCTATCTCTTCGCCTACTTCACCGGCGAGGGCACCGCGGACGGCGAGCAGATCCGCTACGCCCTCAGCCGCGGCAACGACCCGCTGCACTGGCGCGAGCTGAACCAGGGCAGGCCGGTCCTGACGTCGACGATCGGCGAGAAGGGCCTGCGGGACCCGTTCGTGATCCGCTCCCCCAAGGGCGACAAGTTCTATCTCATCGCCACCGACCTCAGGATGTACAAGAACAGCAGCGGCAGCTGGGACCACGTCCAGCGGCACGGCAGCAAGTCGATCATGATCTGGGAGTCCACCGACCTGGTCCACTGGACCGACCGGCGCCTGGTGAAGGTGGCCCCCGACAACGCGGGCAACACCTGGGCGCCGGAGGCCTACTGGGACGACTCGCTCGGAGAGTACGTCGTCTTCTGGGCGTCGAAGCTGTACGCCGACGACGACCCCGACCACACGGGATCGACGTACAACAAGATGCTGTACGCGACGACGAAGGACTTCCGCACCTTCAGCGAGCCCAAGGTCTGGGACGACCCCGGCTACTCGGTGATCGACTCAACGGTCGTGAAGTACAAGGACACCTACTACCGCTACACCAAGGACGAGCGGAACCAGTCCTCCGACTCCCCCTGCTCGAAGTTCATCACCGGCGAGAAGTCGAAGACCCTCACGTCGACCACGTACGACTTCGTCTCCGACTGCATCGGCAGCGGCTCGATCGACCGCGGTGAGGGGCCCACGGTCTTCAAGTCCAACACCGAGAAGAAGTGGTACCTGTTCATCGACGAGTACGGCGAGCGCGGCTACGTCCCCTTCGAGACCACCGACCTCGACTCCGGCAAGTGGACGATGTCGAAGAACTACCAGCTGCCGGCAAGTCCGAGGCACGGCACGGTACTTCCGGTGACACAGGCCGAGTACGACCGGCTGCTGGCCGCGTATCCCGCCACCGCCACGTCGGTCGTGGACGCGACGGCCAAGGACCAGAAGGGGTACGCCGTCGTAACGGAGGCCGCGTCGAAGGTCGTCCTGCCGATGCAGCCGGGCGCCGACCTCACGGACCTCGCGCCGGAGTTCGCCGTGGGTGCGGGCGCGATCCTGAGTCCCAAGTCCGGTACGCGGCGCGACTTCCGCAAACCGCAGACGTACACCGTCACGGCGGCCGACGGCACGAGCCGCACCTGGAGCGTCGAGGCGGTGCCCACCCGCAGCCCGATCCTGCCCGGGCTCAACGCCGACCCGGACGTGCACTATCTGGACGGCCAGTACTGGATCTACCCGACGACGGACGGCAACCAGGGCTGGGGCAGCACGAGTTTCAAGGCGTACTCGTCGAGGGACCTGGTCCACTGGAAGGACCACGGGGTGATCCTCGACCTCGGCCCGGACGTCTCCTGGGCGGACAAGTACGCGTGGGCACCGGCGGTCGCCGAGCGGAACGGCAAGTACTACTTCTACTTCTGCGCCGAGCAGCAGATAGGAGTCGCGGTCGCCGACTCCCCGGCCGGCCCCTTCAAGGACGCGCTGGGCAAACCCCTTGTGGCGAAGGGCGGTTCGCTGAGCGGCCAGATGATCGACCCGGCGGTCTTCACGGACGACGACGGGACGTCGTATCTCTACTGGGGCAACGGCCACGGGTACGTGGTCCCGCTGAACGACGACATGACCTCGTACGACGCATCGAAGGTGAAGGACATCACCCCGGACAACTTCCGCGAGGGTTCCTTCGTGATCAAGCGCAAGGGGACCTACTACTTCATGTGGTCCGAGGACGACACCCGCAGCGAGAACTACCACGTCGCCTACGCGACCGGACCGTCCCCGCTCGGCCCGTGGACCAAGCGGGGGACGATCCTGTCCAAGCGTCCCGAGTACGGAATCCTCGGCACCGGCCACCACTCCGTGGTGAACGTCCCCGGCACCGACGACTGGTACATCGTCTACCACCGGTTCGCCCTGAACGGGCCGGGGAGGCCCGGCGGCGACGGCATGCACCGGTAGACGACCGTCGACCGGCTGTGGTTCGCCGCGGACGGTACCCTTCAGCCGGTCGTACCGACCCTGGAGTCGGTCAGGCCGGTCGGGAAGTGATCAGCTGACGAAGTACGTCGGGTTCGGCAGCTTGTAGGTGCGGTCGGCGTAACCGCCGTCCAGGTCCGAGTACTGGTCGCCGAAGTTGGCGACGACCTCGTACCCCAGGTCGTCCTCGATGTGCTTGCGCGTGCCGGACTTGTACTGCACGGTCGTGCAGGTCCAGGTGCCCGGGGTGGCACACGAGCTCAGGTAGGCCGGCGGGTTGGCCTTGTCCTTGAGGAACATGTGGTCGGCGTCGAGGTTCACATCGGCGCCGATCTTCTTCAGGTTGGCAACGGCGGCGGTGCGCTGCGCCTCGCTGAGACCGGAGTTGTAGAAGACCTCGACGCCCTTGGACTCGGCGTACTGGACCAGCTCGGCGCTGCCGAAGACGCCGGGGCGGTCGGCCTTGTTCACGTAGTCGGCCCAAGTGGTGGCGTTGTACGTGTAGTTGTAGCGCTTCTCGTAGTCGAGGCTGAGCAGCAGCGTGTCGTCGATGTCGAAGACGACCGCGGCCTTCTCGCCCCGGTGGTGCGCCTTGCGGGCGGCCTGGTCTATGTACTTGCGGGCGGCCGAGTCGATCCGCGCCAGGTCCTTGGCGTACGGGCTGTCCGGGGACGCCTGGTACACGCCGTTGGCGTCGGCCGTGGTGCCGTAGTAGGTGTCGATGTCCTTCACCAGGAGCCCGATGTTGTACGGCTCGTGGGTGGAGTTGGCCGTGGACTGTCCGGCCGTGGCGGCACCGGCGCCGTAGAGAGCGGCACCGGTGACGGCACACGCTGCGGCGATCGCCGCGATACGCAGTGGCTTATGCATGACAGGTTTCTACGCGCGTCACCCCTGCGGGCGCGAGACCCGTTGCCCGATCGATACCTCAATCACAGGCAAAAAACGGGTCAAGCGCCCTGGACGGGGTGATTCCGGTTCTGTTCCGGATCAGTCCATCGTCGCCCCGATGGTCGTGCTCCCCGTGGTCAGGAACGTCGTCGCGGGCAGCGTGCCGCTCGAGCTGCGGGCGTTGTACGTGCTGCTCGCGTCCGTCGACTTGAAGGCGGGTGTGCTTATGCCGCTGTCCCAGTTGTTGCCGGCCGAGACGACCGAGGAGCCCTTGCTGACCGAGCCGCTGCCGTTGCTGACGGCGAGGTTCTTGCCGAGCCTGGCGGAGCTGGTGGCGAAGTAGTAGCCCCACTTGCTGTTGGCGTAGGCGGTGGTGCGGTTGATGACGATCGAGCCGGTGTTGGAGTTCTCGGTGAAGCCGTTGCCGGCGTTGCCCCAGGCGGCGGAGTTGTTGATGACGTGGGCGACGGTCACGCCGTTGCCGCCCAGCTTGTAGCCGTTGCCGTTGCCCTCGAAGGCGGAGTCGCCCCAGCGGTTGACGCCGTTGCCGAAGGACCAGGTGTGCTCGATGGTGACCGGTGACGAGAACGACCAGAGGTCGATGCCGTCGTCCGAGTTGTTGTAGAGGCGCGCTCCGGTGACGAGGTTGCCGGTGCCGGAGCCGAACTTGATGGCGACCCCGTCGGCGTTCTGGCCGTGGGTGGCGGCGTCGTAGTTGCCGTAACTGTCCAGGTTCTTCACGGTGTTGTTCACCGTGCCGTCCCCGGTGAGCGTGAAGCCGGAGTCGCCGCCGTTGATGGTCTTGACGTTGTTCCAGTTGGTGCCGGTGCAGGACTGGCAGACGACCGCGCTGTCCGGGGAGTTCTGGAAGGTGATGTTGGAGACGTTCCAGTAGTCGGCGGTCAGCTTGAAGATCCAGGAGCCGGACGGCAGCGAGGACCCGTCGATCTTCACCGTCTCCGAGCCGTACGCGGTGAGCGTGACCGGGGACGAGGACGTGCCGTTGGCCGTCGACTGGAGCGTGGCCGTCGGGTAGTAGGTGCCGCCGCGGACCTGGATGACGGTGCCGGCGGTGGCGTTCTTGATGGCGTTGGAGAGGTCGGTCGAGTTGCTGACCACCACCGTCGCGGCCTGCGCCTGGGTGGGGAGGACGGCGAGTCCGGCGCCCAGGGACAGGGCGGCGAGAGCGGTAAGAGCGGTACGACGAGACATGGAGTGCGGTCCTTTCTCGTGCGGGTGGGGGGACGGTTCACAGGACGGTTTCGAGCCAGGCGAAGACCTCGTCCTGCATCGGCTGCGTGAAGACATGGCCGAGCCCCGGCCAGGTCTCGGTACGAAGCCGCTCCCCGGCGCGGCGGGAACTCCAGACGGCGCGCATCTTGGCGTACGCGGCCCGGACGCCTTCGGCGGTGAACAGGGCGTCCTGCTCGCCGTCGAGGAAGTACATCGGCTTGGGGGCGCCGATGCTCGCCACGTCGGGGATGTCGAGGTGCCGGGCGAGCCCGGGGTGGAGCATGTAGTACGACGACTGCCCGCGCAGCGTGTTGTTGCCGGGCACCATCATTTCCTTCAGGCCGGTCATCCAGCAGACGGAGGCCGTGGCCGCGATGTCGTCGGTGAGCGCGGCCGTCTGCCAGGCGCGGTACGCGCCCATGGAGAAGCCGACGGCCGCGACCCGGCGCGCGTCCACCCGGTCGAGGCCGGCCAGGAATCCGGCGGCGCGGGCGTCCTCGCGGGCCATGAGTCCGGCGAGCGAGGAGCCGAGGTTGTAGAAGTTGGAGGCCAGGGCCTGCTGCTGGTCGTAGGCGACCGGGCCGCGGTCGCCCCAGCCGAGCGCGTCCGCGCACAGCACGACGTATCCGCGCCGGGCCAGCTCGTCGCCGACGAACCGTCCGCTGAAGTACCTGTCCGCCCAGGCCTGCGCGGAGGCGAGCCGTGTGTCGTCGTACCAGGGCCGGACGAGTTTCTCCTTCCCGATGTCGAACTTGGCTCCGTGGTCGTGGAGGAGCAGTACGGCGGGGAAGGGTCCGCTTCCGTGCGGGGTGAGCAGGGCGGCGCGGACGCGGTCGTGGCGGGTGAGGGAGAGGGTGACCAACTCCCTTGTGCAGCCGTCGCCTTGGGGGCCGTCGGTGAACTCCGGTGCGTACGGCGTCCCGTCCTGCCGGTCGACGAGAAGGTGCTCCTCGACCTTGGCGCGGGCGGCCCGGCGCCAGGCCCGGAAGTCGCGGATGGCTGAAGTCCCCCAGGCGAGGGGGAAGTTCAGCTCGTCCTTGAGGGCCTGGTGGAAGTCGGGCAGCGGCCCGTCGACCACCGCCGCCTCCGCGTCGCCCGCGGCCACTCCCCCGGCCATCAGCGCGGCCCCTGCTCCCGCCACGAACGCCCGCCGCCCGACCGGATCACGGACGCCCATAGGGCCTCCAGTCCCCGAGGTACGTGCGCGGGGTGTGCCCGGCCGCCTCCTCGACGGTCAGCTGCGGCCGGTTCTCCGGAACCGAAATCACCGCGCCCGGACCGGAGTTGGCGTACTCGTGGAAGCGCATGGTCTGCCAGGGGTAGGCGTCCCGCATGTTGGTGTACGGCGCCACCGGGTCGATCCCGGAGCCGATCCAGGAGTCCCGCACGACCAGCGACGGCCAGGCGGTCGTCTCGTACGACGGCACCCAGGGCCGCGCCAGCTTGTACGCGCCGTCCTCCGCGCCCGAGGTGATCCGGGAGCGGACGGCGAGGATGCCGTGCGGGTTGGTGCGGGCGGTGGAGGGGGCGAAGACCATGCCCTTGGGAGTGAAGGTCACGTCCCGTTGGAGGGTGTGGAAGTGGCAGTCCTCGAAGACGGCCGTGGCCCGCCCGAAGACGAAGTCGACGTCGCCCTCGATGTAGCAGTGCCGGAAGTACTGCCGGTCGAAGAGGTCCAGCGCGGTCGTGTCGACGAAGAGGGTGTCCTGGTGGGCCAGCAGCCGGACGTTCTCGAAGCGGGTGCGGTCGCCGTAGGTGTAGGCGGCCACGGCCTGGGTGCCGGTGATGTCGGGGTGGTCGGCGCGCAGCCAGTCGTTGGCGAGCGTCAGATCACGGACGGTCAGCCCGGCCGCCGCCGAGGTGAAGGTCGCCGAGCCCGCCGTGCCGTACGTCGTGCCGTCGGGCTTCTTGGTGCCGTTGGCGTTGTCGTAGACGATGACGGCGGCGCGCGGGTCGCGGGTGGCGCCGCGGATCGTCAACTCGCCCTTCTCGGCGGGGACGTTGACGACCTCGCGATACGTCCCCGGGTGCACGACGATCGTCCAGCCGGGTCCGTCCACCGTGTCCACGGCCGCCTGGACGGAGTCGCCGGGGCGGACGTGCAGGACGCGGCGGGCGCCGGCGAATGCGGGAGCGGCACCGGCGGCGATCAGGCCGCCGACCGCGCTCGTGAGGAGAGTGCGCCGGGACAGCATGTCAGCAGTCCTCCTTCCACGACGTCCAGTCGCCGAGGTAGGCCTCGCGGGTCGCCGACTCGGCCTGGGCGGCGGTGAGTTGGGGCCGGTTCTCGGGGACGGTGACAGCGGCGCCGGGGCCGGTGTTGCGGTACTCGGCGAACCGCTGGTTCTGCCAGGGGAAGGAGTCCGACATGTTGGCGTAGGGCGCGACCGCGTCGATGCCGGGGCCCAGCCAGGTGTCCCGTACGGTCAGCGACGGCCGGGCCGTGGTGTCGGAGCTGGGCACCCAGGGGCGGGCCAGCTTGTAGTAGGCGTCCGGGGCCTCGCTGCTGACCCGGCTTCTGGTCACCAGATAGCCGAGCGGGTTGGCGCCCGCCGTCGAGGGCGCGAAGACGAAGCCGTACGGCGCCGCCGGCAGGTCGGTCCGGTTCAGCGTACGGAAGTGGCACTGGTCGAAGACGGCGGTCGCCCGCCCGAAGACGAAGTCGACGTCACCCTCGACGTAGCAGTGGGAGAAGTACTGCCGGGCGAAGACGGTCAGCGCGAAGGAGTCGGCGTAGAGGGTGTCCTGGTGACCCAGGAACCGGCAGTGGTGGAAGGCCGAACGGTCGCCCTGCACCTTGATGGCGACGGCCTGGGTGCCGGACACGCCGGGGTGATCGGCGCGCAGCCAGTCGTTGGCAAAGGTGATCCAGCGGGCCGTGAACCCGTCGGCGCGGACGAGGGTGGTGGCCGAGCCGGAGGTGCCGTAGGTGCCCGAGCCGTCGGGCTTCTGGGTGCCGGCCGCGTTGTCGTGGACGATGACGACGTCGCGGGGGTTCTCGCTCGCGCCGATCAGGGTCAACTCCGAGGCGGCTTCGGTGCGTTGGCCGGTGGCCGGGTCGACGACACCGATGGCCACGGTCTCGCGGTAGACGCCGGGGGCGAGAACCAGAGTGTGTCCGGCGGAGGTTGCGGCGTCGACGGCGGCCTGGACGGTGGTGAAGTCACCGCGCCCGCCCTGGTCGACGTAGAGCGTCTTGGGGGTCGGACGGGCGGCCGGGGAACCGTACCGGCCGAACGGGCGGGGTGCGCCGGCGGCCCGTGCGGGGACGGACGCGAGGGCGAGCGCGGCGCCCGCCCCGGCGCTCGCGAGCAGGAATCCCCTTCTGGACAGGGGCAGTTGACGGTGGTGGGGCGAGGGCATGCGGGTGCTCCTTCGCAGTGCGGCTCATGAGGGGCGAGGGCCGGGGCCTCCGGGCCCCGGCCACTCGGGGGTGGCGGTCAGCCCAGGTGTCCGGCGCCCGCGCAGTGGTCGACGATCCCGGGGACGGCCTTCGCCGGATCGACCTTCGTGCGCAGGGTCGGCGTCCAGCCGGCGCCCGACTGGAGGATCTCGCCGGGCACTTCGGCGTTGTGCACGGCGATCAGGTCGGTGAGGGCCCCGTTCACGTAGTTGTCGGCGGCGGTGAGCGGCGCCTCCTTCCACTTCTTGAGGATCTTCCCGGCACCGACCCCGTCCGGCAGCGTGAACGCGTTGTGCTCGGCGACGAGTTGGGACTCCATGCCGATGCCGTAGCTGTAGGAGAAGCCGTCGCCCGCCACGAAGTGGTTGTTGTAGGAGTCGACCTGCCCGAAGCGGACACGTGGCGCCCGCTCGACCAGGTTCGAGAACAGGTTGTGATGGAAGGTGACCTTCAGATGGCCCCTGTCCACCGCGGCCGTGGCGGCGCTGTCGCTGTTGCCGATCAGGATCGTCTTGTCGTGGTCCTCGAAGACGTTCCAGGAGGCCGTCACGTAGTCGGCGCCCTTGACGATGTCCAGCTCACCGTCGTGCTGCTCGTAGATCCGACCGAAGTAGTAGGGCAGCGTGCTGTCCGGGTGGTCGCCGTCGGTGAACGTGTCGTGGTCCATCCACACATGCGTGGAGCCGTAGACCACCGCGCTGTCGTACTCGGAGTTCCAGTTGCCGTCGGCCGTGTCGGTCGGGTCCCACTGCGGGAAGCAGTCGAGGGGGCTCTCGAAGCCCAGGTTGCGGACGATGACGTTGTCGACGGCCTTGATCTGCAGGCTGGCGCCCTTGAAGCCGGCGTTCCTGCCGATGCCGACGATGGTGGTGTTGGCGGGCACGGCGGCCTTGATGTAGGCGTCCTGCTTGGCGGCGGAGGCACGGCGCAGGCCTTCGGGAGAGTCGTCGGGCTCACTGTCCAGGTTCTTGTCGTGGCCCCAGACGGCGGGATCGTACGTCTTCAGATAGGCGTCGAAGTCGTACCCGGGCACCGCAAACGAGTCGCAGCTGGGCCCGTCGGCGTCGATGACGCCCTTCACCTTGATGATCTTCGGCGCACTGCCGCCGTCGGCGAGGGCGGCCTTGAACCCGGCCCAGTCGGTGACGGTGTAGACGTGCGCGGCGTCGGCGGCCGAGCCTCCGGTGGTACCGGTGCCGTACGCCCCCCAGCCGTCACCGGCCCCGAGCGTCTGCCGCGCCAGATCCCCGGCCTGGGACCGGGCCTGAGGCTGGGGCTGTGCGGAGGACGTCCCCGTGACGCCGAGCACGAGGGCGGTGCAACCCACGACGGACGCTATGACGCGTCCATGACATTTCTGTGTACGCACTGTGCGGCTCTCCTTGGTTACGCAACCGAGGCGTCGGTCGCCTCGGGCCAGGTGATCCAGGACGTGGGAATGTCGTCGTGCAACCGGATGACGTCCCGCGGTGCGAGCACCCGTGTGCGCAGCAACTCCCGCGCCACGAGCCGCGCCACGGCGATCGCGCCCGGCGGATTGAAGTGCGTGTTGTCCTGCTCGGTGGCGGTCCAGTTGAAGTACTTCTTGGTCTCCTCGACCCCGAGCTCCTGCCACAACGCGAGCGACAACGCCTCGATGTCGAGCAACGCCACCCGCTCCTGTTCGGCGAGCGCGCGCATGGCAGCGGGATACTCCCCGTGGGTCGGCACGGCGTTCCCGTCGGCGTCGAACCTGCGGCGCTCGACGGGGGTGGCGAGAACAGGCCGGGCACCGTGCGAGCGCGCACCCTCGATGTACAGCCGCAGATAGTCCTGATACGTCGTCCAGGGCTCGGTGTACCGGGTGGGGTCCTCGCTCTTCTCGTCGTTGTGCGCGAACTGGATGAGCAGGAAGTCACCGGGCCGGATCACCGCGAGGATTGCGTCGAGCCGGCCTTCGTCGAAGAAACGCTTCGAACTGCGCCCGTTCACGGCGTGATTGGATACGGGCAACTCCTTGCGGAGGAAGAACGGAATGGCCATACCCCACCCGGTCTCGGGAGCGGCGTCGGCGTATTTCTGCGCGGCGGTGGAATCACCGGCGATGTAGAGGGTGCGCTGCCGCCTGGTGGCGGCCTGAGCGGTGCCAGCAGCCGCAAAGGCGAGAGGAACAGCGCCGAGGGCGGCCAGAGAAACCTGTCTGCGGGTAAGAGACACAGCGGTGCCTTTCAAACAGGGGGTACTGGGATGTCTTTAGGGGCGCGGGGAACTGCGCGACCAGCCACGACCGACCGGCAGTCCCCCACCAACCGAAACCACCCGAGCTCAGTGGTTCTTCTTCCAGTCCGCCTGCGCCTTGTTCAACTGATCCGCAAGCGTGTCCAGGAACTCCTTCGCCGTCATCTTCCCGAGCAACACCTTCTGGAAGTTCGGCTCGTTGTCCGCCTTGGAGATCGTGTTCCAGTCCGGCAGGTAGTACGGCAACTGCACAATCTTCGTACCGTCACCATTCAGCGCCTCCGCCGCCAGCTTCGTGGGCTCGGCCTTCTGGATCCACGCATCCTTCGCGGCCTCGGTGTTCGCAGGGATCTGCCCCGCGGACTCGTTGAACTTCGAGTTCTCCTCGTGCGAGACCGCGAACTCGACGAACTTCCACGCGGCCGCCTTGTTCTTGCTTGACTTGAAGACACTCAGCCCGTCGACGGGGTTGGAGATCTGCACCCGCGTACCGTCGTCCATCGTCGGGTTCGGCAGACCACGGAACTTGTCCGCGCCCAGCGCCTTCAGATGGTCCTGGTACGAGCCGAGGTTGTGGCTCAGCATCCCGATCGTGCCGCTGTCCCACTGCGCGACCATCTTGGTGAAGTCGTTGTTGACGTCGGCGGACGGAGTGTCCTTCTTGTACAGGGCGACGTACTTCTCGAACGCGGCCACGATCTTCGGGTCGTTGACCGTGGTCTTGTCGCCGTTCCAGAACGAAGTGATACCGCTCTGGCTGTACGACGCGTCCAGAGCCGGCGCAATGGAACCCTCGCCGCCACGGATGGTGAACCCGAACTGGTTCTTCTTCTTGTCGGTGAGCTTGTCGGCGGCCTCGTAGAACTTCGACCACGTCGTCGGCGCGTCCAGACCAGCCTTCTTGAACAGGTCGGTCCGGTACCACAGCGTGCCGTTGTTGGACGAGGTCGGGATCTGGTACAGCTTGTCGCCGCCGCCCGCGGCCCGGCTGCTGTCCAGCAGGTTCTGGCTCAGCTTGCCGTTCAGCGAGCTCTTCTCGAGCCGGCTGTCCAGCGGATCGAGGGCGCCCTGGACCGCGACCTCGGCGAGCATCGCGGTGCCCACGCCGCCGACGTCGGGCAGGCCGCCGCCCTGGATGGCGGTGTCGTACTTGGACTGGGCGCTCGCGGCGGGGATGCCGACGTAGTTGACCTTGATGTCCGGGTTCTTCTTCTCGAAGTCGGCGATGATCTCCTTCCAGATGTCGGTACGGACACCGCCGTTGTTGTCCCAGAAGGTGATCTCGCCCTTGCCGGAGCCCTCGTTGCCCTTGTCCCCCGCGCTGCCGCTGCCGTCGTCGCCGCAGGCGGTGGCGGTCAGGGCGAGCACGGAGCCCAGGGCGACGGCGACGGCCGCGCGCCTGCTTCTGCGGATGCTGCTCTTCATTGGTCGGCTCTCTTCTTCTGGATCCAACTGAGACATGAAGTTGTGGGGGGTATGCAGGGCACAGCTCAACGGCTGCTGTGGGGAGCCCAGTTGTCGTTGCCCTTGAGGTAGTCGGCGACGGTGTGGGTCTTCGCGTCGGCGTCGCTCATCTGCGGCCGGTCCGCAGTCACCGCGGCTCCCGGCCCGTGGTTCCGGTACTCCGAGAACCGCGCGTCCTTCCACGAGAACCCGCTCATGTCGGTCCACGGCGAGGACTTGACCGCGGCGGGCAGTTCGCTGTCCCGGATCAACACCTGTGCCACGGCTGCCGGTTCACCGCCGGGATGCCACGGCCGCCCGAGGTGGAAGGACTGCTCGGGCGCGTCGCTCACGACCTTCGACCGCGTGATCAGGAACCCGTACGGGTTGCCGGTCCACGTCGAAGCGGCCGTCATGTAGCCGTTGTTGGTGGTCGAGCCCCGGCTCAGCAGCCGGATCACCGAACGCTCGATCACGGTCGTGGCCCGCCCGTAGACGAAGTCGACATCGCCCTCGATGTACGAGTCGCGGATGTAGACCCGGCTGACGGTGGTCAGCTTGGGGCTGTCGGTCATGAGCGTGTCCTGATTGCCCAGGAACGCGGTGTCCTCGAAGACGATCCGGTCACCGGTCGTCTTCATCGCGAGCGCCTGCTCACCATTCAGCTCGACCGCAGCCTCGTCGAAGTCGTTGCTGAAGGTGAGGTTGCGAGCGGTGACGTCGTTCGCGGCGATCCGCACCGTCGCGCTGCCCGTCGAACCGCCGTACGCGGCAGGCGTGTCGTGGACGATGACGGTGTCCGAGCGGTCCCGGCCGATCCCGGCCAGCGTGATGTCCGGCTTGGTCGCGGGGATGTAGACCTTGGCGCGGTACGTGCCGGGAGCGACGGCGATGGTCACCGGCACGGCGTTCCCGTCGGGCACGGCATCGACGGCGGCCTGCACGGTCGGGTAGTCGCCCGGGACATGGAGCACGACCCCGATCCGCTTCTGCGGCCCGGAGAACTTCGTCACCAGCGCCGGCACCGCAGCCGCCGGATCCAGCCGGTAGTCGTAGAACTCCCGAGGATCGAAGGCGGCACCCCACTCGTCGGTCCGCCCGGTGGTGTTCTTCAGGATCGACCCGCGCTGCACCAACTCCGCGGTGGCGTCGGCCTGGTAGGGATGCTGGACACCGTCGTAGTAGCTGTTCTCGATGACCATCCTGGTGTGGCCCCGCGACCAGTTCCCGTACGTCCACACCGGGTCGCCGTCGGACACCTGCGCCGACAGGTAGTTGTTGTAGAGGTGGGCGTAGGCGCAGTTGTCGGCGGACGGGTTGCGCTGCTTCGTGCCCGTGAACCAGTTGTGGTCGATGGTGACCTGGGTGACCACGTTGGACGTCCAGCCGATCCCGAACGCCTTGTTGTGGTTGCTGAACCGGTTGTAGGAGACGGTGATGTACTGACTGTCCTTGCGCAGGTCGATCAGTCCGTCGCCCATGTGCGTGAGGCGGTTGTGGTCGATCCAGACGTGGTCGACGGTGTCCATCTGGATCGCGTCGAAGTCCTGCGTCTTGCCGTCCCAGTCGCCCTCGACGTACGAGTCCCGGATCGTCAGATTGCGGATGATCACGTTGTGCGTGCCGGGGTCGAGATGCAGCTCGCCGTGGACGATCTCGCCGGTGTCGCCGACGCCGATGATGGTCTTGTCGGAGCCGACGATGATGTTCGAGCCGAACGGTTCGACGGCAATCGATCCCGAGACCCGAATGATGTACGGCTCCTCGGCCGCCGCATACCTGGCCAGCGAGGCCTGGTCGGTGACCGTCACGACCTTGCCGCCCGCACCGCCGGTGGTGCCGCCGGCGAGGGAGGCGAAGCCGTGCGGCTTGTCGGTCCATCGATCGGCGGCGGCCGAGGTCCCCACAGAACTCGCCGAGCCCGAAGTCCCCACCGGGTTCGCGGCCTTGGCCTGCCCGATCGCCCCCAGGCTCAACGCGGCCACTAGGCCGATCACGGCGGCCAGTACCTTGCCGGCCCCCGGTCTCGGCCCTGGCAAGCGCTTGCTATGAAGGTGCTGCGTCATTGCGGCTCCCAACAGGCGTACGGGTGCGGTGCGTTGCACGAGTGCGGTGGTTACAAGGAGTCGATCCTGAAGTGCGTGAAGGTTGCCGCGCCGGCGTGACCCGAGCCGGCGGGCGTGAGCGCGAACAGGCCGAGCAGCGCGCCGACCCAGCGCCAGGGGGTGGCGGCGAAGACGGGACCGGACGGCTGCAGGCCCTCGCCGATGTCGTACAGGAACCGGCAGCGCGCCCCGGCCCGGATCTCGATCCGCAGCCGTACGCGCCCCTCCGGCGCGAGCCGCGGATGGTCGGCGTCCCGTTCCTTCTCGGCGACGGCCTCCGCGAACCGGTGCACGAGATGCACCGCTCCGTCGGCCCCGCGCTGCAGCCCGATCCAGCCGAACGCGTCTCCGAGGACGGCGAGTCCGGCCCGGGCGCCCGGCTCCTCGCTGTGCAGCGCGAGCTCCACCTCGACCGCGGACGGCGTGCCGGGCAGCCGCTGGGTCAGGACGTTCGGGAGTTTACGCAGGTCCTGGGCGTCGGCCGAGCGGACGCAGGACAGGCGCAGTCCGTCGCCGGAGTGCTGGGTGGCCCAGCCCTCCCGCGGGTTGGCGGTCCAGGACCACTGGCGGCCGAAGCGTCCGCCGGGGAAGTCGTCGTCCGTGGCGGGCGCGGCGGGCGGCTGCGGCGGCAGGTCGGGCTTCTTGTGTACGGCGACGGGGGCGCCCTCGTCGCCGAGGACGGGCCAGCCGTCCGCACCCCAGCGCATCGGCTGGAGGTGCACGACCCTGCCGTACGCGCCGCGCTGCTGGAAGTGCAGGAACCAGTCCTCGCCGGCCGGGGTGCGCACCCAGCCGCCCTGGTGGGGCCCGTTGACGGTGGTGTCCTTCTGCTCAAGGATGACCTTCTCCTCGTACGGCCCGAAGAAGCCGCGCGAGCGGAAGGCGCCCTGCCAGCCGGTCTCGACTCCCCCCGCGGGGGCGAGGATCCAGAACCAGCCGTCGTGCTGGTAGAGCTTGGGGCCTTCGAGGGTGAACCAGCCGGGGATGCGGTCGCCGTCGACGATCAGCTTGCCCTCGTCGAGGAGTTCGGTGCCGTCGGGCCGCATACGGTGGCCGGTGAGGCGGTTCTTGACGCCGGAGCGGGACCTGGCCCAGGCGTGCACGAGATAGGCCTCGCCGGTCTCGTCGTCCCACAGGGGGCAGGGGTCGATGAGTCCCCTGCCCGCCTTCACCAGGTGCGGGCGGGTCCAAGGGCCGCGTATCCCGGGGGCATTGATCTGGAAGATGCCCTGGTCGGGATCGCCCCAGAAGATCCAGAAGCGGTCGTCGTGATGGCGCAGCGAGGGTGCCCAGACCCCGCAGTCGTGGCGCGGGGTCCTGAACTCGGCGGCCGGTTCGAGGAGTTGGAGGGCGTGGCCGACCAGGGTCCAGTTGACGAGGTCGCGGGAGTGCAGCAGCGGCAGGCCGGGGGCGCGGCCGAAGCTGGAGGCGGTGAGGTAGAAGTCGTCGCCGACGCGGACGACGTCCGGGTCGGACCAGTCGGCGTCGAGGATCGGGTTCGTGTAGACGTCGTCCGTCACTGGCTCACCGCCTTGCGAACCAGCGCCGCCGCCTCGTGCCGCGACAGCCGGCCGTCGGCGACGACGGTCACGATGCGCCGTACGACGGTGTCGCCCGGCTCGATCGGCAGCCGTTCCTCGTACGCCAACGACGAGCCCACGCCCGGGTATTCGGCGGTGCGCACGAACCACGGGTCCCGGCGGGTCTGCTCCGTGGCGCCCGCGAAGACGAGGGTCCAGGTGGTGCCCGCGAGGGCGAGCCAGTCGGCGCGGCACCCGTGCACCTCCGGCTCGCCCTCGCGGTCGGGGGTGAAGACGTCGGGGGCTTCCTGCTCCTTGCGGGCGCGCCAGAAGTAGCCGCCGTAGGCGGCACCCGGGCGCCCGTTGGTGGCCGGGCTGCCGATGGAGAGCGGGCCGGAGGTGACGTTGGTGAGGGAGAAGGTGAAGTCCAACGCCCAGGCGGCGTCCGTGAGTTCGGTGGCTGCGACCGTACGGCGTTCGCGCAGCAGCTCCGCTCCCGACGCCACCCAGCGCAGCTCCTCCACGAAGCCGTCGGGATCGCGCAGCTGGAAGGAGCTGTGGCGCTGGGCGCCGTGGTTGTCCAGCTCGGTCGGCCCCTGGTCGCGGACGTACGTCCGCCCGCCCCAGAAGTTGTGCCCCTCGACGTCGGGAACGGCGACACCGACGCCGAGGTGGTGGACGTGGTCGGCGGGGCTCAGCTCGGTGACCGCCGTGCCGGCCAGGGTGGTGACGGGGTGCAGATAGGGGCGCGGGGAGAGCCTGGCCGGCAGTTCGGGCCGGGTGACGTAGCGGCCGACCGGGCGGCCGGCGACGCGCAGGACGGGCGAGTCGGTCGTCGTCATCATGTGCTCTCCTCTTTCGGTAGGGCCCAGGTGGCGCCGAGTTCGGAGTAGAGGGCGAGGGTGTCGGCGGCGGCCGCGACGAGTCCGTCGATGCCGTCCACGACTCTGCGGTCCTCGCCGGGGATCAGGTGCCAGGCCCCGTCCGGCAGCGGGCTCGGGTCCGGGGCCAGTCGAATCGCTTCAACAACCCTCATGAAGGCGCCCGTCGCGTCCGGGGTGACCAGCAGCTCGGCGCCGTCGGTGAGGTGGTCGACCAGGTTCTCCAGCAGGTCGGTGCGGCCGTACTCGTACTCCTGAGGGCCGTGGTCGGCGCGCTGGAGCAGGACGCGGTCCTGCTTGTACCAGAAGGTGATCCGCCCGCTGGTGCCGTGCACGACGACATACGGGTCGTCGGGGTCCTCGGCGCACAGGGTCGCCGCGACGGTGATCGGGCGGTCCTGGGCGGTGGTGACGCGGACGCAGGAGGTGTCGTCGGACTCGATGTCGTTGGCACGCAGCAGCTCGAGCTCGATGTCGGTGACGTCCTCGGCGCGCGTGGAGCCGTCCAGCGCGAGGGCGGTGGCGACGGCGTGCGCGAGGGGGTTGGTCAGCACACCGTCGATCACGTCGACGCCGTTCAGGCGCCGCTTCCCGGCCCAGGGCGCACGCCGGTAGTACGACTCCGGCCGCGCCCAGGCGCCGGCCCCGCCGATGCCGACGACCTCGCCGATCGCGCCCTCGGCGACCATCTGCCGGACCGCGGACACGGCGTGCGAGCCCAGCGACTGGAAGCCGATCTGGCAGACCACGCCCGCCTCGGCGACCCCGTCGGCCATCCGCCGGAACTCGGCGTACGACGGCGCGGGCGGCTTCTCCAGGAGGAGGTGAACGCCCTTGCGCGCGGCGGTCAGCGCAAGGTCCGTGTGGGTGGGGATCGGCGTGCAGATCACCGCGATGCGGGCGCCGGTGGAGTCGAGGAGCGCGCCGAAGTCGGCGGACTGCTCGGGCGTGCCGAGGCCCTCCGGGATCTCGTCGGCGGCCAGCGGGGTCAGCTCGCAGATGCCTGCCAGCCGTACGATCCCCTTGTCCTGGAGCCGGCGGATGTTGTCCAGGTGCCAGCGGCCGTGGCCGCGCGCGCCCGCCAGGACGATGTCTGTGCTCATGGGATCCTCCCTGCGCCCGCGCCGCGCGCCACCTCTCGGTCGGCCACCGCGGCGCTGTCGATCTGTGCGTGCAGGGTAGGCGTCCAGCCGACGTCGGCGGTGAGGTCGCGCTCGCTGCCGGAGTTGTAGGCGTTGTAGATCGCCAGAAGATCCACCGGACGGCCGTTGAAGAGGGTGCCGGTCTGGTGCAGGGCGGTCCCGTTCCAGCTCTTCACGAGGTCGGCGACCTCGACATGGCCCGGCGTGCGGAAGGAGTTGTTCTCGGCGTAGATGCCTGACTCCGTGGACACGCCGAGCGAGTAGCGGTACTCGGCGCCCTCCGGGACGACGTACCGGTTGTCGTAGACGTGCACCTGCCCGAAGCGGACGCGGGGCGCACGCTGGACGACGGACTCGAACTGGTTGTGGTGGAGCGTGACCCGCAGCTTGCCGCGGTCGCCGGTCGCCGAGTCGCTGTTGCCGATGAGCATCGCCTTGTCGTGGTCCTCGAACCGGCTCCAGGAGACGGTGACCAGGTCGGAGCCGTTGGTGATGTCCAACAGGCCGTCGTGGCGCAGGTAGTTGCGGGCGAAGTAGGTGGGCTCCTTCGCGTCGGGGTGACCCTTGTCGCTCGCCGTGACGTGGTCGATCCACACGTGCGTGGCGCCGGTCAGCCAGATGTTGTCGTACGACGTCTTCCAGTCGCCGAGGCCTCCGGTGTTGGGCTGCCAGACGGGGAAGCAGTCGTAGGCGTCGCGCAGGTCGAGGTTGCGGACGATGACGTTGTCCGCGTTCTTGACCTGGAGGTTGGCGCCCTTCAGGACCGCGTTGCCGAGCCCGACGATGGTGGTGTTGGAGCCGACGGGCAGCGTGACCCGCGCGGCCTGCTCGGCGGCGGACGCCTGGCGGGCCTCCTCCTGCGCGCCGCTCGGCTTGGCGGAGCCCCAGGTGCGGGGGTCGTAGGCGGCCAGGTACTTCTTCAGGCTGTAGCCGTCGGTGGCGTAGTCGGCGCAGTCCAGGTGGTGGCCGTCGTCGTCGGTGTTGGCGTCGATCGTCCCCGCGATCCTGATGATCTTCGGGGTGTCGCTGCCGCCGTCGAGCGCACGGACCAGGCCGGCGCGGTCGGTGACGGTGTGGACATGGGCGTCGTCGGCGGCCGAGCCACCGGTGGTGCCGGTGCCGTAGGCGGCCCAGCCGTCGTCGGCGGGCAGGGTGTCGCGGCTGATGTCGCGGGGCTCGGCGTGGGCGGGGAGGCAGAAGAGTCCCAACAGGGCGGTGGTGACGGCGATCTGACGGAACCTCATGTCGTCACCGCCCTTGCGCGGGAAGGAAGGAGCAACCGCTCCCGTACGTCCGCGACGCGGTCGGCAGCCGTTTCGGCAGCGCCGCCGAACGCCCCGGCCTCTTCGGACGGTCGGCCGTCACCCGCGATCCGGACGCGGCAGCCGGCATCCCGGGCAGCGGCCCGGTCGACGACGGCCGGAGAGTCCGCCCTCACGCATCTCACCTGCGTCCGACGGCGCCTCATCCCTTCACCGCCCCCGCGCTGAAGCCGGTGATCAGCCACTTCTGGATGAAGGCGAACACGATCACGACGGGTACGGCCGCGATGATGCCGCCCGCGGCGAGCGCACCGAGGTCGACGCTGTCCGCGCTCATCAGGGTGTTGAGGCCGACCGGGATGGTCTGCTTGCTCTGGTCGCTCAGGAACATCAGGGCGAACAGGAAGTGGTTCCAGGCGTGCACGAAGGCGAAGGAGCCGACGGCGATCAACCCGGGCCGCAGCAGCGGGAGCACGACGATGCGGAAGGCCGTGAAGCGATTGCAGCCGTCGACCCAGGCGGCCTCTTCCAGCGAGTACGGCACGTTCCGGATGAAGCCGCTGATCAGGATCATCGACAGCGGCAGCTGGAAGACCGTCTCGGCGATGACGACGCTGCCGAGCGAGTTGATCATCCGCAGGTTGGCGAAGATCTCGAAGAGCGGAACCAGGAGCAGCGCCCCCGGCACGAACTGGGTGCAGAGCAGGGCGAGCATGAAGGCCCGCTTGACCTTGAAGTTGAACCGGGCGAGGGCGTAACCGCCGGCCAGCGCGACCAGGGTCGTCATCACCAGGGTGGCGACGCCGACGAGCACACTGTTCTGGAAGTAGGTGCCGAACGCCCGCTCGTTCCAGACCTTCTCGAAGTGCTCGAAGGTCATCGGCCAGGGCACGAGGGAGGTCGAGCCGGCCGGACGGAGAGCGAAGAGCAGGATCCAGTAGAAGGGGATCAGGGTGAAGAGGAGGTAGATCGACAGGGGGACGTAGATCTGCCAGCGCGGGGCCTCGTCCCAGGCGCGGCGCTTCTTCCTCGGCCGGGCCGGCTCGGGCGCCACGCGCTCCGGCGCGGGTGCGATCTCGGTGATCACTTCTCCTCACCTCCGAACTTGCTCAGCCGCAGATAGACCATCGAGCAGAAGAGCAGAATCACGAACGCCACCGTGGTCAGGGCCGATGCGTAGCCGAAGTTGTGGGCGTCGACGCTGGTGTTGGCGATGTAGAGCGGGAGCGTCGTGGTCTCTCCCGCCGGACCGCCGCCCGTGAGGGTGTAGAGCAGGTCGACGTTGTTGAACTCCCAGACCGCGCGCAGCAGTGTCGACAGGACGATCGCGTCCTTCAGGTGCGGCAGGGTGATGTGCCAGAACTGCTTGAGGCGGCTCGCCCCGTCGACCTCGGCGGCCTCGTACAGGTCCTTCGAGACGGACTGCAGGTCGGCGAGGATGAGGATCGCGAAGAAGGGGACGCCTCGCCAGAGGTCGGCGACTATCGCCGCGGGGAAGACGGTCGAGGTGTCCGAGAGCCAGCTCGTGCCGTACGAACCGATGCCCATGTCCGCGAGGTAACGGGTGATGCCCGTCTGGGAGTTGTAGAGCAGCACCCAGATCGCGGAGGTCAGCACACCGGAGACGGCCCACGGGGAGAAGACCAGCGCGCGGCCCAACGCCCGCCCGACGAAAGTCTGGTTGACGATCAGCGCCAGGGCGAGACCGAAGAGCAGCTGCAGACCGACCTCGACTATGACCCACTTGGCGCTGAAGGTCAGCGTGTCCCAGAACTGCGGGTCGTTGGTGAAGGCCTGGACGAAGTTGTCGAAGCCCGCGAAGCCGTTCCGCCACGGCTTGGTGGGGTTGTAGTTCTGCAGGCTGTAGTAGAAGACGCTGATGACCGGGTAGGCGATGAAACCCAGCATCAGCAGGGCCGCCGGCGCGATCAGCAGGTACGGCAGCCTGCGCGGCGTGGCGGAGGCACGGCGCCGCCGGGGTGGCGCGGGCGGTTTCGCCACGGCTGCGGCTTGGGCCATGACTGGTCTCCGTTCTCGGTACGTCGTGCTTGCGTCGTGCATGCGTCGCGCAGGAAGCGCTTTCTCGTAGTGCGTGGTGCGTTCTTGGCCGTGCCTGGGTGGTGCTGTGGTTCAGCCCGCGTACGGGTCGGCGACCCGGCCCGGACGGGCGAGGAACTCGAAGTCGCAGCCGGTGTCGGCCTGGGTGATCTGCTCGTTGTAGAGCGCGCCGTAGCCGCGCTCGTAACGGGTGGGCGGCGGCGTCCAGTCCGCCCTGCGGCACTCCAACTCCTCGTCGCCCACGTGGAGATGGAGGGTGCGTGCCTCGACGTCGAGGGTGATGAGGTCCCCGGTCCGTACGAGGGCCAGCGGGCCGCCGATGTACGACTCGGGCGCCACGTGCAGCACGCACGCGCCGTAACTCGTGCCGCTCATCCGGGCGTCGGAGATCCGCACCATGTCCCGCACACCCTGCTTCAGCAGGTGGTCGGGGATGGGCAGCATGCCGTACTCGGGCATGCCCGGGCCGCCCTTGGGTCCGGCGTTGCGCAGCACCAGCACGCTGTCGGCGGTGATGCTCAACTCCGGGTCGTTGATGGTGCGTTGCATGGTCCTGTAGTCGTCGAAGACGACCGCGGGACCGGTGTGCTTGAGCAGGTGCGGCTCGGCGGCGATGTGCTTGATGACGGCGCCGTCGGGGCAGAGGTTGCCGCGCAGGACGGCGACGCCGCCCTCGTTCGCGACCGGGTTGTCGCGGGGCCGGATGACGTCGTCGTTGTGGACCTGCGCGCCGTCGATCTGCTCGCGCAGGGTGTCGTACGAGACCGTCGGCCGGTCCAGGTGGAGCAGGTCGGGGATGCGGGAGAGGAACCCGGGGAGGCCTCCGGCGAAGTGGAAGTCCTCCATGAGGTACGTCTGTCCGCCGGGCCGGACGTTGGCCAGCACCGGCACGGTGCGGGCAATGCGGTCGAAGTCGTCGAGGGTGAGGCGGACTCCGGCCCGTCCGGCCATGGCGATCAGGTGGATGACGGCGTTGGTGGAGCCGCCGAGGCCGAGGACGGTGGTGACGGCGTCCTCGAAGGCGTCCTGGGTGAGGATGTCGCTCAACTTCCGGTCCCTGTGGACCAGTTCGACGATTCGGAGGCCTGCCTTGGCGGCCATCCGGTCGTGCCCGGAGTCGACGGCCGGGATGCTGGAGGCACCGGGGACAGTGACGCCGAGCGCTTCCGCGGCGGCGGTGAGCGTGGACGCCGTACCCATCGTCATGCAGTGGCCGGGCGATCGGGCGAGGCCGCTCTCCAGCTCGGTCATCTCACAGTCGCCGATGAGGCCGGCGCGCTTGTCGTCCCAGTACTTCCACATGTCGGTGCCGGAGCCGAGGACCTCGTTGCGCCAGTGGCCCGGCAGCATGGGTCCGGCGGGCACGAAGACGGTCGGCAGGTCGACCGACGCGGCCCCCATGAGGAGCGCGGGCGTGGACTTGTCGCAGCCGCCCATCAGCACGGCCCCGTCGACCGGATACGAGCGCAGCAGCTCCTCCGTCTCCATCGCGAGCATGTTGCGGTAGAGCATCGGGGTCGGCTTCTGGAAGGTCTCGGAGAGGGTGGAGACCGGGAACTCGAGCGGGAAGCCCCCGGCCTGCCACACTCCGCGCTTCACGGCCTGGGCACGATCCCTGAGATGCACATGACAGGGATTGATGTCGGACCAGGTGTTGAGGACGGCGATGACGGGCTTGCCGAGGTGTTCCTCGGGGAGGTAGCCGAGCTGGCGGGTCCGTGCCCGGTGACTGAAGGAGCGAAGGCCGTCCGTGCCGTACCACTGGTGGCTTCTGAGCTCTTCCGGTGACTTCATATCGACCACCCGGCGGCTATCGCGGCGACCTCGGCCCGTTCGTCCTCGGGCAGCGTCCTGCTCGGCGGGCGGACGTCGCGGCGGCACAGGCCGAGGGAGGCGAGGGCCTCCTTGACGACCGTGACGTTGTTGGCGGAGCCGTTCGCGGCACGCAGCTCCTCGAAGCGGCGGATCTGTTCCCAGACCTTCATGGCGGCCGGGTAGTCGCCGGATCGAAGCGCTTCGATCATATTCAGCGAAACGGACGGGGCGACGTTCACGAGTCCGGAGGTGAAGCCGGTGGCGCCCGCGGAGAAGTACGAGGGCGCGTACGGCTCGGCGAGACCGGCGACCCAGACGAAGCGGTCGAGCCCCGCGTCGCGCGCGAACGCTGCGAACTTGGCGGCGTCGGGGACGGCGTACTTGACCCCGATGACGTTCGGACAGGAGTCGGCGAGTTCGGCGAGGCGGAAGCCGGAGAGCTGGGCGTTGCGGATGTACGGGACGACGCCGAGCTCGGGGACGGCCGCGGCGACGGCGCGGTGGTAGTCGACCCAGCCGGCCTGGGAGACGTACGGGTGGACGGGCTGGTGGACCATCACCATCTGGGCGCCGAGCTCGCGGGCGTGGCGTGCGGAGGCGACGGCGGTGGGCACGTCGTGGCCGACCCCGACGAGGACGGCCGCCCGCTCGCCGGCCTCGTCGATGGTCAACTCCGTGACGAGGCGGCGCTCTTCGGGGGTGAGGGCATAGAACTCGCCGGTGTTCCCGTTGGGGGTGAGGATCCGCACCCCGCCCTCGAGCAGCCGACGCAGCAGGGCCCGGTGGGCGTCCTGGTCGACGGTGCCGTCCTCGGCGAACGGGGTCACCGGGATCGCCACCACGTCGGCCAGGGCCGCCCGTCGGGTCTCGAACGTCGCGCTGCTCATGCCTGCCCTTCCTCTTCCATGGCCTGGGGGAACGCTCGCTGCACGAAGGACGCGATGTGGTCGTGGAGGGCGCGTGCGGCGCCGCCGGCGTCGCCGTCCAGGGCGAGCCGCAGGATCTCCCGGTGCTCGTTCGCCTCCCGCTCCCAGGAGGGGTCGGCGGCCCAGGCGACGGCGGAGACGAGGGCGGCCTGGTCGCGGACCTCGTCGAGCATCCGGCCGAGCAGCGGGTTGCCGCACGGCAGGTAGAGGGCGCGGTGGAACTCCCGGTTGGCGAGGGAGCGTTCGGCGGTGTCGGTGGCGTCGTCGGCGCGGGTGAGGGCGTCGCGGGCGGCGTCGAGGGAGGCGCCCCGCTTGACCGCCCGCTTGAGCGCCTCGGGCTCGAGGAGCAGCCGCACGTCGTACACCTCGCGTGCCATGTCCGCGTCCACCATGCGCACCGTGACGCCCTTGTACTGGCTCATGACGACCAGTCCGGTGCCGGCCAGGGTCTTGAGCGCCTCCCGCACCGGGGTCTTGGACACCCCGAACTGCGCGGCGAGCTCGGTCTCCACCAGGGCCTGACCCGGCGTCAACCGCCCGGTGAGGATGCGGCGTTTGATCTCCTCCAGCACGTACTGCGTGCGGGAGGGGATCGGCGTGGGCACAGAGGTCATGCGCGCCTCTCGGATCTCGCGTATCGCGTCTCATATATGACGTACGAAGTACGACGCGTTGAAGGTAGGAGGGGCCGCATGTTTCGTCAATGCTTCTGACAAAGGAAGTTGGGGTTGCGGGGGCGGACGGGTCAGACGGTCCTGGTCAGATGTCGGCTTCGCAGAGGAACAGGTCGGCGTCGGCCGCGAGTTGGGCGAGCCGGGAGGCGAGGAGCAGGTCGCCGTGTCGGGCGGTGTGGCCGTCGTGCAGGGGACGGAAGTCGAGGATGCCGCTCAGGAAACCGGCGTCCGGGCGCCCGAAGAACCCGGCGAGATGCCTGGCGCAGTCGCCGGGTGCGTGGACGGGGATGGGCGCGGGCGGGGTCAGACCGCCGTACGCGAGGCCGTAGACGGCGGCGAGCAGATCGGCGTTGTGGTCCGCGTGGAGGTGCGAGGTCCAGATCGCCGTCAGCCGCGCCGGATCGGTGTGCCGCTGCAACTCCGCGAAGGTGCCGGGACCGGCGTCCACCGACACCTCCGCGCACCGGCGTATGTTCCGCCGTAGCCCCCTGCCCCTGGGATTACGGCGTCCAGCCCGGGTGGCGCCCGCTCAGCCCCACCGCCCGGTCGAGCAGCGAGGCCTCCGCCGGTACCGGCACCACCGGGCCGAAGATGCCGCCGCCCCGGCTCGGGTCCTCGGCCGCGGCCAGCAGGAAGTCGTGGGACGTCTGGAGTGCGGCCGGGTCGGGGGTGTAGTCCTGGCCGGTCGCACGGGCCAGGTCCCAGCCGTGGATGACCAGTTCGTCGACGGCCACGGCGGCCGCGACCTCGCCCGGCAGGTCCACGCCGCCCGCGCGGGTCATGCCCGTCCAGGCGGACGGGTCGCGCCAGGCGTCGGCCAACTCGTCGAGCACCTTGGGGAGTTCCTCGCGCCAGCCGGGGCCGATGTCCGGGGTGACGTCTCCCGGACTGGTGTCGGTCGTCGCGCCCAGGTCCTTGCGGGCGGCGTCCCGGAAGGCGGCGGACAGGCCGAGCAGGTGGCCCAGCATGTTGCGCACCGCGCAGTCCGGACAGGGCGTCCCGTCCGCCAGCTGCTCCTCGCGCACCCCCTCCGCGAGCCGTGCGATCACGCGCGTCTGCGGTCCGAGGTCGAGGGTCGTGTCAGTCATGCACTGCTCCTCACAGTCGTGTCTGTGAGAGGTAGACCGACCACGACCCGGAAACTCATCGCACGCCGGGCTCGACCCGCACAACCCGCACAAGCTCGGCCGGCGTCCGCCCCCCGCCCAGGCACCACAGCGCGATCACCGGATCACAGATCGCACACCCCAGCGAGGAGCTGTGCGCGAACGGCACGATCGGGTTGCCCTTGAGGTGGTGCACGACGTCCCACGCGGTGTGCAGCAGCCAGCCGATACCGATGAAGCTCCAGGAGTCGAGGCCCCGGTAGGCGACGTACGTCGACAGGGCGGTGAACGCGAACTCCCAGCCGCCGAGACCGCCGCCGCTGAGGTAGGCGGCGCCGGCCCCGGCGACCATGAGGGCGTTCAGCCGGCGCCGGTGCGGTTCGCGGACGAGGGACATCAGCAGGACGTAGGCGATGCCGATGAGGATCGGGGCAACGTAGCTCATGGACGTCGACGCTATGGCCGGCCCGGTGCGCCTCCCATGGGGATTACCGACAGGTTCCAACGGGTTCCCGCCGCCGCTTCCGCAGCCGCGGATACGGCACTTGCCCCATCCCCCGCCCGGGTCCTTAGACCCACGATGGCCAGGCATGACGACATCGGCAGGGACGACATGGGCGGTGCTGCGGGTCCTGCGGGACCGCAACGCGGGGCTGTATCTGGCGGGCGTGGTGGTCTCCGGCTTCGGGACCTCGGCGCTGTGGCTCGCCTCGGGCGTGTGGGTCAAGGAGCTGACCGGCTCGGACGGACTGGCGGCGCTGTGCCTGCTCGCCATGTGGGCCCCCACGCTCGTCGGCCCCCTGCTCGGCACGCTCGCCGACCGCGTCCGCCGCAAACCGCTCCTCATCGGCGCGAACCTCCTCCTGGCCGCCCTTCTGCTCACCCTCTTCACCGTCGACTCCCCGAGCCGCCTGTGGCTGCTCTACACGGTCCTTTTCGTGTACGGCGCCGCAGGCGTCGTCCACGACGCGGCCGAGTCGGCGCTCGTCGCCGCCGCCGTCGACCGTGCCCTGCTGGGCGACTTCAACGGGCTGCGCATGACGGCGACCGAGGGCATGAAGCTGGTCGCCCCGCTCGCGGGCGCGGGCCTCTTCGCGGCGTACGGCGGCCCGGCCGTCGCCCTGCTGGACGCCGTCACGTTCGTCCTGGCCACGGGCGTGTACGCCCTGCTGCGCGTCCGCGAGGAGAAGCCGGAGCCGCCCACGAGCGGCTGGTGGGAGCGGACGGCCGAGGGCGCCCGGTTCCTGTGGGCGCACCCCCGGCTGCGCCGGCTGGTCCTGGCCGGCGGCACGACGATGCTCTGCGCGGGCATCGGCGGGGCGCTGCTCTACGCCGTCATCGACGGCCTCGGGCACTCCCCCGCCTACGCCGGTGTCCTGTACGCCGTCCAGGGCGCCGGCTCGGTCGCGGTCGGGCTGGTCTCGGGGCCCGCGCTGCGGCGGCTGGGGGAACGCCGGTTCGCCACGTACGGCATCGCCCTCACGGCGGTTGCGGTAGCAACGCGGGCGGTCCCGTCCGACCCGGTGGCCCTGGCCTGCAGCGCGGCGAGCGGCGTGGGGCTGCCCTGCGTCCTGATCGCCGCGCTGACCGCCGTGCAGCGCGAGACCCCGGACGCGCTGCTCGGCCGTACGGCCGCCACGGCGAACACGCTCCTGTTCACGCCGAACGTGCTCGGGCTGGCCGTAGGGGCCGCGCTGGTAGAACTGGCCGACTACCGGCTGGTGTTGATCGCCCTGGGAGCGGTCCTGGTGGTACCCGCGGCTTCGCTCCTTCAGAATCCGGCGAGCGCCGAGCGCACCGCCTCCAGGTCCCCGTCCGACGCCAACCCGGCGTGATACAGCCGCAGTTGGGTGGCACCCCGGTCCCGGGCCGCCGCCGCGTCCGCGGCCAGGGTGGCCGGGCTGCCGCCCATGCCCGAGACCACGGGGAAGTTGGCGGCGATGACGGCCGCCTCGCGGCCCTGCTCGGCGAACGGCGTCAGCAGCTCCGCACCGCCCGCGCACGGCACGACCACGCCGTCCGCCACGGACAGGATGTGCTCAGGGTCGACACCCGGGTTGGCGCCGACGTGGTACGTCACCGGGTCGGCGTGCAGCAGCACCTGGAAGCCCTCGGGGGCCGCCTCGCGCACCGCCCGGACCGCCGTCTCCTGGAGCGTGCGGGCGGTTTCGTCACGCCACGCGCGCGTGGCCGATGCCGTCGCCTCGCCGAGCAGCTTCTCGACCCCGGCCCAGCCCCCGTCGTCGGGCGCCCCCTGCCACAGCGGCTCCAGCGCGTCCCGTACGGCGGCCGCAAACTCGTCGGCGTCCAGGCCCTGTTCGCCGTAGCCCGCCCGGCAGACGGTGCAGAAGCAGAGCGCCATGAGGTACATCCCGACGTCCCCGAGGCCGACCCCGCCGGTCTTGTCGTGGGCGTGCAGATGCTGCAGCCCGTACCAGCCGAGGGACTCCAGCTCGGTGCCGCGCGCCCCGGGACGTACGGCTGCCTCGGCAGCCAGGTCGACGAGGTACGCGCGCGTGGCGGGCCGGGCGATGCACGGCGCCCACGGGTAGCGGTCGCCGTAGGCGTTGACGACGGAGGTGTCCGGATGTTCGGCGCCCAGGCGGGAGTTGTGCGCGAGGACCACCCAGGTGTGCACCTCGAGGCCGGCGTCCGCGAGGGCCGCGGCGGCCTCGCCGTACGCGTCTCCGGGCGCCCAGTCGCCGGCCGCGTACGGGCGCAGCTCCCGGCCCTCCCAGCGCGCGTCCGTGGGGTACAGCACGGCGGCGTGTTCGGCGGTGACGATGCGGTGGCGCGGGTGGCGGGGTGTGAGCGCGCGCGTGGAGTGGTACGCGGAGGCCAGCGTCACCTGCTGGACGCCGAGCGCGGCGATACGGCTCGCGGCCTCCGGGTCCCCGTTGACGTCCCAGGGGTAGACGAAAGTCGACGCCTTCACTTGCCGTCCTCCAGTAGTGCGTACCCGCGCTCGATCAGCTCGGCGAGCTGTTTGACATGGTCCTCGGCGGGTTCGTGCAGCGGCGGCCGGACCTCCCCCACGTCCAGCCCGCGCAGTCGTACACCTGCCTTGACCAGGGACACGGCGTACCCGCGGCCCTGGGCCCGCAGTTCGACGAACGGGCGGTAGAAACCGTCGAGGAGACGGTGCACCGTCGTGTCGTCGCCCGTCTCCAGCGCCCGGTGGAAGGCGAGCGCGATCTCCGGGGCGAAGCAGAACACGGCGGAGGAGTAGAGCGGGACTCCGACGGCGCGGTAGGCGAGTTGGGTCTGCTCGGCGGTCGGCAGGCCGTTGAAGTAGAGGAAGTCACCGGGGACCTCGGTGCGCACGGCGCTGACGATGCGCTGCATGAGGTCGAGGTCGCCGAGGCCGTCCTTGAAGCCGATGATCCCGTCCGTGCGGGCCAGTTCGACGACGCTCTGCGGGGTGAACACGGCGTTGTCGCGCTGGTAGACGATCACCGGCAGCCCGGTCGCGGCGGCCACCTCCCGGTAGTGCCGCAGCAGCCCCTCCTGCCCGGCGACCACGAGGTACGGCGGCATGGCGAGCAGTCCGTCCGCCCCGGCGGCTTCGGCCACGCGCGCGTACCGCACGGCGAGTGCGGTGCCGTACCCGGCGCCGGCGACGACCGGCACCCGGCCGTCCGTCTCCTCGACGGCCGCCCGTACGCAGGCCTCGAACTCCTCGGGGGTGAGCGCGTGGAACTCGCCGGTGCCGCAGCACGCGAAGACCGCGGCGGCCCCGGCCTCGACCCCGCGGCGCACATGCGCACGGAAGGCGTCGAGGTCGACCGAGCCGTCCGGGCCGTAGGCGGTGACCGGGAAGAACAGCGGCCCGCTGGGGATGCTGAGTCGAGCGGCGAGGGGGGCTGGCGTCACGGGCTCTCCCTGAGGCAGGCGCGTACGTTCTTCTGATTGGCGTCTATATTTCTGAACGCATCCACCCTATGAAGCCCTTCATGGCCGGTCAAGCAGACAATCGGGCATCCCAAGAGCGGATTTCCCGGCTTCGCGGCACACTTGACGGGGTAGGTCGGCAATCCCTAGCGTGTCCACGGATGTGAATATCGTGCATACATGCGGCCGTTGACCGAAGGAGAACCGAGGATGCCAGCCCCCCGCACCGTTCTGCTCACCGGCGCCGCCGGCGGGCTCGGCACCCTGATGCGGAACCTGCTCCCGGCCTTCGGCTACGAGCTGCGCCTCCTCGACCTGCGCCCGATCGAGGGCGACCCGGACGCGGTCACCGCCGATCTCGCCGACAAGAAGGCCGTGCGCGAGGCCGTGCGGGGCGTCGAGGCGATCATCCACCTCGCCGGCATCTCCCTGGAAGCCCCCTTCGAGAAGATCCTCAAGGCGAACATCGAGGGCACGTACAACCTGTACGAGGCCGCCCGCGAGGAGGGCGTGCAGCGGATCGTCTTCGCGTCCTCCAACCACGCGGTGGGCTTCACCCCGCGCCCGCAGGGCGACGATCCCCTGATCCCCATCGACACCCCGCGCCGCCCGGACACCTTCTACGGTCTGTCCAAGTCCTTCGGCGAGGACCTCGCCCAGCTGTACTGGGACAAGTACGGCCTGGAGACCGTGTCGGTCCGCATCGGCTCCTGCTTCCCGGAGCCGACCAGCGTGCGGATGCTGTCGGTCTGGATGAGCCCGCCCGACGGCGCCCGCCTCTTCCACGCGGCCCTGACCGCCGAGAGCGTCGGCCACACCGTCGTCTACGGCTCCTCCGCGAACACCCGGCTGTGGTGGGACCTGTCGACGGCGCGGGCGCTCGGCTACGACCCGCAGGACGACTCCGAGCCGTACGCGGAGAAGCTGATCGCCGAGCAGGGCGAGCTGGAACCGGACAACATCGCGCACGCCTACCTGGGCGGCCACTTCGTGAGCGACCCGCCGATCTGGCCGTACTGATCGGCTGGATTTCACGGCGGGCGGGCACCGAACGGGCCCGCCCGCCGACGTATTCGGGCATCACCCGTGCCCGATCTCACGCCCCGTTCCGCAGCCGCGCAGGTCCGAGGCGGGCACTCCGCTCCGCAAACGGGCGCATACGGGCAGCATCGGTCCTGCAACAGGCCTGGTCAGTGCCGGAGACCGGTTGTAGAACTTCCTGCATGGGCCTCACCGGGCCCGAACGGGCACCACAGCAGGGAAGCAGGTGACGGCGATGACGGCGAACACCGCGAAGACGGCGGAAGAGCGCCAGCGCGAGATCGTGCGGGCCGCGCGCGCCACCGGCTCGGTCGACGTCACCGCGCTCGCCACCGAGCTGGGCGTGGCCAAGGAGACCGTACGACGGGATCTGCGCGCCCTGGAGGACCACGGACTGATCCGCCGCACCCACGGCGGCGCCTACCCCGTGGAGAGCGCCGGCTTCGAGACGACGCTGGAATTCCGCGCCACCAGCCACGTACCCGAGAAGCGCCGGATCGCGGCCGCCGCGGCCGAGCTGCTCGGGGACGCCGAGACGGTCTTCGTCGACGAGGGCTTCACTCCGCAGCTCATCGCCGAGGCACTGCCCAGGGACCGGCCGCTGACCGTGGTCACCGCGTCCCTGCCGGTCGCGGGCGCGCTCGCGGAGGCCGACGGCATCTCCGTGCTGCTGCTCGGCGGCCGGGTCCGCTCCGGCACGCTGGCCACCGTCGACCACTGGACGACCAAGATGCTGGCCGGTTTCGTCCTCGACCTCGCCTTCATCGGCGCCAACGGCATCTCCCGCGAGCACGGCCTGACCACCCCCGACCCGGCCGTGAGCGAGGTCAAGGCACAGGCCATCCGGGCCGCGCGCCGCACCGTCTTCGCCGGCGTGCACACCAAGTTCGGGGCGGTCAGCTTCTGCCGGTTCGCGGAGATCGGCGCACTGGAGACGATCGTGACCAGCACCCTGCTCCCGTCGGCCGAGGCCCACCGCTACTCGCTGCTCGGGCCGCAGGTCATCCGAGTCTGAAACCCGACGCACCCCTTCCAGGGCACTTCCACGCCAAGTCGCGCCCTTTATCTCCCCATATGTTCAGGAGCGATCCATGCGAACCCAGAGCCGACGACGGCCGACGCGAGCCACGCTCGCCATGGCCGCCGCAGGGACGCTGCTCGCCCCGCTGCTCTCCGGCTGTTGGGTCGGGGCGGGCGGGGGCGGTTCCGGCGGCAACTCCGTCAACGTCCTGATGGTCAACAACCCGCAGATGGTGGAGCTGCAGAAACTCACCAAGGCGCACTTCACCAAGGAGACCGGCATCAAGGTGAACTTCACCGTCCTGCCGGAGAACGACGTCCGCGACAAGATCAGCCAGGACTTCGCCAACCAGGCGGGCCAGTACGACGTGGCGACGCTCAGCAACTACGAGATCCCCATCTACGCCAAGAACAGCTGGCTGCACGAGATGAACTCGTACGTCGCCAAGGACCCGTCGTACGACGAGCAGGACGTGCTGAGGCCGATGCGGCAGTCCCTGACCGCCGACGACGGCAAGCTCTACGGCCAGCCCTTCTACGGTGAGTCGTCCTTCCTGATGTACCGCAAGGACGTGTTCGCCGAGAAGGGCCTGACGATGCCGGCCCACCCCACCTGGGACCAGGTGGCGAAGCTGGCCGCCGAGGTCGACGGGGCCAAGTCCGGGATGCGTGGCATCTGTCTGCGCGGCCTGCCGGGCTGGGGCGAGGTCATGGCACCGCTCACCACCGTCGTGAACACCTTCGGCGGCACCTGGTTCACCAAGGACTGGAAGGCCCGACTCGACTCCCCCGCCTTCGAGAAGGCGACGAAGTTCTACGTCGACCTGGTGCGCAAGCACGGTGAGTCCGGCGCCGCACAGTCCGGCTTCGCCGAGTGCCTGAACAACATGACCCAGGGCAAGGTCGCCATGTGGTACGACGCCACGTCGGCCGCCGGTTCCCTGGAGGCGTCGAACTCCCCGGTCAAGGGCAAGCTCGGCTACGCCCCCGCTCCCGTCGAGAAGACGGACTCCTCCGGCTGGCTCTACACCTGGGCCTGGGGCATCCAGAAGGCCTCCCGCAACCCGGACAAGGCCTGGAAGTTCGTCTCCTGGGCGTCCAGCAAGCAGTACGAGCAGCTGGTCGGCGAGACCAGCGGCTGGCCCAACGTGCCCGCGGGCAAGCGCGCGTCGACGTACGAGAACGCCGACTACCGCAAGTCGGCGGCGGCCTTCCAGGAGATGACCAAGGAGGCCATCGAGGGCGCCAAGCCCAACGACCCGGGGGTGCAGCCGCGCCCCGCGCCCGGCATCCAGTTCGTCGGCATCCCCGAGTTCACCGATCTCGGCACCAAGGTCTCCCAGGAGATCAGTGCCGCCATCGCCGGACGCCAGTCCGTCGACTCGGCGCTGAAGAAGTCCCAGCAGCTCGCCGAGAAGATCTCGAAGGAGTACGAGGGACGATGACCGCCACGACAACGGCTCCGACCGTCGCAACTTCCGTACGCAGCACCCGCCGGCCCTCCGCCCGGCTGAAGGCCTGGGCCACCCGTGCCCCGCTGCTGCCCGCCCTGGTCTTCATGATCGTGGTGACCCAGCTCCCGTTCGTGGCCACGCTGGTGATCTCGTTCTTCGACTGGAACGCCCTGTATCCGAACGCCCGTCACTTCACCGGCCTCGACAACTACAAGGAGGTCCTGACCGACGCGGACCTGCGCCACTCGGTGTGGACGACGGTCCTGCTGACGGCCACGGTGGTCCTGCTCAGCCTGATCCTGGGCCTGGCGCTCGCCCTGCTCCTGGACCGGAAGTTCCGCGGCCGGGGCGTGGTCCGCACGCTGCTGATCGCGCCGTTCCTGGTGGTCCCGGTGGCGGCGGCCCTGCTCTGGAAGCACGTGCTGTTCAACCCCGAATACGGCCTGCTGAACGGGCTGTTGCACTACGTGGGCGGTCCGCAGCCGGACTGGATCTCCAACAACCCGCTGCTCGCGGTGGAGGCATCGCTGATCTGGCAGTGGACGCCGTTCATGATGCTGATCCTGCTGGCGGGCCTGCAGAGCCGTGACAACGAGCAGTTGGAGGCCGCGCGGGTCGACGGCGCCAACGACTGGCAGATCTTCCGCCATCTGACGCTCCCGCACCTGCGCCGCTACCTCGAACTCGGCGCCCTGCTGGGATCGATCTACATCGTCCAGAACTTCGACGCGGTCTTCACGATCACGTCCGGCGGCCTGGGCACCGCCAACCTCCCCTACACCGTCTACCAGAGCTTCTACCAGGCCCACGAGAACGGCCTCGCCTCGGCCGCGGGCGTCCTGGTGGTCATCGGCTCGATCATCATCGCGACCTTCGCCCTGCGCGTGGTGTCGTCCCTGTTCCGCGAGGAGGTGTCCCGCGCATGAGCACGGTCGCCGTACGAACGAGCCCCCGCCGCAAGGGAGTCGGGCTGGGCCTGGTGGCCTGGCTGGTCGGGATCGTCTTCTTCCTGCCCATCGCCTGGATGGCGCTGACGTCCTTCCACTCCGAGGCGGACGCGGCCACCAACCCGCCGTCCTTCGGGGCCGCCCTCACGCTGGACGGCTACCGCGAGTTCTTCGGCACGGGCGGCGGCGCGAGCCCCTGGCCGTCCCTGATCAACTCGACGGTGGCGTCCGTGGCTTCGACGGCCCTGGTGCTGCTGCTCGCCCTCCCGGCGGCGTACGCGCTCTCGATCCGCCCGGTGAAGAAGTGGACGGACGTCCTGTTCTTCTTCCTGTCGACCAAGATGCTGCCGGTGGTCGCGGGCCTGCTGCCGATCTACCTGTTCGCCAAGAACACGGACATGCTCGACAACATCTGGCTGCTGGTCATCCTCTACACCTCCATGAACCTGCCGATCGCGGTGTGGATGATGCAGTCGTTCCTGGCCGAGGTCCCGGTGGCGGTGATCGAGGCGGCGCAGATCGACGGGGCACGCCTGCCGACGATCCTCGCGCGCGTGGTGGCCCCGATCGCCCTGCCCGGCATCGCCGCAACCGCCCTGATCTGCTTCATCTTCAGCTGGAACGAACTCCTCTTCGCCCGAGTCCTGACGGGCGTGGTCGCGGAGACCGCCCCCGTCTTCCTGACCGGCTTCATCACCAGCCAGGGCCTGTTCCTGGCGAAGGTGTGCGCCGCGTCGCTCGTCATCTCCCTGCCGGTGCTCGCCGCGGGGTTCGCCGCCCAGGACAAGCTGGTCCAGGGCCTGTCACTGGGAGCCGTCAAATGAAGGCCGCCGTCATCGAGTCCGTGGGCCGCGCCGTCGTCGCAGAGGTCCCGGACCCGACGCCCGGACCCCGCGAGGTCGTCGTCGAGGTCGCCGCGTGCGGCCTCTGCGGCACCGATCTGCACATCCTCCAGGGCGAGTTCGCACCCAAGCTGCCGATCGTGCCCGGGCACGAGTTCGCCGGCGAGGTGGTCGGCGTCGGCACCCAGGTCACGGAGGTCGCGGTCGGCGACCGGGTGGCGGTCGACCCGTCGCTGTACTGCTACGAGTGCCGGTACTGCCGTACGGGCCACAACAACCTCTGCGAGCGGTGGGCCGCGATCGGGGTCACGACGGCGGGAGGCGCGGCGCAGTTCGCGGTCGCCCCGGTGGCGAACTGCGTGAAGCTGCCCGAGCACGTCCGCACCCAGGACGCGGCCCTCGTGGAGCCGCTGTCCTGCGCCGTCCGCGGCTACGACGTCCTGCAGTCCCGGCTGGGCGCACATGTCCTGATCTACGGCTCGGGGACGATGGGCCTGATGATGCTGGAGCTCGCCAAGCGGACCGGCGCGGCGAGCGTGGACGTGGTGGACCTGAACCCGGCCCGCCTGGAGACGGCCGTACGGCTGGGCGTCTCGGCGTCGGCGGCGAACGCGGACGAACTGGAGCGGCCGCAGGGCTGGGACGTCGTGGTGGACGCGACGGGGAACGCGGCGGCGATCCAGGACGGCCTGGAGCGGGTGGCGAAGGCGGGTACGTTCCTGCAGTTCGGGGTCGCCGACTATGCGACGCGCGTGACCATCGACCCGTACCGCATCTACAACCAGGAGATCACCATCACCGGCTCCATGGCGGTGCTCCACAGCTTCGAGCGGGCGGCGGAGCTGTTCGCGAACGGTGTGCTGGACCCGGAGATCTTCATCAGCGACCGCATCCCGCTGGAGCAGTACCCGGCGGCGCTGGACCAGTTCGCGGCGGGAGTGGGGCGGAAGATCGTCGTGGTGCCGTAGAAGTTTAAGGGAACGGTAAAGCCACCTCGTTCGTTGACCCGGCATGACAGCTATGACCCCTGGCTCGAACATCCCTCTCTCCGCCTCGCGGGTGGCGGTGGACGTCGCCGCCCCCGTGCGGCTCGACGTGTCGGGCCTGCTGCTCACCGGCGACGGCAAGGTGCGCTCCGACGACGACTTCATCTTCTACAACCAGCCGAGCGGACCGGGCGTGACGTACCGCTCCGGCGGCGGTACGGCGCCCGACGCGATCATCGTCGACACCGCCGCCGTCCCGCCCGGCATCGAGAAGATCGTCGTCACCGCGAGCCCGGACGCCGCGGGCCAGACCTTCCAGGGCATCGAACCGACGGCCACGATCCGCAGCGCGGACGACAACGCCGTCCTGGCCACGTTCACGCCCCCGCAGCTCGGCTCGGAGACGGCGCTGGTGATCGTCGAGATCTATCTGCGCAACGGCCAGTGGAAGGCCCGGGCGGTCGGCCAGGGGTACGCCAACGGGCTGGCGGGCATCGCCACCGACTTCGGCGTCACGGTGGAGGAGCCGGCCCCGGCCGCGGCGCCCCAGCCGGTCGCCCCGCCGACGCCCACGATGCAGCCCCCGGTGGCCCCGCCGGCCCCGTCCCTGTCCACCACCCCGCCGCCTCCCCCGGCCCCGCCCGCCGCCGCGGCCCCCGCCGCTCCCGGCACCGGGAAGATCAATCTCGACAAGGGCCGGGTCAGCCTCCAGAAGAACCAGACGGTCTCCCTCGTCAAGGGCGGCCGCCCGCTGCTCTCCCAGGTCAAGATGGGCCTCGGCTGGGAGCCGGCGTTCCGCGGCAAGGACATCGACCTCGACGCGTCGGTCATCGCCTACGGCCCGCAGCGCAACCACATCGACAGCTGCTACTTCGGCAAGCTGTCCATCCTGAACGGCGCGATCAAGCACTCCGGCGACAACCTCACCGGTGAGGGCGGCGGGGACGACGAGGTCATCGTGGTCGACCTCGGCCGCATCCCCCAGGAGGCCACCGGCCTCGTCTTCACCGTGAACTCCTTCTCCGGCCAGAAGTTCACCGAGGTGGCCAAGGCCTACTGCCGCCTCCTGGACGCGGCGACCGGCGAGGAACTCGTCCGCTTCGACCTGACCAACGCCGAAGCCCAGACCGGCGTGATGATGGCCAAGCTGATCCGCCAGTTCTCCGGCGAGTGGGAGATGACGGCGATGGGCGAGTTCGTGAAGGCCCGCACCGTCCGGAACATGGTGAAGCCGGCGGCCCAGGCTCTCTGACCGGCGCGCTACGCCCGCAGCCCCTCCGTCAGCAGCGACAGATACCGACGGAGGTGCTGCGTCCCGCCGCTCGCCAGTTCCGAGGCCGACGACACCCCGTGGGCCAGCCGAAGCACATCGATCGGCTCGACATCCTTGCGTAGGGCCCCGTCCCGCTGCGCAGCCTCCACCAGCCGCTGCGCAGCCCCCTTCATATGCGTCGCGCACGCCGTGAGGGCGAGATTGCTGCCGTCCGTCACGGCCGAGCCCAGCAGCGACTTCAGGCCGCGGACCTGGATCGTGCCGATGCACACCTCGTAGAGCCACTCCGCCAGCGCCTCGCCCGGCGGCAGCTCCCTGGCGATCTCGTCGCCGCGGTGCGCGAGCGCCTCGATGGTGTCGACGTACACCGCCTCAAGCAGCGCCTGCCGCGTCGGGAAGTGCCGGTACAGCGTGCCCGACCCGACCCCCGCCCGCTTGGCGATGTCGTCGAGGGACGCCTTCTCCCCATGCTCGGCGAAGGCCTCCGCCGCCACCTTGAGCAACCGCTCGTAGTTGCGCCGAGCGTCCGCGCGCATGGGCCTCACCTGCGTCATCCAGATACTCCTTGCGAACCGGGGACCCTCTCCGTATCTTAGCGAGAGTTAAACGGAGACAGTCCCCGGTTATCTCCGCCGGCAATTCCCGCCTGCCCACACTCCGTTGCTTCGCGCTGCCCGCGTACATCCGACCGGGGACATCGAAACGGGAGAACTCCATGTCCAGCCCGTCCGGCACCACCACCGAAACGCTCCCCGCACCACAGCAGTCCGCCAGGCTCGGCACCGTCCTCATCGTCATCGTCACCGCCTACCTGATGGTCGGCGTCGACTCCACCGTCGTCAACGTCGCACTGCCCGACATACAGCAGGACCTCGGCTTCAGCCGCACCGGCCTGTCCTGGGTCCTCAACGCCTACACCCTCGCCTTCGGCGGTCTGCTGCTGCTCGGCGGACGCGTCGGCGACATCGTCGGCCGCCGCCGCACCCTGACCACCGGCGTCCTGCTCTTCGCCGGCTCCTCCCTGCTCGGCGGACTCGCCACCGACAGCGCCTGGCTGCTCGCGGCCCGCGCGCTGCAGGGCGTCGGCGCCGCCCTCACCGCGCCCAGCACCCTCGCCCTGATCACCACCAACTTCCCGGAGGGACCCCGCCGCCACCACGCCCTCGGCATCTACACCTCCATGGCCGGCATCGGCGCCTCCATCGGCCTGGTCATCGGCGGCATGCTCACCTCCTGGGCGTCCTGGCGCTGGGCCCTGCTGATCAACGTCCCGATCGGCATCGGGGTGGCCCTCGCCCTGCCCCGCTTCGTCACCGAAACCCCGCGCCACGCGGGCAGGTTCGACGCGGCAGGAGCACTGACGGGCACGGCAGGGATGTCCTCGCTCGTGTACGCGTTCATCCGGGTCTCGGAGGAAGGCTGGAGCGACACCCAGGCCCTGCTCGGATTCAGTACGGCCGCCGCACTGCTCGCCGGCTTCACGCTCGTCGAGTCCCGCGCCGCCCAGCCGATCCTGCCGCTCCGGCTCTTCTCCGACCGCAACCGCGCGGGCGGCTACGCGGGCGTCCTGCTGCTGCCCGCGGGCATGTTCGGGGCGTTCTACTTCCTCACGCTGATCAGCCAACAGGTGCTGGACTACAGCCCGTTGCGCGCCGGTTTCGCCTTCCTGCCGATGACCCTGGTGCTGTTCACGACCGTCCGCTTCGTGCCGCGGCTGCTCGCCAGGGCCGGCGCCAAGCCTGTCCTGCTCACCGGCATGGCCCTGCTCGTCACCGCGGCCGCCTGGCTGTGGCGGCTTCAACCCGGCGACGGCTACGCGGCCGGTCTGCTCGGCCCGTTGCTGCTGATGGGCATCGGCGTGGGCCTGAGCTTCATGCCGCTCAACGCGACGATCCTCGCCCGTATCGAACCGCACGAGGCCGGCGCCGCCTCCGGCCTGCTGCAGACCCTGCAGTGGCTGGGCGGCACGGTCGGACTGTCGGTCCTGGTCACGGTCTTCGGCACGGCGACCCGGCACGCCTCCGGCACCCCGTCCGAGATCCTCGTCCACGGGGCGGCGCGCGCGTTCGGCGTCGGCGCCCTGATCGGCCTGACCGCCCTGCTGGTGTCCGCGTTCGTGATCACCGGGCCGCACAGGCAAGCCGTCCAGGACGGCCCGACGCACACCGATTAGAACAGCGCGCTGTACGCGTTGAGCGCGGGCTGGCCGCCCAGGTGGGCGTAGAGCACGGTCGAGTCGGCGCCGATCTCGCCGCGCTCGACCAGGTCGATCATCCCGGCCATCGACTTCCCCTCGTACACGGGGTCGGTGACCATCCCCTCGGTGCGGGCGGCCAGCCGCATCGCCGCGAGTGTGGTCTCGTCGGGGATGCCGTAGACGCCCGCGTGGTAGCGCTCGTCCAGTTCGACGTCCGCCTCGGTCAACTCCCGCTTCACCCCGATGAGTTGCCCGGTGTTCTGCGCGATCCGGGCGATCTGCTCGCGGGTGGCGGCGGGCTTGGCCGAGGCGTCGATGCCAAGCACGCGCCGCGGCCGCCCGCCGGCCTCCTCGATCGCCGCGAAGCCCGCGACCATCCCCGCCTGGGTCGACCCGGTCACCGAACAGACGACGACGGTGTCGAAGAAGACCCCCGACTCCCGCTCCTGCTCGGCCACTTCGTACGCCCACCCGGCGAACCCGAGGCCGCCGAGCGGGTGGTCGGACGCGCCGGCCGGGATGGCGTACGGCTTCCCGCCCGACTCCTCGACCTCACGGAGCGCCTGCTCCCAGCTCTCCTTGAACCCGATCCCGAACCCGGCCCTCACCAGCCGTACGTCGGCCCCGGCGAGGCGGCTGAGCAGGATATTGCCCACCTTGTCGTACACGGAGTCGGGCCACTCCACCCAACTCTCCTGGATCAGCACGCACTTGAGCCCGGCACGGGCGGCGCAGGCCGCGACCTGACGGGTGTGGTTGGACTGGACGCCGCCGATCGACACGAGCGTGTCGCAGCCCTTGGCGAGCGCGTCGGCGACCAGGTACTCCAGCTTGCGGGTCTTGTTCCCGCCGTACGCGATCCCGGAGTTGCAGTCCTCCCGCTTGGCCCAGAGCGAGGCACCGCCGAGGTGCGCGGTCAGGCGCTCCAGCGGGTGCACCGGCGAGGGGCCGAAGAGGAGGGGGTAACGGTCGTACGAGGAAAGGGACATGGGTCCTCCCGGGGTGATCCGGATCAGTCGCCGTCGGTCAGGTCTACGAGGTCCGCGAGGCTCCGCCAGATCTCCGCGGTGACGCGGACCGCGGTGTCCGTCTCACCGGCCGCGCAGGCCTCGATCAGCTGCTCGTGCAGCCCGGCCGAACGGCAGCTGCTCTCGCCGAAGCGGCGGCGCTCAAGCCGGCGGATGAGCGGGGTGTAGCGGGCGATGGTGGCGGTGGCCGCGTGGTTGCCGGCGACCCGGACCAGGACGTCGTGCAGGTCGTCGTCGGCACTCAGGGCCCCGTCGACGTCGCCCGCGCCGACGGCCGCGGCGAACCGTTCGTTGGCGGTGCGCATCGCCTGGACGTCGGCGGCGAAGAGGCGGGGCACGGCGACCCGCGTGGCCAGTTCGTGCATGGCGCCGACCACGGCGGCGGCGTCCCGCACATCGGCGGTGACGACCGGGGTCACCCGGGTGTAGCTCTGCGGCTTGCTCTCCAGCAGCCCCTCGTCCACCAGCCGTGAGAAGGCCTCCCGCACGGGCGCCCGGGACAGCCCGAGCCGCTCGGCGAACTCGGCGTCCCGCACCACCGCACCGGGCTCGATCTCCCCGGCGACGATGGCGTCCCGGATGGCTTCGTAGGCGCGGTCCCTGAGGAGGGTGCGCCGGACGGGTTGTATGGCCTCCACGAACTGAAATGTTAGATATCAATGGCCTCGCGGACAAGGGGCGGGCAAGGGTGTGGCCCGCACCCCCCGTAGAAGTGCGGGCCACGATTCGGCCGCTCAGGCTGCCCGGGCAGCCCAGGGCCAGTCGGCGTCCCGGGCGGCCTCGAGCAGCGGGACCATACGGAACGCCGCGTCGCCCAGGCCCCCGAAGGTGTGCCGGTTCGCCTTGCCCGACGGGCCGTGGCCCGCGCGGTAGCCGGCGAGGTTCCAGGTGTACACCGGCACGTTCGCCGGGACCTGCTCGGTCGGGTCGCCGTAGTGGCTGAAGGCGTACTGCTCGTCGGTGACGATCAGCACCCGGTCCTGTCCCCGGTAGTGCGCGCGGACCGCCGAGGTGGTGTCGGTGCCGCCCAGGTCGCCGAAGCGGCCGAGGATCTTCAGCACCGACTCGCCCTTGCGGAAGGACAGCCGCCGGCTCGTGGTGCCGAACTCGACGAGATCGGCCTGCTTCGCCCGCAGCGCGAGCGCCGTGCCGAAGATCGCCGCCGCGTCGGCCCGGTTGAGCTGCGAGCGGTCGGACAGCGGCGACCACATCGAGCCCGAACGGTCGACGAGGACCAGCGTCCGGCCCGGCAGCGCGGGCACGTTGGCCAGCGAGTGGCCGAGCGCCTGCTCCAGCGGGTACGACCAGCGCAGCGAGGGCGCGTGCTGGTACGCGGCGAGGTACCGGAAGGGGAACTGCCGCGAACGCGCGACCTCCGCCGGGTCACTGATCCTGGCCGCGACCTGGGCCGCGACCTCGTCGGAGACCCCGGCCTGGTCGAAGTTCCGCAGGTTCCGTACGAGAGCCATGGCACCCATCGACGGAATCACGGCCTCCCAGGCCGCCTTGTCCATCGGGCCCTGCAGCCACCCGGCCAGCGCCTCCCAGGTCATCCCGGCAGCCGCGAGTCGCTCGGCGCCGCCCGCCGACGTCACCACCGCGCGCCGCTCGGCCACCGGCAGCGCCATCAGCTCGCGGTGCGCGGTGAGCACCCGGCTGGACGCGGGCGGCACCGCGGTGTCCGGGTTGTGCCGGCGGTCGAGGGCGTACTGGAACAGCTCGCCCTGCCACGGCTTGTCCGGGTCCGGCGCCGCGTGCACCAGGTTGAGGATGTCGCCGAAGCGGTAACCCTTGGACGCGGTGTCGTACTTCAGCAGCGACTTGCCGTGGTAGAGCCGTCGTACGGCGTCGGCGACGCCCCGCTTGACCGGCTTGGGCACGGCGCGACCGTACGTCGCGGTCCAGTACGCGAGCAGCTCGCCCGGCTCGTCCGGACGCTGCAGCACGGAGGCCACGACCTGGCGGTTCGACGGGCCGTCGGTGGCGCCCGTGTCGAGGCGCGCCTTCACGTACTCGGCGGCTCCGACGATCGAGGCCGTACGAAGGTTCCCCTCGCCGCGCAGCCAGCCGAGCAGGCCGGCAGTCCAGGCCGGGTCCTCGACGGCGAGCTTGCGGACGAGGCGCGCGAAGCGGTCGTCGCGGTCGACGCCGGACTCGTAAAAGGTCTGCTGCGACACGAAGTTGGCGACCGCGAGCAGAAAAAGCTCGGAGCGCGCGTCGCGCTCGCTGCCCTTGCCGCCCTCGTAGCTGCGCAGGACGCGGCCCGTGGAGGTGACCCGCGAAGTGGGCTGCGCCCGAGCGGCCTTGGAGTTGAATCGCGCCATGGTGAATTCCCCCGAATTCTGCTTCGGTTTCGGAGGGAGGCACAGCAAAAGGAGGGTGTCCGAGGTCGAAGTCGACGGCGGTCGCTTATAACTGGCGCGTCTTCCATTCCGCCACACCGACCCTGAGCCGATGACGGGATTCGAACCCGCACGAGTTTCCCCACCAGCTCCCGAAGTATCCGCTGCCTGCGCACCGGGCACCCACCTTGAGCTGCGCCTCCCCGAGATCAAATGATTCGCACCGGGAGGTGCAATGAAGTTGTGGTGTCCAGAGATCGAGGTCGGCGGAACCGACGTAGGTGCTCTGCCTCTGAGCTACACCGGCTCGTGGAACCGGTGGCGGGATTCGAACCCGCGGCCTCCCCATTAAGAGTGGAAGTAGGTCCTGCCTTCGCACCTGGACATGCACAACTTTAGGAGGATGGCCGCGAGTCGAGCGAGCGAATTAAATTCCCGTCAGTGCATCAACCGCGCTTCTGGCGCTTCCAGGGCCCGGTGATCGCCAGCATGATCCCCGGCGTCTGGATGTTCGCGAACAGGGTCCTGCCGTCGGGCGAGAAGGTGACGCCGGTGAACTCGCTGTATTCCGGGGCCTCTTCGGTGCCGATGTTGAGTTCGTTGCGGGCGATCGGGTAGGTGCGGCCGCTGTCGGTCGCGCCGAACAGGTGCTGGACGCCCTCGCCGTCCTCAGCGATGACCAGGCCGCCGTACGGGGAGACGGTGATGTTGTCGGGGCCGTCGAAGGCGCCGTCCTTGGACGGGTCGGGGTTGACGCCGAGCAGGACCTTCAGGGTCAGGGTGCGGCGCTTGGGGTCGTAGAACCAGACGGCTCCGTCGTGCTGGACGGGGCTCTCGGTGCGGGCGTACGAGGAGACGATGTACGTGCCGCCGTCGCCCCACCACATGCCCTCGAGCTTGCGGGCGCGGGTGACCTGGCCGTCGGTGAACTGCTTGCGGACGGACGTGGTCCTGGCGTCACGGTCGGGGACGTCGACCCAGTCGACGCCGTACACCGTGCCGATCTTCGTGGCGCGGGAGAGGTCGTCGACGAACTTGCCGCCGGAGTCGAAGCACTTGAAGGCTTGGAGGACGCCGGCGTCGTCGGCGAGGGTGCGGAACTTGCCGCGGCCGTGGCAGTAGTCCTCGGGCGGGGTCCAGCGGTACAGGAGGCCGTTGGGTGTGGCGGCGTCCTCGGTGAGGTAGGCGTGGCCGCGCTTGGGGTCGATGACGACGGCCTCGTGGGCGTAACGGCCCAGCGCCTTGATGGGCTTGGGGTTCTGGTTGGCACGGCGGTCGGACGGGTCGACCTCGAAGACGTAGCCGTGGTCCTTGGTCATGCCGTTCTGGCCGGCCTTGTCCTCGGTCTCCTCGCAGGTGAGCCAGGTGCCCCAAGGGGTGTTGCCGCCCGCGCAGTTGGTGGAGGTGCCGGCGATGCCGACCCACTCGGCGACATGGTCGCGGCGCACCTCGACGACGGTGCAGCCGCCGGACGCGGCGGGGTCGTAGACGAGGCCGTCGGTGAGCGGGACGGGATACTGCCAGGCCGAACGCGGGCCCTTGAGTTCGTGGTTGTTGACCAGGAGGGTCGCGCCGCGGGGGCCGTCGAAGGTGGAGGTCCCGTCGTGGTTGGACGGGGTGAACTCGCCCGACTCCAGCTTGGTCCTGCCGCTGTAGGTGATGATCCGGTACTTGAAGCCGGCCGGGAGGGCGAGGATGCCGTCCGGGTCGGGCAGGAGCGGTCCGTAGCCGACGCCGCCATGGGCGGCCGCCGACTCCTCGCCCGCGCTGTCGGTGTCCGTGGACGCAAGGGCGTTCGGGGCGGTGGCGAGGGCGCCGACGCTGCCCGCCAGTGCGACACCGGCACCGGTGATCGCGGATTTTCTGGCGAAGTCCCTGCGGGTGAGCGACATGGTGTCTCCTGTGACGGTGGGTGTGCCGTGGAGGGTGGCGGACCTCGGGTCGGCGCCACCGTCCCGCCCATGCCTGAACGGGAGTTGAACACCGGGCGACTTCACCGGGCTCTCTTCCATGAATCCGTATGCACTCGCCCAGCAGCATCAAAAGTCCCTCAGGTCCGGGAAATTGGTCGGAGGATTCTTCGTAAACATGGTCAACAGGCATGGATGGGGTCGAAGTTCGTGATTCATTTCAGATTGCCTTGACTCGGCCTGCCCCCGGCCATAGACAGGAACTGCACACCACCCGAAGGGGAGGCGAGCCCGATGGACGCACAGCGGGTACGTCGCCTCCACGAAGGCCGGCTGATGAAGTTGGCCAATGTGAGCGGAGTCGGCACCGGGAGGGACGAGCACTCGGGACAGGACGTGATCATCGTCTTCGTCACCCGGAAAGTGCCCCGTGACCGGCTCCTTCCAGAAGACGTGGTTCCGGACGAGCTCGACGGCGTACCGGTGCGCGTGCTCGCGATCGGTGAAGTGAGCGCTCAGGACGGCGACTTGTGAGCCCTGAGCGCTGAGTCACCGCGCCGCGGCCCGTAGGAACCCTGAGCCGAAAACAGAAGAGGTGGTCTGGCGTGAGCCAGCCCGAACTGATGCGAGGACCGACTGGTGGTCAACTGAGCGACAGCTCCCGCCAGCAGGCACTGTCCGACTTCCTGCGGCGTGAGCAGCCGCTGGCGAACGTGGTGGGCTTCGGCCACGGGGTGAAGTGGAGCGGCGGCGAACCGACCGGCCAGGAAGCCGTGTTGGTGTTCGTGACGCAGAAGGTGCCCGAGTCGATGCTGCCGGAGCGGGACGTGGTGCCGCTCCAGATGGACGACGGGACGCCCACCGACGTGGTGGCGGTCGGTCATGTGGCCGCACAGCGGCAGCAGCAACGGCAGTCCGGGGCGCAGCGCGAGGCGTCCTACGGCGCCGACGGCAGCGTCCAGGAGCAGTTGGCGCGCCTGTCGCAGCCGCTGCTCGAAGAGCTCAGCGGACCGGCGGCGTTCGAGCCGCAGATCCTCAAACGCCGTATGCGGCCGTGCCCTTCGGGGTTCTCGATCGGCAACGTACGCGTGACAGCGGGCACGTTGGGCAGCGTGGTGTACGACTTCCTGCCGGGCGCGACGGTCGACCCGCCGGGACCCGGCCTGGGCACCCCGGCGAAGTTCTACGTCCTGTCCAACAACCACGTGCTCGCCGACTCCAACCGGGCGCAGCTGGGCAGCCCGATCGTGCAGCCCGGCGTCTTCGACGGCGGCTCGGACCCGGCGGACCGGATCGCGACCCTGGACCGTTTCATCACGATCCAGTTCGCCCCGCAGATCCCGCTGGAACGGCACAACAACGTGGTGGACTGCGCGCTCGGCACGGTGGAGTTCCAGGACGCCACTCGGGAGCAGTACTTCAGCGGCGCGCCGCGCGCCTGGCGGCGCAAGGCGAATGTCGCGGTCGGGGACCTGGTGAAGAAGACCGGCCGGACGACCAACATCAGCTTCGGCCGGATCATGGCGGTCGACGCGACGATCGACGTCAACTACGGCACGGCGGGCACGGCCCGCTTCAAGGACCAGATCCTCACGACGAACATCTCGGCGGGCGGCGACTCGGGCTCCCTGGTCACCTCGCTCGACAACGTCGCCCTGGGGCTGCTGTTCGCCGGGTCCTCCGTGGTGACGATCGCCAACCACTTCGAGAACGTCCGCGCGCTGCTGCGCGTCGAGGTCGCCGAGCAGCTGGCCTGACGGTCACTCAATCTCCGTACAGGAGGAGGCATTTCTCCATGACCACACAGGCACGAAAGCAGAAGGGCACGTCGGCCGCCGAGCATCGGTTCCACAACCCGCAGGGCGCCGAGGTCAAGACCCGGGACGAGGCGTTCGCCACCCAGCAGGACGTGTCCACCGAGGCAGTGTCCACATCCGCCAAGCTGGAGCTGCACAACGGGGCGGTCACCTTCGGCATCGAGGTGAAGTTCAACCCCAACACCCATCCGTACGTGGTGACGGGAGGCCAGATCACCTCCGGCATCTGCGGTGCTCCGTGGGACATCACGGGCGGCTTCGTGGGTGACACGTTCCGCCTGGACGCGAAGCGGACGGGCAGCGGCACGTGTGCCAACACGATCACCATCGTCGGCGAGTTCCAGAACCCGCCGGCCTACCGGGGGACGTACGGCTTCAACGGTGCGACGTCGTCGTTCAAGCACACGACGATCTATCACTGCTGAGCAGTGTCGCGTTGCGGCGGGCATGGGCACCCCTGGCCCGCCGCAACGTTCTGGGAGCCCGCCTCAATCCCCGTGCTGGGAACGCGCCTTGAAGGCGGCCTTCCGTGCTTCCTTCGCGATCCGCTTGTCCGGGTGCAGCCTTCCCATCGCCTCCAGCACGTCCGCCGTGGCCGGGTGGTCGACCCGCCAGGCCGTCGCGAAGAAGCCGCCGTGCTGGGCGGCCAACCCCTGTACCAGCGCTCGGAGTTCCTCGGAGTTGCCCTCGGCGGCCAGCTGCGCGGCGATTGTGTCGATGGTGAGCCAGAAGATCATCGATTCCGACGGTGCGGGTACGTCCGTCGCTCCCCGCTCGGTCAGCCAGACCCGGGCGAGCCCGCCCAGCTCGGGGTCGTCGAGGACGTCCCGCAGGGCCGGTTCGGCCTCCGTGCCGACGAGTGACAGCGCCAGCTGGCAGCGCAGCCGCCGCAGCGGCGCACCGGCGTCCGCGCCGCGTGCCGCAGCGAGCAACTCCCGTGCCGCCGCGAGGGGTTCGCGGCGGGCCAGCCACTGTTCGGTCTCGGCCTGCGCCGCCGACTGTCCGAAGGCCGCCGTGCCGTCGAGGAGCGCGTCGGCGCCCTTGTCCGCGAGGTCGCCGACCGCGGGCGCCGCGAGACCGACCTCCAGCAGCCGCGCCCGCAGCCCGTACAGGCCTAGCGGCGTCATCCGCACCATGCCGTAGCGGGCGACGTCGACGTCGTCCACGGGTGCCGCGGGTTCCTCGTCGGCGTCGGCCATCAGCGCCTCGTCGACGGGCTGGTACTCGACCAGCCCGACCGGCGCGAGCAGCCGGAACTGGTCGTCGAGCCGCATCATCGCGTCGGAGACCTGCTCCAGGACGTCGTTGGTGGGCTCGCCCATGTCGGAGGGCACGATCATCGAGGCGGCGAGCGCGGGCAGCGGCACCGGCGAGTCGCCGGGCCCGTCCTCGCTGACCGTCAGCAGGTACAGGTTGCGCAGGACGCCGTCGAGGAACTCGGCCTCCCCCTCCGGGTCCCACTCCAGCTGGGAGAAGTCGACCTCGCCGGTCTCGCCGAGCGCGTCCTGCAGGCTCTCCAGGTCGGGCACGCTCGCGTCGGCGAGCACCGTCTCCAACGCGCCCTGCCACACGGCCAGTACGTCGTGCGGGGAGCCGGCCGTGAGCAGGGCCAGGTCCTCCCCGGTCGTGACGGTGCCCTCGTCCTCGTCGACGATCTCGACGAGCCCGGTGTCCAGGGCGACCCGCCAGGCCTCGCTCGCGTAGGCCGCGGCGTCCTCCCCGTCGAGCCCGAGCACCTCGGCGGCTTCCGGCAGCTGCTCGTCCACCAGCCCGCCCCCGGCGTCGACGCGTGTGTCCGGGCCGGCCCAGCGGGCCAGCCGAGCCGCCCGGGAGAGCAACGGCGTGGACAGCGCGTCCCGCGCCAGCTCCGCTTCGGGATGCAGTCGCACCGGCGGCAGGGGGGAGCTGTCTGACATCGGATGGTTCTCCTCGGGCGTGTCGTACCACTCAGCCGCTCAGCCTAGACGGATTTCCACCCATGCCGCCCGGTTCATCTCCCGGACGACGGCTGTACATGGCCGAAACCTTGACAACTGGCCTGACCAGGCAGGAGATTGACGCGCGTAGAAATCTGCTGGACATCTGTTCACTGTAATTTCTACGCGCGTCGCCACCGCCCCACCGGTCGCGGCCTCCGACCGTCCCACGCACCACCCTCGTCCCGGCGCCCACGCACGTCCCCGGAGGGATTCCGTTGCCGAGCAAGAAGTCCGCGCGTCTCGCCGCGCTCACCGTCGCCGCCGTCTGTTCCGCGGCGTCGGCCATCGTCCTCACCTCTCCCGCGCACGCGGACACCGTCCGCATCCACGACATCCAGGGCACCACGCGCATCTCGCCGTACGCCGGCCAGAAGGTCACCGACGTGGCCGGAATCGTCACCGGCGTGCGCACCTACGGCTCCTCCAGAGGTTTCTGGATCCAGGATCCGACCCCGGACGACAATCCGGCCACCAGTGAGGGCGTCTTCGTCTTCACCAGCTCCACGCCGAAGGTCGCCGTCGGTGACTCCGTCACGGTCACCGGCACGGTCTCGGAGTACGTCCCCGGCGGCACCTCGACGGGCAACCAGTCGCTGACCGAGATCACCAAGCCGACGGTCGCCGTCGTCTCCAGCGGCAACGCGGTCCCGGCCGCCACGGTGATCGACGCGAAGTCGGTGCCGGGCGAGTACACCCCGGCGGGCGACACGGCCGCGAGCAACTCGATCAACGGCCTGACGCTGCAGCCGTCGAAGTACGCCCTGGACTACTACGAGTCCCTGGAGGGCATGAACGTCCAGGTCGCCGACACCCGCGTGGTGACGGCCACCGACCCGTACAGCGAGCTGTGGGTCACGGTGAAGCCGTACGAGCACCGCACCCACCGCGGCGGCACGCTGTACGGCTCCTACGACGCGCAGAACACCGGGCGTCTGCAGATCCAGTCGCTGGGCTCGACCGCGGACTTCCCGAAGGCGAACGTCGGCGACACACTCACCGGCTCGACCGCCGGTCCGCTGGACTACAACCAGTTCGGCGGTTACACGCTGGTCGCCGGCCGGCTCGGCACGCTGAAGAGCGGCGGCCTGGAGCGCGAGACGACGAAGAAGCAGTCGCGAGGCGAGCTGGCGGTCGCGACGTACAACGTCGAGAACCTCGACCCGTCCGACGCCACCTTCGCGGCGCACGCCTCCGCGATCGTGAACAACCTGCAGTCGCCCGACATCGTGTCCCTGGAGGAGATCCAGGACAACAACGGTGCCAAGGACGACGGCACGGTCGACGCGAGCGAGACGGTGAACAAGCTGATCGACGCGATCGTCGCGGCGGGCGGCCCGAAGTACGACTGGCGCTCGATCAACCCGGTCAACGACCAGGACGGCGGCGAGCCCGGCGGCAACATCCGCCAGGTGTTCCTCTTCAACCCGGAGCGGGTCTCCTTCACCGACCGCGCGGGCGGCGACTCCACCACCGCGGTGGGCGTCACCAAGGTGCACGGCAAGGCACAGCTGACGGTCTCCCCCGGCCGTGTCGACCCGGCCGACGACGCCTGGAAGTCCAGCCGCAAGCCGCTGGCCGGCGAGTTCGTCTTCCGCGGCAGGACCGTCTTCGTGATCGCCAACCACCTCAACTCCAAGGGCGGCGACCAGGGGTTGACCTCGCAGTACCAGCCCCCGGTGCGCAGCTCGGAGACCCAGCGCCACGCCCAGGCGACGCTGGTCAACGCGTTCGTCAAGAGCATCCTCGACGTCCAGAAGAACGCGGACGTCATCACGCTCGGCGACATGAACGACTTCGACTTCTCCGACACCACGAAGATCCTCGAGGGTGACGGCGAGCTGTGGTCGGCGATCAAGTCGCTGCCGAAGAGCGAGCGTTACACCTACGACTACCAGGGCAACCAGCAGGTCCTGGACCAGATCCTGATCTCCCCGTCGATCCGCCGCGGCTGCGACTTCGACTACGACTCCGTGCACATCAACTCGGAGTTCAACGACCAGATCAGCGACCACGACCCGCAGGTGCTGCGGTTCCGGCCGTAGGCGACAGGCTGCAACTCCGGCTGGATCAGGGCTGGTTGAACACGCCGTTCAGCCAGCCCTGCCAGGCGGCCTCGCACTCCTTGATGTCGGCGCCCGGCGTGAAGTCGTGCAGGGAGATGCCGACCGGGTGGCCCCAGTGGTTGCGCCCGAAGACGCGGGTGAGGCCCCGGTCCGTGCGCAGCCCGATGAAGTACGGGTTGCGGAAGTCGACCACGGCGTCGAACTCGTCGGGCCCGTGGACCGTCACGCGCGTCCCGGCGGCCACGTCCTCCCCCACACCGAGCGCCCGTCCTACGGCGGCGAGGGCGTCGGCGGCCTTCGAGGCCTCGGGTCCGTCGAAGGTGGCGAAGGCGGCCGGCCGGGGCGCGAAGTGGGTCAGGTACTCCCGCAGGGTGTGCAGATAGAAGTCGGTGTGCCGGGCGGCGCCGTCGTACTGGTTGTCCCAGTCGTCGACGAAGATCCCGCTGTGCACGTACCGCACCCAGGCCCGCCGGCCCTCGTCCCGCGGCTCGATGGTGTAGTCGAGCTGGTTGAGGGTCTGCTCGGAGATCCCCTCGACGTCCTCGACGCGGTTGGTGTAGCGGTGCGGCGGGTCCCAGGCGGTGACCTTGGACCCGAAGGGCCCCTTGCCGCCGACCTTCGGCTCGGGCGGCTCCATCGGCCACAGATAGCCTCCGGTACCGGTGGTGATCGCCTCCCACACCTCCTCGGGAGTGGCGTCGACCTCGAACTCGCGGGCGATCTCGAATTCCTTGGACATGGTGGGCTCCTGGTTACTGCTGCTCGATTTCCTGCGCGGGCGGCTGCTGGTCCTTGACCGTGGGGTGTACGGCGACGACGATCCGGTGGTCCCGGCCGCCCTCGGCGCCGGGCGCGTCGTACTTGCGGATCAGCGCGCTCACACCGGCCGTCAACTCCTGGACGAACGCGGCCCGTTCGGCCGCCGAGGCGAACCGCACCTCGCCGTCCAGCGCATACGTCGCCAGCCGTTTGCGGGCCTTCGTCGCGCCGGTGATCAGCGAGCCGACGTCGCGCACCAGCCGGGCCCCGAGGGCGAGCATCCAGCGCGCGGACAGCTGGTCCCGGAAGCGGTCCGGGTCCGGCTGCACGGCGGCGAGCGCGAGCGGCGAGATGACGTACGACGCGGCGGTCGCCTGCATCAGCCGCTCGGTGACATTGCCCTTGCGGCGCTCCCCGGCCAGTTCGACCAGGCCGTGCCGCTCCAGCGCCTTCAGGTGGTAGTTCACCTTCTGCCGGGGCAGCCCGACCTTGCCGGCCAGCATCGCCGCCGACGCGGGTCCGGCGGCCAGCTCGGCGAGCAGGCGGGCCCTTATGGGGTCCAGGGAGACGGCGGCGGCCTCGGGGTCCTCGATCACGGTCACGTCCAGCATGCGTCCACCGTCTCACCGAAAACTTTTCTTGTCCAGGAGGCTGAACTTTTCGGTGAGAGGCGCCGGGCTCACTCCGGCACGAGGCCGAGTGCGTGCTCGTACCGGCTGACCGTGCTGCTCTTCAGACCCGGCCAGGTCTGGACGCGCTCGAACTGAGGGGTGGGCGCCCCGATGCCGACGCCGGGCTTGAGAGCCTCGATGTGCGCCTGGGCGCTCTCCCACTCGGCGTAGTTGAGAACCCGGGACCCGTCGGTGCTCAGGTGGAAGTGGGCGGCGATACCGCCGGGATGCGGGTTCGGGTGGGTCTCCAGGGCCTCGAATACCGCGTCGACCCAGGCACGCTGCCGGTCGGGGTCGGGGCCCTCGAACTCGACGTCGACGATCACGATGCAACCAGGAACACGCCCGCCGCCCTCGCTGCGGTAGTGGCGGTACCGGCGCAGGCCGACGCGCTCGATGCCGGGTACGGCGGTGTCGATCTCGTCGACGCGCTCCTGGCGATGCGCTTTGACGAAGGACTCGTAGGCCTGCTCGCTGGTCCACTGCGAATAGTGCAGCAGGCTGGTGGCGTCGTCGCCGGTGTAGACGTGGTAGCCGAGCAGATCGGCAGAAGGCCAGGACCGCTTCTCCCAGGCGGCGGCGATGGCCTCGACGGTCTGTCGCTGGCGGAACGGGGTGCCCACGCGCCAGATGCTGAACATGGGGGCACCGATACGGGGGTCGGCAAGGTCGGGATGAGTGTCGGTACGGCGGGTCATACGGGTCTCCTGCGGCCGTCGGCGAATGCCTGTACCGCTCACCCTTCAACCTCAACCAAGATTCAGGTCAAGTCCGGGACTCGGTACGGGCGTTCGGGAGACCCGAGTCGACCGGCCGGAGGGGGTGGCGGGCTGCAGCCCGTCACCCCCTCCGCGTGCGCCGTCACTTCTTGGGGTACCTCCACGCCACCACCACGACCACCACCACCGCCGCGCCGATGACGAGCGCCGGCCGCGGATGCCGTACCGCCGCCTTGACGACGGGGCGGGCGGGCCACGGCATGTCGTGCTCCGCCCGGTGCTCCAGCGTGTGTCCCGTCTCCGTGGCCCTGCCCTGGGCGGTGTGGCCCGCCTGGAGCGCCCGGTCGTGGGCGGTGTGGCCGGCCTTCGTCGCCCGGTCCTGAACCGTGTGCCCTGCCTGCAGCGCCCGGTCGTGGACCTTGTGGCCGGCCTGCGTGGCCCTGTCCTGCACGGTGTGCCGGGCCTGCGCGGCGGTGCTGCGCAGCTGCACGGTCATCGCGCCCGCCTTGTCCCTGAGGTCGGCCGCCCGGGCCATCGCGCGGCCCTTCACGTCCACCATGCCCGCCAACTCCTCCACTGTGTCGCCGAGTTGACTGCGGGTCTGCTCGATCTGCCGCCGCAGCTCGTCGGGCCCCTTGGCGCCCGTGCCCTCCGGCGAAGTCCTGTCCGTCATCGGTGCGCCCTTTCCCTGATCTCCTCGACGTCGGCCCTGACGCTGCCGAGGGTCTCCTCGGGCGTGGGCGGTGCGGCGCGGCGCAGCTGGGCGCGGCCGGTCGCGGCGAGCAGGCCCGCGATCGCGAACAGCACGGCCGTCACGATGAGCGCCGCGGCCCAGACGGACAGCGTCAACGAGAGGGCGGCGACCGCCGTGCCGGACAGCGCGAGCAGACCCGCGTAGGCGAACGCGCCCGCGGCGCCCAGCAGCCCGCCGCCGCGTCCGGCGCGTCGGCCCTTGGCCGCCAGTTCCTCCTTGGCGAGGGCCACTTCCTGTCGTACGAGCCGGGAGAGCTGTTCGGTGGCCCGTCCGACGAGTTCGCCCACCGAATGGTGCTCCTCGCGCACCGGCCCGGGTTGCATGGTCCCGGTCACGGTGTCGCCTCCTCTCGTGTTCTCGCGTTCCTCGAGTCCTTCCTCGAGTCCGGAACACTCCGGGTACCCCGGCCGGCCTGCGCTATCCCTGCGGGGCGCCGCCCGGGCCCTGCTCGCCGAACCGGCCGAGCTGGGTCTGGAACCAGTCGAGGCGTGCCTGCAACAGGGCGGCCTCGGCGACGAGTTCGGGCACCCCGAGCTCGCCGGAGCCGCCGAGGTCGGCGACCGGCGCCGCGTTCGCGCGGCTGCCCGCCACCACCCGCAGCCCCTCGCCGGCCAGCCGCGCGAACGCGGCGAGCGAGACGGACGTACGGCCGCGGACACAGCCCGCGCAGGACGGGGCGAGTGCCCGCCAGCCGGGCCGGCCCCAGCCCGCGTCCGCCAGGGCCACGGCGACCGCGCCGCACGCGCAGGGTCCGACGGTGGCCGTACGGACGCGCTGGCGGGCGTAGCGGAAACCACGCTCGAAGCGGAGGTAGCGGCCGAGCACCGTGATCTCGAGAAGGACGGCCGCCCGGTGCTCGGCCGTACACAGCAGCGCCTCGGCCGCCGCACGGTCGTGCACGCAGTGGAAGCCGCAGTCGCAGCGGCGATGCGGTGCCTTGTGGCGCAGCCCGTAGACGCAGGACGCGTCGGCCAGGACGCCGTACGGCAGCGCGCCGCCGAGCGACACACCGGTGAACCCGGCCCGGGTGCCGTCCTGGGACAGCACCGGGTGGGCGATCTTGTATCCGGTCGGCGGCTCCGTCGGGCGTTCCTCCGGAAGCCGCAGTCTCATCGGGCCGCCGGAACCTCTTCGGGGGCCTTCAGCTCCTCGGTGATCTCCTCGGGGAGTTCGAGCTCTTCCTCATGGGCCCGCGGCTGCTCCTCCGCGACCCCGGTGGCCAGTGCCTTGCCGAGCTTCATGACGCCTCCATGGGCTGATGCCGATGACCGTCACGGCCATGGTGACCCATGAAGGGCCGAATTGGACATAGGGCCTGATCAGCGCTCCGGATGCAACTTCGCAGCAAACCTTATCGATATCGCGTAGAAGAATTAAGTGGAGCTTCACGTTGCGCGCGCCGAGACTACGGACATGACGACAGCCGCTCGCTCCACTCCCCCGTTCGGTCGCGCCCTCTGCGCGATGATCACGCCCTTCACCGAGGAGGGTGCGCTCGATCTCGACGGTGCGCAGCGGCTCGCCGACCATCTGGTGTCGCAGGGCTGCGACGGCCTGGTGCTCTCCGGTACGACGGGCGAGTCGCCGACCACCACGGACGCCGAGAAGGCGGCGCTGGTCGAGGCGGTGCGGGCGGCGGTGGGCGGCCGGGCGTCGATCGTGACCGGTGTCGGGACCTTCGACACACGGCACACCGTGGAGCTCGCGCTGGAGGCCGAAAAGGCGGGCGCGGACGGCGTGTTGGTGGTCAGCCCGTACTACAGCAGGCCCCCGCAGGACGCCTTGGAGGAGCACTTCCGGACGGTCGCGGACGCCTCGGGACTGCCGGTCGTGCTGTACGACATCCCGGGCCGCACCGGCACCCGTATCGAGCCGGAGACGATGCTCCGGCTCGCCGAGCACCCCCGGATCGTCGCGGTCAAGGACTGTTCGTACGACTTCCTCGGCGCCCAAAAGGTGCTCGCCCGCACGGAGTTGGCGTACTACGCGGGCTGCGACGAGCACAACCTTGCCCTGTACGCGGTGGGCGGCGCCGGATACATCAGCACGGTCGCGAACGTCGTCCCGGACCGACTCCGCGCGGTGCTGGACGCGTTCGAGGCGGGCGACACCCCCGTGTCCGCCCGCCTCCAGCAACGCGCCACCCCGCTCATCGAGTTGATGATGGCCGCAGGTCTCCCCGGCACCGTCACCGCCAAGGCGCTCCTGGGCGAACTCGGCCTGCCCGCGGGCCCGGTCCGCGCCCCGCTGCGGCCCGCCGGCCGCGAGGCGGTCGACGGGCTGCTGGCGGCGTACGAGGAGTTGACGGCCGGCTGATCAGCGCCGGGCGAAGACGGGCTCCCACTCCAGCCCTCCGTAGAAGCCCTGCTGGTCACTGACTCCGCTCAGCGGTACGACCTTGTCGCTGCCGATCGTGACCAGCACGAGCCGGGGCCGGTACGTCTCGTCCAGGCTCGTGACCCGCTCCCAGGCGATGAGCCGCTTGTCGTCGGCCCAGGCGAGCAGATGGGCTCCGCGGACCTTGGTGATCTCCTTGCCCGTACGGGGATCGCGGATCGAGGAGTACGACTTCCCGGGGTGGCCGTTGACCTCCTTCGTCAGGCCGAGGGCGGCGAGCCTGCCGTTCGGGGAGAGCCGCGCGTCGACGTCCGAGCGCAGGTACTTCTCGTTCGCGGGCGCTGCGACCTTGTTGCCCTTGAGGTCGTAGAACTGCTGCAGGCCGTCCTTGCCGCCGATGAACTGCGCGTACACGAGGTCGCCGGCCCGGCTGAACGAGAAGTCCTGGCGGGCGTTGATGTCGCGGACGGGTGCGACCGCGCTCCAGGAGCTCTCGCCGGAGGCCACGTCGAGGGTGTAGAAGCCGGACCGGCGCGAGTCGCCGTACTTGGACGCCCAGATCCACATTTCCTTGCCGTCCTCGTCGGTCCCCTTCTCCTTGATCCGCAGATCGGGGTTCTCGTCGTACGTCGTCGCGACGAGCCTGCGCCCGTCGTACGAGAACGCGAGCCCACCGATCCCGTGCTCGAGCTGGATCCATCGCTCGACCTTGCCCGTCGCGAGGTCGAGCAGACCGATCCGGTGGGCGGGCAGGTTCTGCTCCAGCACGGCTGCGGTCCTGAGGCCGGGTGCCACGGCGACGTAGGACCAGCGGGTGTCCTTCTTGTACGTGCCGGTCCTGGGATCGAGCAGCCGGTACGTCCGTACGAAGGTCCCCTGCTTCTTCGTCTGCGGCACGGTCCTGCCCGTCCAGTACGCGGCGAGCACCGACTGTCCGGCCCCGATCATGTCGCGCGGCGGCGACTGGTCGGCGTGGGCGTTGATCCCGTCCTGCGGCAGGACGCCCGAGGGACGCACGTCGTCCTTCCCGGAGTCCAGCAGCGGCACCCCGACGGCCACGGCGACCACGGCGGCCGTGGCGGCGGCGACGGAGGCGAACCTGCGGGTGCGGCGGCGCCGGCGGACGGCCAGCACCCGGTCGGCGAAGGACGGTCCCGTCGACGGCTGCTCGGCGGCGAGGTCCCGCAGGGAGTCGCGCACCAGTTCCTCGACGTTCACGGGCGTACCTCCACGGGTGAGTAGTCACGGGACGGCTGCGGGCGCTCGGCCGGGTCGAGAGCGGCCAGTTCGGGCGCCAGGGCGCGCAGCCGGGCGAGCGAGCGGTGGGTGGTGGACCGTACTGTGCCGACGGAGCAGCCGAGGATCCGGGCCACGTCGGCCTCCGGCAGGTCCTCGAAGTAGCGCAGCACCAGCACGGTGCGCTGTCGGGCGGTGAGCCTGGCCAGTGCACCGCGCATCACCAGGCGCAGCTCGGCGTCGGACGAACTGTCCGGTCCCGCACCGGCCTCCGGCGGTTCGGCGACGCTCAGTTCGCGTCTGGGCCACTTCAGCCGCCAGCGGCTGATCTGCTGCCGGTAGAGGATCTGCCGTACGTACGCCTCGGGCTCGTCGATACGGTGCCAGCGGCCGGCCGCCTTGATGAGCGCGTTCTGCAGCAGGTCCTCGGCGGTGTGCCGGTCGCCGCCGCTCAGCAGCACCGCCGTCTTGAGCAGCGCGGACGACCGGTGCTCCACGAACTCCCGGAAGCTGTCCTGCGCTTCGCCATCCATCGTCACCATCGCTTTCCCCCGGGCGGACCCGGTGTCCGCCCCCTCTGCCCCTTGTGACGCGTGCGGCCGCCCGTGGCTATGCGTGCCCCCGGGAAAGAATTTCCCGCGACCACGCACACCCCCGCTGCCGTACGTTGTCCCCGTGAGCCGCCCCTTGCTCTTCCTCGACGTCGACGGCCCCCTCAACCCGTGGGCGGCACAGCCGGAGGGACGCCCCGAGGGTTACACGACCATCCTGGTGGCCCTCCACCCGGGCAGGGCCCTGCCCGTCTGGCTGAACCCCGCCCACGGCCCCGCCCTGCTCTCCCTCGACTACGACCTGTGCTGGGCCACGACCTGGATGGACGCCGCCAACCGCTGGATCGCCCCCACGGTCGGCCTGCCCGAGCTGCCGTACGTCGACTTCGGCGCGGGCCTGTTCGCGTTCCGGCCCGACGGGGTGCACTGGAAGACGGAGGCCATCGTGGCGTACGCCGGGGGCCGCCCCTTCGCCTGGGTGGACGACGAACAGAGCCCGGCGGACGAGGAGTACGTGACTGCCGTCCACCCGAGCCCTGCACTGCTGCACCACGTCAGCCCACGCCTGGGCCTGCGCGCGGCGGACTTCGCGGCGCTCGCGGACTTCGCCGCCGCGGTCCAGGCGTGAGCGGGCACTCAGAAGGTGCCGGGGATCTTGAGGGAGATGCCGTTCGTGGTGTCGGTGAGCGAGATGTCGGTGAACTTCACGGTCATCGGCGGGCTGCACGAGGGCTGGAAGGTGGCCGTCGCCGACAGGCTGAAGTCAGCCTTGCCGTTCTGCACCGGGAAGTCCGCCGCGGAGCTGACGGAGGCCTTGTTCACGGCCTTCGGGTGGTTGCCACCGCCGTTGATGCACAGAGCGGTGGCGCTCAGGACGATGTGGACCTGCGATTCGTCGCCGAGTCCGGCCTCCTTGCCGCTGACGGTCAGGGTGCTGTCGGACCGGCTCACGGAGGTGGCCGAATTGATGAAGTGCGGGCTGCCCGCGTAGGCGGGTACCGCGAGCAACGACACAGCTGTCATGGCCGTCGCAGCGGGGAGCAGGAGCAGTGCCGCGCGTCGCATGGAGAATCGCCTCTTTCGCGCGCGGTATACGAAGTGGGAGATGTGCCCGAAGGCGTCGGCCGGCGAACGGCCGTGTGAAACCCCGCCCTTGGCTGCACTTCGTCCTGCGGAGGGCCGCGCTGCCGGGGCATGCCGAGGCGGCGAGACGCAAGAAGCCTCGTCGTGCCCTTGCGGGTGTCCGTCCCCGGCCCCGCGACGCCGTTCCCGATCAAGTCCGCCACCTCCCGCCGGCAGCGCCTCGGAGTCACGGAGGCGTCCCGGGAATGGCCCGGGAAATGCCGCAAGGGGGGCATAAGCGACGTTACGCCCCCCTCTTGGGAGTGCAAGTTCGGCGGTGACGGCCGCTGTTGATCAGTTGTGGCTGTGCAGGATCTCGTTCAGGCCGCCCCAGACCGCGTTGTTCGGGCGGGCCTCGACCGTGCCGGTGACCGAGTTGCGGCGGAAGAGGATGTTGGAGGCGCCGGACAGCTCGCGGGCCTTGACGATCTGCCCGTCGGGCATGGTCACGCGGGTGCCCGCGGTGACGTACAGCCCGGCCTCCACGACGCACTCGTCGCCGAGCGCGATGCCGACGCCCGCCTCGGCGCCGACCAGGCAGCGCTCGCCGATGGTGATGCGGACGTTGCCGCCGCCGGACAGCGTGCCCATGGTGGAGGCGCCGCCACCGATGTCGGAGCCGTCGCCGATCACGACACCCGCGGAGATACGGCCCTCGACCATCGACGTGCCGAGCGTGCCGGCGTTGAAGTTGACGAAGCCCTCGTGCATCACGGTGGTGCCCGCGGCGAGGTGCGCACCGAGCCGCACCCGGTCGGCGTCGGCGATGCGGACGCCCTTGGGGGCGACGTAGTCCGTCATGCGCGGGAACTTGTCGACCGAGGTGACCTGGAGGTGCAGGCCCTCGGCGCGGGCATTGAGCCGCACCTTCTCGATCTCGTCGACGGCGACCGGGCCGAGCGAGGTCCAGGCGACGTTGGGCAGGAGGCCGAAGATGCCGTCGAGGCTCTGGCCGTGCGGCTTGACCAGGCGGTGCGAGAGCAGGTGGAGCCGCAGGTAGGCGTCGTGCGTGTCGATCGGCTTCTCGTCGAGCGAGGCGATGACCGTGCGGACCGCGACCACCTCGACACCCCGGCGCGCGTCCGGACCGATCGCCTTCGCGGCACCCTCGCCGAGCAGCTCCACGGCCTTCTCGGCGGACAGCCGCTCGGTGCCGGCCGGGCCGGGCTCTTCGCCGAGCGCGGGCGCGGGGAACCAGGTGTCGAGAACAGTGCCGTCGGCGGCGATCGTGGCGAGGCCGGCGGCCACGGCGCCGGTGGTGCGAGGAGCAGTCGTGTCGGTCATGAGGGCAACCTAACCGGCCGGGCCCTGCGCAGGCCAACCAGCGGGGCGGGCGTCTCAGGTACCGGGCGGCACCGGATGCACGGGCGGCCCGCACTCCCCTCGTGGTGCGGGCCGCCCGGGTTCGGGGGTGTCAGCCGCGGTCGCCCGCCTCGTCGACCACGGCCCTCGCGACGAGCGAGCTGCCGCCGTCGACCTTGTCGCCCGTGACCAGGCGCATGCCGACGATCCGGTACGTCTGCGGATCGATCAGCCACTGGTCCCGCATGGTCTCCCCGCTCTTCGGGTTGTCCTGCCGGGCGTAGGACAGCGCGATCACCCGGCGCCCGGCAGCGGTCTCGACCAGATGGTCGGTGAGCTGCCCGCCCGGCAGGGTCGCGAGGGCGCGGTAGAGGGAGGCCAGCCCCTTGGACGGCATGACGTCGGCGTCGAGCAGGACGCTGATCTCGAAGTAGTCGTTGCGCGCCTGGGAGTCACCCTTGCCGTCGGCGATGGCGTTCTTCTCCCGGAGCACCTTCAGCGTCCGCTCGCCGTCGGCCGGCAGCGCGGCCAGCACCCGGTAAAGCTCGCGCGGCGAACGGTCGTCGCCCTCCCCTCCGTTCTCCAGGTGCATCTTGGTGATGTGGAGCTTGAGGTGCTCCCCCTTGGCGTCCAGCTGCTGGTCGGCCATCGCGCTGCCGTCGAACCTGAGCCAGCTCTCCCGCGGACCCAGCAGCAGCTTCATCGGGCCCGTGGCCTCCTGGGCTCGCTTGTCCAGCGGTTCCTGCATGCTCTTGGTGTAGATCCACTGCTTGGCCGTGGGTACGGCGCCGTCCGGCTCCGTGTCGAGCACATCGGCCGCCCGCCGCAGGAACTCGGCCGCGCTCACGCCCTTGAGTGTCACGCCGGGCGGGACCGCGGGCTGCACCTTCCGCCCGGAGCCGCCCCCGCCCACCAGCAGGGAGACCGTCACGGCGACGGCGGTCACCGCGGCCACCACCCCGACGATCACGAACTCCCGCCGCTGCCACAGCGCCCGGCGGCGCTCTCCGGACCACGCCGCCTCGATCAGCCGCGCGCGCCCCGGCGCGAGCCGTGCCCGGTCGGGCACGGGCGCGCCGGCACGCAGCTCGCGCACCTTGGTCATCTCGTCCATCGCTACGCCACCTCCGTCGCGTCGCTCACGAATGCGGGATCGGCGCCCAGCGCCGTACGGACCTTGCGCCGCGCCCGGTTGAGCCGGGAGCGGACCGTGCCGACCGGGATGTCGAGCGCCTCGGCGACCTCCTGGTAGGTGAGTTCGGCCCAGGCGACGAGCAGCAGGACGTGCCGGTCGCCCGTGCTCAGCGCCGCGAGGGCACCGGCAAGGGGGCCCTGCGCGGCGATCCGGCTGTCGGTGTCCTCGACCCAGGACTCGCCCCAGGAGGCGGCGACCGGGTCGTGCCCGGTGCGGGCGAGCGCCCTGAGCGCGCGCACCTCGGCGCGGCGCTGCTTGCCGATGAGGTTGCCCGCGATGCCGTACAGCCAGGGACGGGCGTTGGGACGCGTGAGGTCGTAGCGGGAGCGGATGCGAAACGCGACCAGGAAGGTGTCCGCCGCGATGTCGTCGGCCGCGGAGTCACCGAGACGCCGGGCGGCGTAGCGGTGGATGTCGGGCGCGTACCGGTCGTAGAGCAGGGCGAACAGCTCCGGCTGCTCCAGTGACTGGGCGACGATCTGCGCGTCGTCCTCCGTCCGTGTCGTGGACGGCGGTGGTCCGCTCACAAGGCTCCCCCTGGTTCGTCGGTGCGTGCGTGTCACCCCCTGTTCCCCGCTGGGCGCGGGAGAGTTCACGGTTTCCCGCAAGAAACGGCAAGAGGCAATCACACCGTCGGGATCAGGGAATCACCCGCGCCAGCACCTCCCGCGCGTACTCCTCGTCGTACGGGATCCCGGTGAGCAGCACCTGCAGGCAGATCCCGTCCAGCAGCGCGACCAGCGCCCGCGCCGTGAGCGGGTCGGTGCGGCGGGCGAGGCGGTCGGCGAGGTCCGCGGCCCACTCGGCGGCTATCGGGCGCAGGGCGGGGCGGCGCAGTGCGGCCAGGTAGAGCTCGCACTCCAGCTCGACGCCGGTGCGGTCGCCCGCGAGCCATTCGCCCATCAGGCCCGCGAGTTCGGTGGCCAGGTCGGCGCCGGCATCCTCCAGGCCGCCGCGCGAGACGACCACCTTGGCGAAGCCCTCGTTCGCCTGCCGCAGCGCGGCGACCATCAGCTCGTCGAGGGTCCTGAAGTGGTACGTCGTCGAACCGAGCGGCACGTCCGCCTCGGCGGCGACCGAGCGGTGGCTCAGTCCGGCCAGGCCCTTCTCCCCCACCACGCGGATCGCCGCGTCGATGATCCGCTGGCGCCGGTCGGGGTCGTAGCGCCGGGCCATCAGTGCGCGCCTCCGAGGTTGAGCACGACGACCCCGACGATGATCAGCGCGATTCCGACGGCCTTGGGGACGGTCATCCCCTCGCCGAGGTACAGCATCCCGATCACCACGATGGCCGCGGTGCCGAGGCCGGACCAGATCGCGTAGGCCGTGCCGACCGACATGGTCTTGAGGGTCTGGGCGAGCAGCGCGAAGGAGATGCCGTAGCCGACGACCGTCAGCACGGACGGCCACAGCCGGCTGAAGCCGTGACTGAACTTCATGGCGGTGGTGCCGCCCACCTCGGCGGCGATGGCCGCGAGGAGCATCAGGAATCCCATGTGTACTAGCGTACACAACGATGCGTACGACCGTACACAGCGGCGTCGGCACACACCTCCCGACGCCGCGAGATGTGAAGTCCCGGATTCCGCATGAGGAGGTTCAACTTTCACGGAAATCGCTCGCTGAAACGACTCCCCGTGACCCCGCGGCTCCACTAGGGTTTCACCGCTCACTCACCTCACCCTCACCTCACCCCCGGCCGCCGCCTCGGGCGCCGCTGGAGGAACAGCGCATGCCAGAAACCACCCCCGAGCCGCCCCGGAACCCGCAACCCTGGGAGAACGGCTGGGCCCCCGACACCTCCCGGGCACCCGGAACCCGCAGACTCTGGCTGGCCGGCGTGCTGGCCCTGGCCACGGTCGTCGCGTGCGTGACGGCGATAACCGTGATGGACAACGGAACTGACGATCGGTCACGGGCGTCCGGCGACCCGTCGTCCACCAGCTCCGCGACGGTCCCGGGCCTGATCTCCTTCGCCACCCCGTCCATGACCGGCACCACGGCACCGTCCGGCAAGAGCGGCCTGTCGTCCGCACAGCCCACCAAGTCGTCCGCACCCGGACCCCAGGGCTCCGAGTCGGCCCCCGCGGAGAGCACGAAGTCACCGAGCCCTCACGGCAGTTCGTCGAGCCACCCCAAGCCGACGAGCACCTGGCGATCCGTCCGCTCGGTCAACTACCCCGACCGCTACTGGCATGTGAGCGGCGGCTATGTGAAGCTCGACCCGGTCCGCGGCTCGGAGTCCCGCGAGGACTCCACCTTCAAGGTGGTCAAGGGCCTGGCGAACAGCTCCTGTTACTCCTTCGCCACCCACGACGGCAAGTACCTCCGCCACCGCAACTTCATCCTCCTCGCCGACCGCAACGACGGCTCGTCCCTCTTCAAGCAGGACGCCACCTTCTGTCCCCGGACGTCGTCGTACTCGGGCGCGGTGATGCTGGAGTCGGTGAACTACCCGGGGCGCTTCCTGCGCCACCAGAACTTCCAGCTGAAGCTGGACACCTTCCAGAACAGCTCGCTGTATCTGGCGGACTCGGCGTTCCGTCTGGTGGACGGGCTGGCCTGAGCGCGCGCACCCGCGCCGGCCCGTACTCCCAGGGTCTGCCCGGGTGTGCCGGGATCGCGGGCCGTGTCACCATGCGCTCATGCGGCGGACGGTGCTCATCGTCGATGACCACCCGCCGTTCCGGGCCGCCGCGCGAGCGGTACTGGAGGCGGAGGGGTTCGGTGTCGTCGGCGAGGCCGGGGACGCCATGAGCGCGCTGCTCGCCTGCGCCCGGCTCCGGCCCCAAGTGGTGCTGCTGGACGTGCAGTTGCCGGGACCGGACGGATTCGCGGCGGCGGAGATGCTGGCCGCGCTGGAGTGCGAGGGCCCGGCCGCCGACATCGTGCTCGTCTCCAGCCGGGCACGCAGCGGCTACCGCGAGCGGCTGCGCACCTGCCCGGCCCGGGGGTTCCTGACCAAGGCCGAACTCTCCGGGGACGCCTTGCGGGCGCTGCTGGACGCGGGGCGGTGAGGCCGTGGACGGGTGGGACGTGTTCACCGGCTGCGTACTGCTCGGCAGCGGCCTGGCGTGCGGCCGGCGGTGGACCGGAGGCCTGCTCGTCGCCTGCGGTGCCGCCTGGTTCCTCGGTGATCTCGCGAGCTGGGCGGTCTTCCTCCACCGCGGCGTGCTGTTCTTCCTGGTGCTGACGTTTCCCGGAAGCCGACCGCGCCGGATCACCCACCTGTGGGCCGCCGCGGCGATCGCCTGCTGCACCGCCCTCTATCCCCTCACCCGGATCGACACGGCGGCCGCGGCACAGGCCGTCGTGGTGGCGGCCGGTTCGGCGCTGCGGCTGCGCGCCGGGGCGGTCCCGGCCCGGGAACGCCGGGCGCGGACACTCGGTTTCGGCGCGGCGGTGGTGCTGGCGGGCGCGGTCGGGTGGGGGGTGGTGGCGCGCCGGACGGGTGCGGCGGACGACCTCGCGGTGCTGCGGACGTACGAGGCGGCCGTCGCCGTCGTCGGCGCCGGGCTCTGCGTCGGCGTACGGCTGCTCGGGTCGGCCCGGGCCGCACTCACCCGGCTCGTGGTCGACCTGGGCGAGTCGGACGGTGGCGGTCCGCTGCGCGCACGGCTGGCCCCGGTCCTCGGCGATCCCCGGCTGGCGCTCGGCTACTGGGTCCCCGAACTGCGCGGGTACGTCGACGAGTCGGGGCGTCCGCTGCACCTGCCGCCCGCGGACTCGGATCTCGTGGTGACCCCGCTCGCCGAAGACGGCAGACCGCTCGCGGTGCTGGTGCACGACGGCTCGATGCCCCACGACCGGGCCCTGCTGTCGGCCGTCGCCTCGGTGGCCCGGCTCGCCGTCAGCAACGCGCGGCTGCAGGCGGAGGTCCGGGGCCGGCTGGCCGACCTGGAGTCGTCGCGGCGCCGGCTCGTGGAGGCCGCCGACACGGAACGCCGCCTCCTGGAACGGCAGTTGGACGAGGGCGTACTGCGCCGCCTCGACCGGGTCGCCGAGGTGCTGGAGGGCACCGGCGACTGGGCCGGGCCCGTACGGGAGTCGTTGCGGGCGGCCCGTGCCGAACTGCGGGAGTTCGCGCGCGGTATCCATCCCGCGGCCCTGGTCCGGGAGGGGCTGGCCGCAGCGCTCGCCGAGCAGACGGCACAGTGTCCGCTGCCGGTGACCTTGGACGTGCCCCGGGCCCGGTTCCAGCCGGGGGTGGAGGCGGCCGCCTACTTCATCTGCTGCGAGGCGCTGGCCAACGCGGTGAAGCACGCGCGGGCCACCCGGGCGACCGTCCGGGTGGCGGTACGGCCCGACGGCGAGGTCGAGATCCACGTACGGGACGACGGCGCGGGCGGGGCACGATCCGACCAGGGCTCGGGGCTGCGCGGCCTTGCCGACCGGGCGGAGGCCCTCGGCGGAACGCTGCGGGTGGAGAGCACACCGGGGCGGGGCACACACGTATTCGCACAGATTCCCCAAGGGACAGCCCTGGGGCCGGGGGTGGAGAATCCGGGGGTTGGCCCGGATGCACGGGACAAGTCCGAACCGTACCGTCGAAGCAGGTCGAGACAGCCGGCCGACGGCGCATAGCCCGCGGGGGACGAGGCAAAAGGGGGCGGCGGCATGACAGCAATCAGGACGACGGGGGTGCTGGTCACCGGACTGATGCTGCTCGCGTCGGTCGGCTGTTCCGACGAGGGGAAGAGACAGGCCGCAGGGAAGCCGGACGGACGGTCGGGGGTTCCGTCCGTCCGGCCGAGCGGGGTGTACACGGTGACGACGACACACGCCGACCTGCTCAAGGCGGGCGCACCGGACGAGGACGTCCCGGAGAACTACGGAAAGTGGGTCTACGTCTTCAAGGGCGACCGCCTCGCCTTCACCCAGGAGAACCAGTACGCCTGCACCTGGGCATACGGCGAAGTCCGCTTCCACGGGCGGGAGTTCGACTGGGAGATCCTCGACGGCGGCTTCACCAAGGCGCCCCGCAACGCCTACAACAAGCCCGGTGAGCTGTTCACCTTCACCATGAGCGCGTACCGGGACACCCTCACGCTGTATCGCGGCAAGAACGCGGTGTCGCCCGAGAACTTCCGCGCCAAGCCCATGCACCGGATAAGCGCGACACCGTCCGACAAGTACTTCAGCCGCAACTGCCCACCACCGAAGGACTGGGCGACCACCGGGAAGGGAGCGTGACGTCATGCACGCACGACGCGCGACGGTGAGCGGCTCCCTGGCCGCCCTCCTCGGCCTGACCCTCCTCGCCGCCACCGGCTGCTCCGGCTCCGCGGCCGCCGACAAGGCCGGGGGCAACAGCGCGGCGAAACCGGCCACCCTGACTTTGGCCACGCCCATGGGCACGACCCAGGAATTCAACGCCTTCCTGACGCAGGTGCAGGCCCTGTCCCACGGCTCGCTCCGCATCCGCGTGGAGACGGACGCCCACCACGAGGAGGGGCCGGACTTCGAGGAACAGCTCCTGCTGGACGTGAAGAGGGGCGACGTCGACCTTGCCGCGCTCGGCAGCCGGGTCTTCGACATCACCGACGCGCGCTCCCTCGGTGCGCTGACGGCACCGTTGCTGATCACGAGCCACGCCGCCGAGGAAAAGGTGCTCGGCTCCCCGGTGGCGCGGCGCATGGTCCGGGAGCTCGACGGCGACGGACTGACCGGCCTCGGCCTGCTGCCCGGCACACTGCGCCGGCCCTTCGGCGCACGCACCGCGCTGCTCGGTCCCGCCGACTACAAGGGCCGCACCTTCGGCGTCCAGGAGTCCAAGGTCGCGGACTCCACCCTCCGCGCCCTCGGTGCGAAACCGGAGTGGTTCGCGGCCGGCGGCGACGTGGACGCCTTCGGAGGGTACGAACAGCAGCTCAGCTCGGTCGACGGAAACCGGTACGACGAGAACGGGATGATCGCGACGGCCAACGTCGTACTGTGGCCGCGCCCGGTCGCCCTGGTCGCCGGCACCAAGGCCTTCCAGCGGCTGAGCGAGGACCAGCGGGCCGTCCTGCGGAAGGCGGCACAGCAGGCCGTGCCCGGCGCCAGCGAGACCCTGCGCAATATGGACCGGGAGTCACTGGGCAACCTCTGCCGTCGCGGCCAGAAGTTCGCCAAGGCGAGCCCGGCCCAACTCACCGCTCTGCGCAAGGCGGTTCAGCCGGTGTACGACCAACTCGGCCGCGACCCGAAGACCAAGGCGAACCTGGACGACATCACCGCACTGGTGAAGGGCATACCGGCCGAGCCCGCCGCCTCCTGCAAGGGGACGTCCGGAGTCTCCTCGACTCAGTGACTCCGGCTCTCAGTGACTCTGGCCGGAAACCCTCCCGACTGTCACCATTCAGCCATGAAACGGGCAGCCACCGTGCGCCTCCCGCTCTGGGTGGCCGGTCTCGCACTGGGACCGGCCACCGTCGCGCTGGTCCGGGCCCGCCCGAGCCAGGCCTTCGCGGACACACCACGGCTCGTTGGGCTCGAACTCGCCGTGGGCTGGACCCTGTTGACGGCAGGCCTGGTGACCTGGCTGCGCCGCCCCGACAACCGGAGCGGAGTGCTGCTGGCGGCCGCGGGTGCGGGCTCCTTCCTCACCGAGTGGGCGAACCCGGGCATCGCATCGACACCCACGTTCACGGTCGGCCTCGTCCTGTACGCGACCGGCCCTCCCCTGGTGGCCCACGCCGTACTGGCCCACCCGTCCGGCAGAACAGGTTCCTGGGCGGCACGCGCACTGCTCGCACTCGCGTACGCCAACTCACTGCTGTTCCTGGGCCTTTTCCAGTCCCTCGTGTACGACCCCTGGGGCGCGGGTTGTACCGAGTGCCCCGGCAACGGCCTGCTGATCGCGGCGCACCCGGAACTGCTGGACGCGCTGGGCCGGATCGGCATGACGGTCGGCGCGGTCTGGCCCTGCGTCCTGATCGCCCTGCTGGCCGGACGGGCCGTCGGCGCCTCCCCCGCGCTGCGCCGGGTGGCGGCACCGATGTGGGCGGCAGGCGCCGTGTACGCGGCCCTGGTCGCCGCCGACTTCGTCCACGGCATGCCCCGACACATGCTGAGCAACGACCCGACGGACCGGCGGCTCTGGCTGGCCCAGGAGGCGGCCCTGCTGCTGATCGCGACAGCCGCGGCCTGGCCGTGGTTCCACCGCCGCCGGGTCCGCGGCGCCCTGGCCGACCTGGTCGTCGAACTGGCCGCGGCCCCTGCCCCGGGCGGCCTCCGCAGTGCGCTGTCACGGGTGTTGGGTGATCCGAGTCTGACGCTGGCGTATCCCCTGGCGGACGGCCGCCTGGTAGACGCTGAAGGTCATCCGGCCGAGGTGGGACAAGGCCGAGGGAAGGCACCGGCGGGAACCGCCCCTCCCACGACTCCACCCGCGGCCGCCGACGGCGAGAACGCCCCACCGGGGTCACCCGCCCCCGACAGCGAAGGTCGCACGGGTGGTGCGGGTGGGAACACCATGGCCGAAGGCGAAGCCGAAGCCGTCACCGCCGTGGTCCGCGGCACCCGCACCCTCGCCCTCCTCGGCCACCGCCCCGACACCCTCACCGACTCCCCCGAGATCGCCCGCATCTCCCGCCTGGCCCTGGACAACGAACGGCTCCACGCCGAACTGGCGGCACGGATGCGCGACCTACGGGCCTCGCAGGCAAGAATCGTCGCAGCCGGAGACACCGAACGCCGGCGCCTCGAACGGGACCTGCACGACGGCGCCCAACAGCGCCTGCTCACCCTGGCGTTGACCCTGCGGATGGCCCGAAACGGCCCCGCGAAGACGTCCCCCGCGGCAGAGCGGGCGGAACGCGAACTGCGCGCGGCGACAGAGGAGTTGCGCGTCCTGGCCCACGGCCTCTTCCCCGCCGTACTCGCAGAGGAGGGCCTGTCCGCAGCCGTGGGTGCCCTCCTGGAGGAGACGCAGGCACCGGTCGAGGTCACCGCCCTGCCCGAGCGCCGGGTCGGACAGGCCGCCGAAGCCGCCGCCTACTTCACGCTCGCCGAAGCGGTGGCGCACCATGCCACCACCGTCGGCGCCCGGCTCACCGGCGACCACCTCCTGCTCACCCTCACCGGCACCCACGGCCTCGACCTCGTCCGTATCGCCGACCGGGTCGGCGCCCTCGACGGCACCGTCACGCCCGGCAAACCCCCGCACACCGAGATCCGGGTGGAGATCCCATGCTGAAGACACCGCTCCGGGTCGTGCTCGCCGACGACGAAGTGCTGCTGCGCGAGGGGTTGGAGCGGCTGCTCACCGAGTCCGGCCTGGAGGTCGTCGGCAAGGCAGGCACCGTGCCCGAGCTGCTCACCGCCGTGGCCGCCAACCGTCCGGACGTCACCGTCGTGGACATCCGGATGCCGCCGACCCATACGGACGAAGGCCTGGTCGCCGCAAGGGAGTTGGCCGAGCGGCACCCGGGCGTCGGCGTACTTCTCCTCTCCCACCACCTCGAATCGACCTATGCCGTAAGGCTGTTGGAGCAGCACCCGGGGGGCGCCGGCTATCTCCTCAAGGACCGCATCCTGGATGTCATCGTGCTGGTGGATGCGCTGCACCGGATCGCCGACGGCGAGTGCGTGGTCGACCCGGCGATCGTCACCCGTCTGCTGGGCCGCCCCCGCCCCCGCTCCGCCCTGCCGAAACTCACGGAACGGGAAGGCGAGGTGCTCCACCTCATGGCCGAGGGCCGCTCCAACCGCGGTATCTGCGACCGCCTCCACATGAGCCCCAAGACCCTCGAAGGCCACGTCCGCTCCATCTTCGGCAAACTGGGCCTGCTCGACTCCCCCGACGACCACCGTCGCGTCCTGGCCGTACTGGCGTATCTCCGATGACGACGTGATGCAGCGAAACGGCCATACCGAAAAGGTATGGCCGTTTCGCACGCGCAGTCGTCGGATCAGACGTTGAACCCCAGCGCCCGAAGCTGCTCCCGCCCGTCATCCGTGATCTTGTCCGGCCCCCACGGCGGCATCCACACCCAGTTGATGCGCAGCTCGTTGACGAGGCCGTCCGTGGCGGACTTGGCCTGGTCCTCGATGACGTCCGTCAGCGGGCAGGCCGCCGAGGTCAGGGTCATGTCGATCGTCGCGATGTTCGCGTCGTCGATGTGGATGCCGTAGATCAGGCCCAGGTTGACGACGTCGATGCCGAGTTCGGGGTCGACGACGTCGTACAGCGCCTCGCGGACTTCCTCCTCCGAGGCGGGCTTGATCTCGATGGTCTCGCTCATGCCGTGTTCCTTTCGGCGTCGGCTCCGCCCAGCGCCTGGGCCGTCGCGTCCTTCCACGCCATCCAGCTGAGGAGGGCGCACTTGACCCGGGCCGGGTACTTGGAGACGCCGGCGAACGCGACCGCGTCCTCCAGCACCTCCTCCATCGCGTCGTCCGGCTCGATCCGGCCCTTGGACTGCATCAGCTCCAGGAAGGTCTCCTGGATCTTCTGCGCCTCGGCGACGTCCTTGCCGACCAGCAGTTCGTTCAGTACGGACGCCGAGGCCTGGCTGATCGAGCAGCCCTGGCCCTCGTAGGAGACGTCCTCGATCTTCGTGCCGTCGTACTTCACGCGGAGGGTGATCTCGTCGCCGCACGTCGGGTTGACGTGGTGCACCTCGGCGTCGCCATCCCGAAGACCACGCCCGTGCGGGTGCTTGTAGTGGTCCAGGATGACTTCCTGGTACATCGAGTCCAGCTTCACGGTCTCAGCTCACGCCCTTCAGCCGAAGAAGTTCCGTACGTGCTCCAGCCCCTCGACCAGTGCGTCGATCTCGGCCGGCGTGGAGTACAGATACAACGACGCTCGCGTGGTCGCAGGAATTCCGTAACGCAGGCAGACCGGCCGCGCGCAGTGGTGGCCGACGCGGACCGCGATGCCCTGCTCGTCGAGGACCTGGCCCACGTCGTGCGGGTGTATGTCGCCGAGCGTGAAGGAGATCGCGGCGCCCCGGTCCTCGGCCGTGGTCGGGCCGATGATCCTGAGGTCCGGGACCTCGCCGAGCCGCTTCACCGCGTACTCGGTGAGCGCGTGCTCGTGGGCGAGGATCTTGTCCATGCCGATCGCGGACAGGTAGTCGATCGCCGCGCCCAGGCCCACCGCCTGCGCGATCGGAGGCGTGCCCGCCTCGAACTTGTGCGGCGCGGGAGCGTACGTCGACGAGTGCATCGACACCGTCTCGATCATCTCGCCGCCGCCCAGGAAGGGGGGCAGGTCCTCGAGCAGCTCCTGACGGCCCCAGAGGACGCCGATGCCGGTCGGGCCGCACATCTTGTGGCCGGTGAAGGCCACGAAGTCGGCCTGCAGCGACTGCACGTCCAGCGGCATGTGGGGGGCTGCCTGCGAGGCGTCGATGCACACCAGCGCGCCGACCTCCTGCGCGCGGCGCACGATCGCCTCGACGGGGTTGACCGTGCCGAGGATGTTCGACACCAGCACGAAGGAGACGATCTTCGTCTTCTCGGTGATGATCTCGTCGATGTTGGAGAGGTCGAGGCGGCCGTCGTCGGTCAGGCCGAACCACTTCAGCTTCGCGCCCGTGCGCTGCGAGAGCAGCTGCCACGGCACGATGTTGGAGTGGTGCTCCATCTCCGTGATGACGATCTCGGTCTCGTGGTCCACGCGGTAGGGCTCGTCGGCCCAACCCAGCATGTTCGCCACGAGGTTGAGCGACTCGGAGGCGTTCTTGGTGAAGATCACCTCGTCGCGGCTCGGCGCGTTGATGAACGACGCGACCTTGTCGCGCGCGCCCTCGTACAGCGCCGTGGCCTCCTCGGCGAGCACATGCACACCGCGGTGGACGTTGGCGTTGTAGCGCTCGTAGTACTCGTTCAGGGCGTCGAGCACCTGGCGCGGCTTCTGCGAGGTCGCCGCGTTGTCCAGGTACACGAGCTTCCGGCCGTCGTGGACCTGCCGGTCCAGGATGGGGAAGTCCTTGCGGATCGCCTCTGTGTCGAGGAGGCCCGGCAGCTGTGTCACGCGGATGCGCCACCCTTCGTGTATGCCTCGTAGCCCTCGTCCTCCAGCTTGTCGGCGAGCTCGGCGCCGCCGGACTCGACGATGCGACCGCCGGAGAAGACGTGGACGTAGTCGGGCTTGATGTAGCGCAGGATGCGCGTGTAGTGCGTGATCAGCAGGGTGCCGACCTCGCCCGTCTCACGGACGCGGTTGACGCCCTCGGAGACGATGCGGAGCGCGTCGACGTCCAGACCGGAGTCCGTCTCGTCCAGGATCGCGACCTTCGGCTTGAGCAGCTCGAGCTGGAGGATCTCGTGGCGCTTCTTCTCACCGCCGGAGAAGCCCTCGTTGACGTTGCGCTCGGCGAAGGAGGGGTCCATGTTGAGACGCTCCATGGTCTCCTTGACCTCCTTCACCCAGGTGCGCAGCTTGGGGGCCTCGCCGCGGATGGCGGTGGCGGAGGTGCGCAGGAAGTTCGACACGGAGACACCCGGGACCTCGACCGGGTACTGCATCGCCAGGAACAGGCCCGCGCGGGCGCGCTCGTCGACGGACATCTCCAGGACGTCCTCGCCGTCGAGGGTGACGGTGCCACCGGTGATCGTGTACTTCGGGTGACCCGCGAGCGAGTAGGCGAGCGTCGACTTGCCGGAGCCGTTGGGGCCCATGATGGCGTGCGTCTCGCCCTGCTTCACGGTCAGGTCGACACCCTTGAGGATCTCCTTCGTGGCGTTGTCGGCCTCGACGGTGACGTGCAGGTCTCGGATTTCAAGCGTTGCCATGGGTGCCTCAGGACTCCTGGGTGAGGGAGACGAGCACGTCGTCCCCTTCGATCTTTACGGGGTATACGGGGACGGGGCGCGTCGCGGGCAGGCCGGACGGCTTGCCGGTGCGGAGGTCGAAGCTGGAGCCGTGCAGCCAGCACTCGATCTGGCAGTCCTCCACCTCGCCCTCGGAGAGCGAGACGTTCGCGTGCGAGCAGATGTCGTGGATCGCGAAGACCTCGCCCTCGGTACGGACGACCGAGACCGGCGTGCCGTCGAGTTCCACCCGCTTGGGGGTGTCCTCCTCCAGCTCGCTCAGCCCGCAGGCGCGTACGAAAGCCGACATCAGACCGACGCCTCCAGCTCCTCGTCGATCTTCACGAGCAGGCGCTCCTGAATGTCGTCGACGCCGATCTGCTGGACCAGCTCGGCGAAGAAGCCGCGGACCACCAGGCGCCGGGCCTCGTCGGCGGGGATGCCGCGGGCCATCAGGTAGAAGAGCTGCTCGTCGTCGAAGCGGCCGGTCGCCGAGGCGTGGCCGGCGCCGACGATCTCGCCGGTCTCGATCTCGAGGTTCGGCACGGAGTCGACCCGGGCGCCGTCCGTCAGGACGAGGTTCCGGTTCATCTCGTACGTGTCGGTGCCCTCGGCCTTGGCCTCGATGAGGACGTCGCCGATCCACACCGCGTGGGCGGCCTCGCCCTGGAGCGCGCCCTTGTAGGCGACGTTCGACTTGCAGTGCGGGGTGTTGTGGTCGACCAGGAGGCGGTGCTCCTGGTGCTGGCCCGCATCCGTGAAGTACAGACCGAACAGCTCGGCCTCGCCGCCGGTCCCGGCGTAGGCGACGCGCGGGTGCAGGCGTACGAGGTCGCCGCCGAAGGTGACCACGAACGACTTGAAGGTGGCGTCCCGGCCGATCAGCGCGTTGTGCTGACCGACGTGCACGGCCTTGTCGTCCCAGTCCTGGACGGAGACGACGGTCAGCTTGGCGCCGTCGCCCAGGATGTAGTCGACGTTGGCGGCGAGCACCGCGTCACCGGTGTGGTCGATGACGACGACGGCCTCGGCGAAGGCTCCGAGCTCCACGACCTGGTGGCCGTAGGCGACTCCGCCCTCGCCGTGCACGGCGATGCGGATCGGCTCGGTGAGCACCGTCTCCTTGGGGACGGTGACCACGCCGGCCTTCTCGAACGCCGAGTACGCCTGGGCGGCGACGCGGTCCACCGGGGTGCCGGCCTTGCCGAGGCGCGGGTCGTCACGGTCCACGAGTTCGACGGTGACGCCCTCGGGGGCCTCGACGGCGACCTTCACGCCCTCGCCGGTCGCGACGGCGGTGCCGTCGTGCAGCCCGCGCAGGCGCTCCAGCGGGGTGAACCGCCACTCCTCCTCGCGGCCGTGCGGGACCGGGAAGTCCGCCACGTCGAAGGACGGGGGCGCGCTCATGCGCGTGGCGACGGTCGACTCGGCGGCCACCGCGATCTGGCCGGCGGTGGTGGACCCCACCGGGATGTTCTGAGCCTCAGCCATGGCTGTCGGTCTGCTCTCTTCCTACGTCAAGAAATCTGGCTACTGCTTCGGGAGGTGGGTCTTAACCGACCGCGCCTTCCATCTGCAGCTCGATCAGCCGGTTGAGCTCGAGGGCGTACTCCATGGGCAGCTCCTTCGCGATGGGCTCGACGAAGCCGCGCACGATCATGGCCATCGCCTCGAACTCGCTGAGGCCACGGCTCATCAGGTAGAAGAGCTGGTCCTCGGAGACCTTGGAGACGGTCGCCTCGTGGCCCATGGACACGTCGTCCTCACGGACGTCCACGTAGGGGTACGTGTCGGAGCGGGAGATGGTGTCGACGAGCAGCGCGTCGCACAGCACGTTCGACTTGGAGCCGTGGGCGCCCTCGCCGATCTCGACGAGACCGCGGTAGGACGTACGGCCGCCGCCGCGCGCCACGGACTTCGACACGATGTTGGAGGACGTGTTCGGCGCCATGTGGACCATCTTGGAGCCGGCGTCCTGGTGCTGCCCCTCGCCCGCGAAGGCGATGGAGAGGGTCTCGCCCTTGGCGTGCTCGCCCATCAGGTAGACGGCCGGGTACTTCATCGTCACCTTGGAGCCGATGTTGCCGTCGATCCACTCCATGGTGGCGCCCTCGTAGGCGACGGCGCGCTTGGTGACCAGGTTGTAGACGTTGTTCGACCAGTTCTGAATGGTCGTGTAGCGGCAGCGGGCGTTCTTCTTGACGATGATCTCGACGACCGCGCTGTGCAGGGAGTCCGACTTGTAGATCGGGGCCGTACAACCCTCGACGTAGTGCACGTAGGCGCCCTCGTCGACGATGATCAGGGTCCGCTCGAACTGGCCCATGTTCTCCGTGTTGATACGGAAGTAGGCCTGCAGCGGGATCTCGACGTGCACGCCCTTCGGCACGTAGATGAAGGAACCGCCGGACCACACCGCGGTGTTCAGCGACGCGAACTTGTTGTCGCCGACCGGGATGACCGTGCCGAAGTACTCCTTGAAGAGCTCCGGGTGCTCCTTCAGCGCGGTGTCGGTGTCCAGGAAGATGACACCCTGCTCCTCCAGGTCCTCGCGGATCTGGTGGTAGACGACCTCGGACTCGTACTGGGCCGCGACACCGGCGACGAGGCGCTGCTTCTCCGCCTCCGGGATGCCGAGCTTGTCGTACGTGTTCTTGATGTCCTCGGGCAGGTCCTCCCAGGACTCCGCCTGCTTCTCCGTGGAGCGCACGAAGTACTTGATGTTGTCGAAGTCGATGCCCGAGAGGTCCGAGCCCCAGTTCGGCATGGGCTTCTTCTCGAACAGGCGCAGGCCCTTGAGACGGAGCTTGGTCATCCACTCCGGCTCGTTCTTCTTCGCGGAGATGTCCCGGACGACGTCCTCGTTGATGCCTCGCTTGGCAGAGGCACCGGCCACGTCGGAGTCGGCCCAGCCGTATTCGTAATTGCCCAGACCCTCGAGCTCAGGGTGGGCAGTCTCCTCGATGGGGAGCGTCATGCTGGGTTCCTCCCGGCGGTGCTTGCAGTTGCGTTATGGGTGGCTTGGGAAATCTTTGGGATGAACGTCGTGCAGACGCCGTCGCCGTGCGCGATGGTCGCCAGTCGCTGGACGTGCGTGCCGAGCAGCTGGGAGAAGATCTCGGTCTCCGCCTCGCACAGCTGCGGGAACTTCTCCGCGACATGGGCCACCGGGCAGTGGTGCTGGCAGAGCTGCTCGCCTTTTTGCGGGAGGGGGGCGCTGCGCGCCGTAGCAGCGTACCCGTCCGCGCTCAGGGCCTTGGCCAGGGCTTCGGTGCGCTCCTCGGGGGCGGCGGCCTCGATCGCCGCGCGGTAGGCGGCGGCCTGCTCGGCGATCCTCGCGCGCGCGAAGGCGACGACCGCCTCGTCCCCGCCGAAGCGCTCCGAGATCCAGCGCAGAGCGTCCGCGGCGAGCTTGTCGTAGGACTGGTCGAAGGCGTCGCGGCCGCAGTCGGTCAGGACGAACACCTTGGCGGGACGGCCGCGCGTCCGCGCGCCGTACACCCGCTGCTCCCGCGCCTCCACGACGTCGTCGGCGACCAGCGCGTCCAGATGCCGCCGTACGGCCGCGGGGGTGAGCCCCAGCCGTCCGGCCAGCTCGGTGACGGTCGACGGCCCGTGGTCCAGGATGGACCGCGCGACCCGGTTGCGCGTGGAGCGCTCCCCGGTCGCGTGCTCTTCCTGGTGCGCCCCCGTGGGGGTCTCCAGAGCCTCGCCGACGTTTTTCACAACGCCATTGTTGCGTAATTCCTCAGGACCGGGCAAGCCGCGTCCGGATCGATCGACGGTGCCCTACGTCACTTAGGTTCACCTAATCTGACCTGCGAAAACGATCTTTGATCGATCAAAGACGAGCCAATTCGGTGGCGCCTCGGGACCCCTTCCGGAACACTCCCCAACCATGTCGACACCCCCTCCGACCGGCCCTCTTGTCACCCGCGACACGGTCGCCGCACAATTGCGCACACTGGGCGTCGAGACCGGCGAGACCCTCCTCGTGCACTCCTCGCTCTCCAGCCTCGGCTGGGTCTGCGGAGGCCCCGTCGCGGTCGTCCAGGGACTTCTCGACGCGCTCGGCCAAAAGGGCACGCTGGTCGTCCCGACCCAGACCGGCGACCTCTCGGACCCTGCGCTGTGGGGGAACCCTCCGGTGCCCGAGGAGTGGTGGGAGCGAATACGGGCCACCATGCCCGCCTACGACCCCCTGGTCACACCCTCGCGCGGGGTCGGCGTGATCCCGGAAACGGTACGGCGGTGGCCGGGCGCCCTGCGCAGCGCCCACCCCCAGACCTCGTTCGCGGCACTCGGCCCGCGCGCGGCGGAGATCGTCGACGGCCACGCGCCGGACTGCCGGCTCGGCGAGCGCAGTCCGCTGGCGCGGCTCGAGGCCCTCGGCGCCCGGGTGCTCCTGCTCGGGGCCGGATATGGCAGCTGCACCAGCTTCCACCTGGCCGAGTACCGCATACCGTCGCCGCTGGTGAAGGTGGGCCGCCCCGGCCAGGCGGGCTGGGAGGTGGTGACCGAGGTGTCGATCACCTCGGAGCGGTTCGACGAGCTCGGGTACGACTTCGAGCGGGACCGCCCGGTCGTACGGGGCACGGTGGGGGCGGCCGACGTACGGCTGTTCCCGGTGGCGGACGCGGTGGCGTACGCCGAGCGGTGGCTGGCGCTGCACCGCTCCCGGGAGGAGGAACTACCTGCTGGTGGAGATCCTGCACCCGCCGCTCCGGGGCGCGGACGGCGTACCTAGACTCTGGACCCATGCGAAGTGAGCCCGTGCTCCAGGTTCAGGCCCTGGTGAAGCGGTACGGCACGAAAACCGCGGTGAACGGCCTCGACCTGGTGGCCAAGGCCGGCGTGACCGCCGTACTCGGTCCGAACGGCGCGGGCAAGACGACCACGGTCGAGACGTGCGAGGGGTACCGGAAGCCCGACTCCGGGACGGTGCGCGTGCTGGGGCTCGACCCGGTGCGCGAGGCCCGCGGGCTGCATCCGCGCATCGGCGTGATGCTGCAGTCCGGCGGCGTCTACTCGGGTGCGCGGGCGGACGAGATGCTGCGGCACGTGGCGAAACTGCACGCGAACCCGCTGGACGTGGACGCGCTCATGGAGCGGCTGGGCCTCGGCTCCTGCGGCCGGACGACGTACCGCCGGCTCTCCGGCGGCCAGCAGCAGCGCCTGGCCCTGGCCATGGCGGTGGTGGGCCGCCCCGAGCTGGTCTTCCTGGACGAGCCGACCGCCGGCCTCGACCCGCAGGCCCGGCACGCCACCTGGGACCTGGTGCGCGACCTGCGCGCCGACGGCGTCTCGGTCATCCTGACCACGCACCACATGGACGAGGCCGAGCAGCTCGCCGACGACGTCGCGATCATCGACGCGGGCCGGGTCATCGCCCAGGGCCACCCGGAGGAGCTGTGCCGCGGCGGCGCCGAGAACACGCTCCGCTTCACGGGCCGTCCGGGTCTCGACGTGGGGTCGCTGCTCAAGGCCCTGCCCGCCGACTGCACGGCCGCGGAGCTGACGCCGGGCTCGTACCGGGTCGTCGGCAAGGTCGACCCGCAGCTGCTCGCGACCGTGGCGTCCTGGTGCGCGCAGCACGGGGTGATGCCGGACCGGATCTCGGTCGAACGGCACACCCTCGAAGACGTATTCCTCGAGCTCACCGGCAAGGAGCTGCGCTCGTGACCACCGGCACCTATGCACCGCGGCCGGGTGCGGCCCCCCTCCCCCGCATGATCGCGGCGCAGGCCGCCCTCGAGACGAAGATGCTCCTGCGCAACGGCGAACAGCTCCTGCTGACCGTCGTGATCCCGACGTTGTTGCTGGTCCTGTTCAGCTCGGTGGACATCGTCGACACGGGCGCGGGCGAGGCGGTGGACTTCCTGGCGCCGGGCATCCTCGCCCTCGCGGTCATGTCCACGGCCTTCACGGGCCAGGCGATCGCCACGGGCTTCGAACGCCGCTACGGCGTCCTCAAACGCCTCGCCTCCTCACCGCTGCCCCGCTGGGGCCTGATGACGGCGAAGACGGCGTCGGTGCTGGTCACGGAGGTCCTCCAGGTCGTCCTCCTGACGGTGATCGCCTTCGCACTGGGCTGGTCCCCGCACGGAAACCCGGCAGCGGTCCTGCTGTTGCTGATCCTGGGCACGGCGGCCTTCTCCGGCCTCGGCCTCCTCATGGCGGGCACGTTGAAGGCGGAGGCGACCCTGGCCGCCGCCAACCTGGTCTTCCTGCTGCTCCTCGTGGGCGGCGGCGTGATCGTCCCGATGGACAAGTTCCCGCAGGGCGCGCAGGACGTGCTGGGGCTGCTGCCGATTTCTGCCCTGTCGGACGGGTTGCGGGACGTGCTGCAGCACGGGGCGGGGATGCCGTGGGGGGACCTGGGGGTTCTGGGGGTTTGGGCGGTCGTGGGGCTGGCGGTTGCGGGGAAGTTCTTCCGCTGGGAGTGAGCCCCGCCAAGCCGGCTCAGCGGACCCACATCTGAGAGACGAGTGGCCCGAAGCCCAGCGCGGTCTGGTAGTTGCCGAGGCGGGTGGAGATGAAGGCCACCTGCTTGACGTTGGCCACGGGGATCCACACGGCCTCGTCTATGACCTTCCGGTCGACCTGCGTCCAAAGCCGAAGGGCCCGGGCGGGGTCGGAGTCCTCGGCGGCCTGGGCGGACGCCACGAGCCGGTCCAGTGTCGGGGAACAGTACTCCGCGAGGTTCATCGTGCTGCTGCCGTCGGCGAGACGGAAACCGTCGCACGTGAGGTTGAGCGTGAAGTAGGTCGAGGCTGACGGGTAGTCGGGCAACCACCCCTGGAACATCAACTGCGCCCGTGTTCGTGAGTCCGCCACGGTGTTCCAGTAGCGGTTGTCCCTGGGGAGGACGTGCAGGGTGGGGCGGTAACCGAGCTCGCCCAGAAGCTCCACGAAGTACTTGGCGACGCGGTGGGACGACTCCACGGTCCAGGTCCACACGCCCACCTCCATGCCCGCGGTGCCCGACGCCTCGATCAGTTTCCTGGCCCGGTCGAGGTCGGGTCCTGACCACCGGCCGTCAGGGCTCGGAGAGCGCGTGTACGGGCAGTAGGGGCGGTAGCCGGGATACCCCGGTGGCAGGGACTGGCAGGTGAGGGACGCGATCTCGGACCCGCCCATCAGGGTCACCAGTCTGTTGCGATCGACGGCGTAGGAGAGGGCCTGACGGACCCGCTTGTCGTCGAAGGGGGGCACCCGCGTGTTGAGGGTTTCGTAGGCCATGAAGAACCACGGGTCCGTGCGGAGCCGGCTGGGGTACTGCACGGCGAGTCGTCGGAAGTCGGGCTGTCGGGGATGGGTGTTGAGGTACATCGCGAGGTCCGCCCGGCCAGCGTTGACCTCCGCTATCTGTTTCTCGGTCGTCGCGACCGTCCGCCAGCGGATGACGTCGGGGTAGCCAGCCGGTTGGGCCACGTGGGACCACTGCCGGAAGTACCGATTCCGTGCGAGGGTGAGCTGCTTCCCCTTGCGGTACTCGGCGACCCGGTACGGGCCGGTCGAAGGCACGGGGCGGTTGCCGACGTTCTTGTCAGAGATGCCCGATGGCGTCGGCGAAACGAATAGGGCGAGCCTGCTCAGGAAGTCCGGGTCCGGCGCGGTGAGACGGAAGGTGACGGTGGACTTCGCGTCGTCGGTCGTGATCCCGCGTGAGAGGTCGCAGCGTTCTGGGTGGGCCAGGCACGCGGCCCCACCGATGATCCCCGTGAAGTACACAGGATTTCCCTCGCCTACGGTAAGCGCCCGCTCCACACCACGACGGAAGTCCGCGGGCCTGACGACCCTGCCGTCGGAGTAGCGGATCCCCCGCCGCACCGTGAAGGTGTACGTGCGCCCGCCGTCGGCCGCCCGTGGAATCTCGGTCGCCAGGTCCGGGACGAGCGTGAGTTCCGAGCCTCCGGGCACCTGGCGCCAGCCGACGAGATGGTCGTAGACCACGCTGAGTGCCAGGGTCGCCTCGGCGCTGTACACGTTCGCCGGATCGATACCGAATGCGGCGGCGCCGCCGAAGCCCAGCACGGTCAAGGTGCCCCCGCGATGAGCCGGCGACGCGAAGGCCCGGGCTCCGGCCCACACCGTCTCTCCGGCCAGCGCCAGCCCTCGCGGCGAACTGCCCGTGTGAACCGTGCGCACCGGCCGCGCCGTACGGAGATCGAGCCGGACCACGGTGGCGTCGTACTCGTTGCTCACCCAGACGCCCTCCGGTCCGGCGGCGACTGTGCGGGGGCCGTCGCCCACTTCCTGGGAGGTGACGATGCCGGTGTGCGTGTCGATGCGGGAGACCGTCAGCGACCCCCCGTTGGCCACCCAGACCGCGTCCTCGGTGACGGAGACGCTCCGCGGCCCCGTGCCCACCGGGATCGGCCCGCGGGCCTGACCCGTGGCGGCATCGACCGGAGTCACCGTGTCGTCCAGGCTGTTGGCCACCCAGACCGCGTGCTTCCCCACGCCGATGCCGGTGGGCGCCCTGCCCACCGCAACTTTCGGGCCGACCCGTCCCGACTCGGGATCGATCCGCCGGATCGCGTTGTCGCCGCTGAGCGCGACCCACACCCCAGCGGGGCCGACAGCCACGGCCGAGGGCAGGTTGCCGACCTCGACCGTGTCGACGACCCGGTCGACAGAGGCGTTGATCCGCGAGACCGTGCGGTCACCGCTGTTGGCGACCCAGACGTCGTCACCGCTCACGGCGATGGCGACGGGACCGGATCCGACCGGGATCAGCTGCACGGCGCGCGTCTGCGGATCGATACGGCTGACCGAGTCGTCCCCGCTGTTCGCCGCCCACACCGAGCCCGCGCCCCAGGCCAGCCCGTCGGGACTCTGGCCGACCTGCACGGGCGGACCACCGCCACCGGTCACGGCGCCAACGGTGTTGGCATCCAGCGGGACGGGGACGGAGCGGGGCGCACTCGCGCCGGAAATGAGCCCCACGCACAGTGCGGCGATCGCAGCGAAGGACACGACCGGGGCCGGGATTCGACGCCGCCGCGCCGTGACCGGGACCGCCCTCCGTTGCGGTACGGCGACGGCCGGGTCATGGGCCAGGACCGCCTGATGCACCTGCTGCACCGACTCGTCCGGATCCAGGCCCAGTTCGTCCGCCAGACGGTCCCGTAACCGCCGATAGCCAGCGAGTGCCTCGGCCTGCCGACCGCACCGGTACAACGCGAGCATCAACTGCGCACACAGCCGCTCCCGCAACGGATGGGCGGCGACCAGCTGCTCCAGCTCGCCCACGACGGCCGCGTGCCGTCCCAGTGCCAGGTCCGCGTCGATGCGCGCCTCGAGCGCGGACAGCCGTACGTCCTCCAGGCGCGCAGCCTCACGTCGTACGAACCCGTAGTCGCCCAGGTCCTCCAGCACCGCCCCGCGCCAGAGCCCGAGCGCCGCCCGCAGAGTCCTGCCCGCCTCGGCATACCGGCCCGCGTCCAGCTCCGCGCGCCCCTTGCGGACCGATTCCTCGAAGCGCCCCGCGTCCGTCGTCGCGGGGTCGACCCGCAACAGGTAGCCGCGGCCCTGGGTCACCAGCATCTCGGCAGGAGAGCCTCGGGCCCGGTCCGGCTCCAGGGTCCGGCGCAGATGGAAGACGTACGTCTGCAGCGAGGTGACGGCCCCGTCGGGCGGGTCGTCGCCCCACACCTCGTCGACCAACCGGTCCAGCGGGACCGTCTTGTCCGCCTCGATCAGCAGCAGGGCCAGCACCGCGCGCTGCCGTGGTCCGCCCAGCGGCAGCGCGGAACCGGAACGCAGCACCCGTAACGGGCCGAGCAAGCCGAATTCCGTGGCTGACATGGCACATCGCCCTCGTTCCAAGCCGGTGCCAAGGCGTTCCAAGCGCCTGCCGAGGAGCCTAGCGCCGCGACGCGGTGAAGTGTGACCCAGTTCACGTAACAGCCGCTCGCCGAAGAGGCATTGCGGCCGAATTCCAGGAGATTCATCATGATCCGTACATCTGGTTCACGTCATCCGGTGCTCTGGGGCACCGTGCTGGCCCTCTCCGCGGCCCTCGGCGGCCAGACCCTCATGTCGACGCCTGCCGCGGCCAACCGGCTGCTGGACGAGCCGACGGCCGTGCCGGGCTACACCCTCGTCGAGAAGAGCAGCCCGCTCAGCTCCGACTCCGCGCGTTCCGTCAGCGCCCGGTGTCCGAGCGGCAAGGTGGTCCTGGCGGGTGGCGCGAGCATCGTGGGCGGCGGGCAGAAGGTGCTGCTGCGCGGCTCGTATCCGGGCCACGCCGCCTCGGGGCACAAGTGGTCCGCGAAGGCAGAGGAAGTCCACCCCGGCACTCCGGCCAGGTGGTATATACGGGCGTACGCGGTGTGCGCCGACAAGCCCGCGAGGCTGACATACCAGCGAGTCGACTCCTTCTCGGACTCCGCCGGCCGCAAGTCCGTGCGGGTCGACTGCCCTGACGACACACAGCTCATCGGTCTCGGCGCACGGCTCAAGGACGGGAACCACAGGACCGGCATCAACGCCGTGACCGTCCGCTCCGATCACTCGGCCTCCGCCCGGGCCGGTGAGAGCAAGCCCACGTCACTGTCGTGGTCGCTCGCGGCCCACGCGGTGTGCGCCAAGCCGCTCGAGCAGTCGTTCCACGAGAGCGAGCGGAAGTTCGTCGCCGGTGCGGCCCAGTCGCAGACGGCCGCCGCCAAGTGCCCGCTGGGCAGCCGGGCGTACGGCACGGGTCTACGACTCTTCGGGGGCTCCGCCACTCTCAACCGGCTCGTCCCAGTTGAGTTGCGCCCGACGCGGATACCGCCCGTTCCGGCCGAAGGACGAGTGACCGTGTCCGAATTGGCCCCAGGAACGCCTGCCACCTGGGCCTTCAAGGCACAGGTGATCTGCGTCCGCTGAGCCTCCGGCACGGGGCCCGGAGGAAGCAAGCGGGGTGTCGATCACGGCACCCCGCACCCCTCGTCGCCCCCTCGTGAATACGTGCACAAGCGGCCCCCTACGATGGACCCCGTGCCAAACGTGACCCGCGCCGATGCCCTGGCGGCCGTGCGCAACCCGCTCGCCTTCATCGCCGGACGCTGGACCCCGGAGCCCCGGACGGTTCAGCGGTCGGCTCTTTCCGCGCTCGTCATGTCGGTGGTGATCGTGGTCACCGGCGGTGCGGTGCGGCTGACCGGTTCCGGGCTCGGCTGCCCGACCTGGCCGAAGTGCACCGCCACCTCGCTCGCCCCCACGGGTGCGATGAACTTCCACAGCGCCATCGAGTTCGGCAACCGCATGCTGACGTACGTGCTGTGCGCGGCCATCGGCTGGGCGATCGTCGCCGCGCGCTCCGAGAAGCCGTACCGGCGCAGCCTGACCCGTCTGGGCTGGGCGCAGTTCTGGCTGGTCATGGGCAATGCGGTGCTCGGCGGCATCGTGGTGCTGGTCGGGCTCAACCCCTACACGGTCGCCGCGCACTTCCTGCTCGCCTCGGCCCTGATCGCGGTCGCCACCGTGATGTGGCAGCGCACCCGCGAGGGCGACGGGGCGCCCCGGCCGCTGGTCGGCAAGCCCGTGCAGCAGATGGTGTGGTTCCTGGTCGCCGCCTCGGTGCTGCTGATCGTGGTCGGCACGGTGGTGACCGGCGCCGGTCCGCACGCGGGCGACTCCAGCGAGGTCGAGCGCATGCCGCTGGACTGGGAGACGATCAGCAAGCTGCACGCCGTACTGGCCTGGATCGTGGTCACTTTGACCTTCGCGCTGTGGTTCGTCCTCAAGGCGGTCGACGCCCCCGCGGCGCCCCTGCACCGCACCCGGGAACTCTTCCTGGTCCTGCTCTCGCAGGGTGTCATCGGCTACGTCCAGTACTTCACCAACCTCCCCGAAGCCCTGGTCGGCCTGCACATGCTGGGCTCGGGCCTGGTGTGGATCTGGGTGCTCAGGGTGCTGCTGGCGCTGCGGGAGCGGCCCGGTGCCGACCTCGGGATTCCGGGGCCCGCACAGGCCGGCTCATCGGTCGGGGCAGGAGTCTGAGGAGGTTCCGGCCCGCCCCAGCCCCTCGTCGGGACTGTCCTGCGGTGGCGTCAGCAGTGTGTTGAACACGGCATGCAGCTTGTCCACCGTCTGCCGGGAGAACATCCCGACCAGCGCGGCCACGGCGGTCACACCGTACGGATTGATGTCGCTGGACGAGGCCATGCTCGTCGTCAGCCCACCGCGCAGGACGCAGTACACGACGAGTGCCAGGACCGCCCCCACGAACGGCTCCAGGAGGTACATCGTGATCCAGCTGCGTCGCAGCTTCCGGTCGCCGACGTACTCGTAGACCGAGCGGAGCACGTGGATCAGCGCACCCAGACCGCCGGCGCACGCCACGACCAGGAAGAGCCGGGTGTCGCGCAGCAGCCCGGGCACCCAGAACAGGATCCGGATCCGGTCGGCATGCGGGGCCGCACCGTTCACCGCGGCGGGCGGCGGCCAGGCCTGCACCAGCACGGTGCCGAGCGTGACGGTGAGGACCAGCAGCACGGCGATGAGGACGACGACGTCCCTCGGTGTCGCCAGAACCGGGTCCCGCGGATGCGGCTCCCCCTGCGCCACGACGGTCCCCTAGTCCGTGACCGAACCCTGGGGCTCCATCAGACCGGCCTGCTCCAGGCAGGTGACACCGCGTGGCGTGATGCTCCAGACGTTGTGCCGCCACTGCTTGCCCTTCCACGCCACGCCTGATGACAGAAGCTTGCGGCCGACCCGGCTGATCTCCGTGATGTCCACCTGGAGCCGCTCGGCGAGCTGTTCGTTGCTCAAGCCGGGCTCACGTGCGATCGCCGTCAGGAAGCGGGCGGCATGCCCGTGCGGGTCGAGGTTCAGCTGCAGCCCCGACGGCAGCCGGCGCAGCGCCCAGAACGTGATGTCGATCTGACCCAGCAGCCGGCCGCGCTGTCCGGCGGCCTTGGGGTCGGAGTTCTCCTCCTGCGGTCCGAGATGCCCGTACAACCGCCGCAACCCGTCGTGGGCCGCGCGCAGGGCCGGCTCGTCGGCGGCCAGGGACGCGTCGGTGATGAGCATGCCCAGGGAGCTGAAGCACCCCTCCGTCATCCCGGAGTCCATCTGCATCTCGTCGATCAGATTCCGTACCTCGGTCACCCTGTCGTGCCGGCCGCTCTCCCACTCGTTCATGACGTCTCCCCCGATCTCCGCTCCTCGGCTTCTTGGTCCCTCCCACCATGCGCCGGTGTCAAGTGAGTGTCAAGTGATGGGCCATGATTCTTTCCGGGACCTCGAAAGATCGCCGGGAAATCCCGCAGGAGATCACCGAGTCCCATTTGTTACATGTACGTCGGCACACTCAATGCGCATATTCGATGACCGCCGTTAACATCTGGTTACGCGCTCACGCATCGGGGGGATGAACCATGAACGAAGAAATGCCGCGCGCCGCCACACATTCGATCAACGGGGTTGAATTAACAGCCGATCCGGCCGACCTCTTCGTGATTCTTTACGATCTGCTTCCGGAAGAGCGCTTCTGTGCCGACGAAGCGATCGATTGGTTGCGGGATTCGACCGTTCGCGAAAAGGCCGACCACATCTGCAGGCAGGTGCTGCGAACCGGCCGCGTCACCGAGAAGCTGGCGGGCGACATCGTCCGCGAGGTCGACAACCACGGCCACCTGGGCATGTTCACCGCCCTGGTCGGCCTGGACCGGGCCCTGGCCGCGGCCAACCCGTTCAACACGCGCTTCAACGACCCGACCATGGACTGGCTCAGGGTCCGCTACATCCGCCACAACCGTCTCAACACACCCCGCAGGACGACGGGACTGCTCCTGCCGCGCTGCGCACGGCCGGGAAAGGTGATGGCGGAGTGGGAGAACAAGACGGATTTCTTCGACGTCCACCGAGTCACTCCGGACGACTGCCGACGAATCCGGCTCACCCGGATACCCGCCCTGAATGATCCGGGATTCAAGGGCGAGGAATCGATTTCCATCGGTGCCGTTCCCATGCTGGAAAGGTATACCGATCTGAAGTTCGAATGGGAGAAGAAAGGTCCAGGCCGCCGATATCGGATCACGCCCTCGGAGGATCTCGGCGGCCGCATCGGCAAGGCGGTCCGCAATCTCTGGGAATCGGACGCAGAGATCGGCGTGCTGCCCGAGAGCACGGTGTCCGCTCCGCTGCTCAGGGACTGGAAGAACGTGCTCAGGGAGCTGCCCCAGGACAGCGGCCTGCGGTGGCTTCTGGTGGGCACCGGTCCGCTCACCGACACCAGCCCGCCCCCGAACCGGGCGGTCCTGATCGACTGCCGTACCCGCGAGGTGATCCTGCGCCAGGACAAGATGGCGGGCTTCACCGTCACCACCGATCTGGCCGACCAGTGGCGGCTGCCCGGTCGACCGCACCAGGGACTCGCCCGCGAGGACATCAACCGGGGCACGGAGATCACCGTGCTGGAGAGCTCGCTGGGCCGTCTCGCCGTCTTCATCTGCGAGGACATCAAGCAGTCGGTCCGCTGGGCGGCCCAACTCCAGGCCCTGGGTGTCTCCCACATCCTCGTCCCGCTGTTCGCCGCCCCCATCCTGCGGGCGCGGCCCCAGTGGGAGCGCCAGGCGGCACAGCGGTGCATCGAGGAGTTCGGCGCCTGGGTCGTCCTGTCCAACAGCCTGGCGGTCGGCGCGGAGATGGAGACACCGGACCACGTCGAACCGGGGGACGGCTTCAACTGCGTCGTGGTCGGACCGCGCTCGCACAAGGCGACCACGTACGCCGACTACGACACCCAGTTCTGCCGCGCCGACAGCGCCGTGGACGTGTCCCGCGTGCACTACCGGAACGACACTCCGGAGACCACCGAGGACGGCACACCGCTGCCCCTGCCCACCCTGCGACCGGGCTGGTCGGAGGTGGAGCCGGTCTACACGGACGTGGACGACGAGCCGGACTGGGGCGAGGCCGGGTAGCCGGCCCGAGGTGCCGTGCGACTCACCCGAGCCCGTACACCCTCCGTGCATTGCCCGCCGCCACCATCCCCGCCACCCGCTGCGCATCCCCCAGCGACCACGCGCCCTCGGCCACCCAGCCGCCCAGCACCCGGCCGAGGGCCTCCCGGAACAGCCGTGCCCCCACCACGTGCAGTTCGGGCAGGCCGTGGGCCCCGCTGGAGAAGAGGAGCTTGCCGAAGGGGGCCAGTTCCAGGAGCTCGGCGAGGACGGTCGCGGCGCGGGCGCCGGTGCGGACCAGGGCTGCGCCGGAGTCGGCGTAGACGTGCGGGAAGACGCCGGCGAGATGGGCGGCGTGGCGGTGATACGGGTAGCCGTGCAGCAGGACCACGTCCGTGCCGAGGCCCGCCGTCGCCCTGACGAAGTCGGTGAGCAGCACCGGGTCCGTGCGGTCGATGCGCAGGCCCGGTTCGCCGAGCCCCGCGTGGAGTTGCAGCGGTAGGCCGGAGGCGACCGCGATCCACAGCAGGTGCCGTAGCAACACGGGGTCGGTCAGTTCGCCGCCCACCCGGCGATCCGCCAGCCACCGGCCCGCCGCGCCCCGCACCTCGCCCGGCCCGGGCGGTTCGGGTGCGAGCGCCAGTCCGTGCCGTACGCCCGCGACGGAGGTGAAGGCCACGGCGTTCGCGGCGGCTCCGTGCACCGACTCGGCGAGGTTGGCGAGAAAGGACTCGACGGTGCCGGAGGTGTCGGCGACCTGTTCGGCCAGCAGCTCCAGGCGCACGATCTCCCGGGCCTCGGCGGCGCCCGCCGCGGCCATCTCCGAGGGGCCGGTCAGATCGCCGGGCAGCCCCGTGTCGACCAGGTATGTCGTGATACCGCTGCCGCGCAGCAGCCTGCGGCCCGACTCCAGTACGCCCAGTTCACGACGGCGGGCGAGATAGCGGGCGGGGGGACAGTGCGGTTCCAGGCCGAGCAGCGGGGGGCACCAGCGTCGTACGGCGAAACCGGTCTGGGTGTCGAAGAGGGTCGTGCCCGCCGCGGGCGGCCCCTCCGTGCGGGCCAGCTGGGCCTCGAAGGTGCCGAGGCCCAGCTCCGTCCGCAGTACGCCGTGGCAGTACTGGTCCACGAGGGACGGCGTTTCGATCATCCGGACTCCCCGTGTCGGACCCTGCACTCGTACAGGTCCTAACGGGTGAACCGGGCGCTAGGTGTTGGTCTCACACACCCGGTGTGAACCGCCGACGGTTGTCAGCCGTTGCTGGGACCGCCCAGCTGGATGCCCGCCATGCGCGTCCACTCGTACGGCCCGGTCTTCACCTTGGCCGCGAACCCGCCGTCGAACGCCTCGTGAACGGTGATGCCGGACTTCTCCACGGCCTTCTCGGCGATCTCGTACGACGGCGCCACCAGGTCGCCCCAGCCGCCGTCCTCGCCGACGAGGACGATGCGCGCGCCGCGCTCGCCGATGTAGGCCACCTGGCCCTCGGCCCCGCCGTGCGCCTTGGAGAAGGCACCGATCTGCTTGGCGAGCTTCGCCACCTTGCGCTCGGCCTTGGGGTCTACCTGCTGCGTGTCTGCCATGGCCAGGATGCTACCGACGGGTAGATCAAACGGCGACGGGCGGGGTGCGTGGCCTTGACCACGCACCCCGCCCGAAGCGACGTACAGAGATGGACTAGCGGAGGAACGGATCCACCGCGACCGCGACGAACAGGATCGACACATAGGTGATCGACCAGTGGAACAGGCGCATCTCCTTGAGCTTCGCGCCCGTCACCTCCGCCTTGGCGCGGTTCTGCAGCCCGTGCGCCTCCCACAGCCAGAAGCCGCCGGCCAGCAGCGCCACGAGCGTGTAGAACCAGCCCGTGTAGCCGAGGGGGGTGAGCAGGAGCGAGACCGCGACCATCACCCAGCTGTAGATGACGATCTGCTTGGCGACCACCTTGTTGGAGGCGACGACCGGCAGCATCGGCACGCCCACGCGCGCGTAGTCGTCCTTGACCTTCATCGACAGCGGCCAGTAGTGCGGCGGCGTCCAGAAGAACATGACGAGGAAGAGGATGACCGGCGCCCAGGACATGGAGTTCGTGACGGACGACCAGCCGATCAGTACCGGAAGGCAGCCGGCGATGCCGCCCCACACGATGTTCTGCGAGGTACGGCGCTTGAGGATCATCGTGTAGACGACGACGTAGAAGAGGAGTGCGCCGAGGGAGAGCCAGGCGCTCAGCCAGTTGACGGTGAGGCCGAACAGCAGCGTCGAGACGACCGCGAGGGTGATGCCGAAGGCGAGGCACTCGCGCGGGCTGACCATGCCGGTGACCAGCGGGCGCTGCGAGGTGCGGTCCATGAGGGCGTCGATGTCGCGGTCGATGTACATGTTCAGCGCGTTGGCGCCGCCCGCCGAGAGGTAGCCGCCGACGCAGGTGAGCAGCACCAGGGTCAGGTCCGGCACGCCCTGCTGGGCGAGGAACATCACCGGAACGGTGGTGATGAGCAGCAGCTCGATGATCCGCGGCTTGGTGAGCGCCACGAACGCCTTGACACGGGCCCCGAACGGCCGGTGACTCGAGCTCCTGCTCTCCCCCAGCACCCCGGCTGGACGGGATTCGACGGCCGTCACGCACACCCCTACAGAGACATCCCAGCAGGCCCCACCCGTGTGAAGTACCGGTAAAGGCCCGCGCGTACCACGCCACTGTAGACGTTGCCCATACCCCGACCTTCGCGGGGGTGGTGTCGTGTTGGAAGGGGTCGTACTGAAGCTCGATTGAGCAGTCATGTGAGCGGCTGCGTATTCAGTTGCCGAATGCGATCTGCCCAGTCGGGAGGCGGATCCCCCGTGGGCCCGGCAGTCTGGAATGACTCGAAAAATTGCACGTTCTCACGGGGGTAGGCTCGACAGCGGCCGGTGGGCGTCCAGTGCGCCGGCATTCGACATGCGTGACATGTGGAGAGGAGCCCTGACTCAGGGTGAGCACCAAGCCGACCACCACAGACCTCGAGTGGACCGAGTTGGACCAGCGGGCCGTGGACACCGCCCGCGTCCTGGCCGCCGACGCCGTACAGAAGGTCGGCAACGGCCATCCGGGTACGGCGATGAGCCTGGCGCCCGCCGCCTACACCCTCTTCCAGAAGGTGATGCGGCACGACCCGGCCGACCCGGAGTGGGTCGCCCGCGACCGCTTCGTGCTGTCCGCCGGCCACTCGTCCCTGACCCTGTACACGCAGCTCTACCTGGCCGGCTTCGGCCTGGAGCTGGACGACCTGAAGGCCTTCCGCACCTGGGGCTCGAAGACCCCCGGCCACCCGGAGTACGGCCACACCAAGGGCGTCGAGACGACGACCGGCCCGCTCGGCCAGGGTGTCGCCAACGCGGTGGGCATGGCGATGGCCGCCCGCTACGAGCGCGGCCTCTTCGACCCCGAGGCCCCGCAGGGCGAGTCGCCCTTCGACCACTTCGTCTTCGCGATCGCCGGTGACGGCTGCCTCCAGGAGGGCATCTCCGCCGAGGCGTCCTCGCTGGCCGGCCACCAGCAGCTCGGCAACCTGATCCTGCTGTGGGACGACAACCACATCTCGATCGAGGGCGACACCGAGACGGCCGTCTCCGAGGACACCGTCAAGCGCTACGAGGCGTACGGCTGGCACGTGCAGCGCGTCGCCCCGAAGCCGGACGGCGACATCGACCCGCACGCCGTCTACAACGCGATCGAGGCCGCGAAGCAGGTGACGGACAAGCCGTCCTTCATCGCGATGCGCTCGATCATCGCCTGGCCCGCCCCGAACGCGCAGAACACCGAGGCCGCCCACGGCTCGGCGCTCGGCGACGACGAGGTGGCCGCCACCAAGCGCGTCCTCGGCTTCGACCCGGAGCAGAGCTTCGAGGTCTCCGACGACGTCATCAAGCACACCCGGCAGGCGCTGGAGCGGGGCCGCGAGGCGAAGGCCGAGTGGGAGAAGTCGTTCCAGCTGTGGCGCCAGAACAACCCCGAGCGCGCCGCCGAGTTCGACCGCATCAACGCCGGTGAGCTGCCCGCCGGCTGGGAGGACAAGCTCCCCGTCTTCGAGCCCGGCAAGGGCGTCGCCACGCGTGCCGCCTCCGGCAAGGTGCTGCAGGCGCTCGGCGCGATCGTCCCCGAGCTGTGGGGCGGCTCCGCCGACCTGGCCGGCTCGAACAACACGACCATCGACAAGACCAGTTCGTTCCTGCCGGCGGACAACCCGCTGCCGGAGGCGAACCCGTACGGCCGCACGATCCACTACGGCATCCGCGAGCACTCCATGGCCGCGGAGATGAACGGCATCGCGCTGCACGGCCACACCCGTATCTACGGCGGTACGTTCCTGGTCTTCTCCGACTACATGCGCAACGCCGTGCGTCTGTCGGCGCTGATGCACCTGCCGGTGACGTACGTGTGGACGCACGACTCCATCGGTCTCGGCGAGGACGGCCCGACGCACCAGCCGGTCGAGCACCTGGCCTCGCTGCGCGCGATCCCGGGCCTGAACGTGGTCCGCCCGGCCGACGCCAACGAGACCGCGATCGCCTGGCGCGAGATCCTCAAGCGGTACACCAAGGAGTTCGGCAAGGGCGCCCCGCACGGCCTCGCTCTGACCCGCCAGGGTGTGCCGACGTACGAGGCCAACGACGAGGCGGCAAAGGGCGGTTACGTCCTGTTCGAGGCCGAGGGTGGTGACGCCCAGGTCATCCTGATCGCCACCGGTTCCGAGGTGCACGTGGCCGTCGAGGCGCGCGAGCAGCTGCAGGCGGACGGGGTGCCGACGCGGGTCGTGTCCATGCCGTCCGTGGAGTGGTTCGAGGAGCAGGACCAGGGGTACCGGGACAGCGTTCTGCCGCCGAACGTGAAGGCGCGGGTCGCGGTCGAGGCCGGGATCGGTCTCACCTGGCACAAGTACGTCGGGGACGCCGGTCGCATCGTTTCCCTGGAGCACTTCGGTGCTTCGGCCGACGGCAAGGTGCTCTTCCGCGAGTTCGGGTTCACTGCCGAGAACGTGGCCGCCAAGGCGCGGGAATCCATCGCCGACGCCCAGCGCTGACGCTGACATACGACACGTAGGAGATGTAATTCCATGACAGACGCACTCAAGCGCCTCTCCGAGGAAGGCGTCGCGATCTGGCTGGACGACCTGTCCCGCAAGCGGATCACGTCCGGCAACCTCGCCGAGCTGATCGACCAGCAGCACGTCGTGGGCGTCACCACCAACCCGACGATCTTCCAGAAGGCGATCTCGTCCGGTGACGGTTACGAGCAGCAGCTCGCCGACCTCGCCGCCCGCAAGGTCACCGTCGATGAGGCCGTACGCATGATCACGACGGCGGACGTCCGCGACGCCGCCGACATCCTGCGGCCGGTCTTCGACGCCACCGACGGCCAGGACGGCCGCGTGTCGATCGAGGTCGACCCGCGCCTCGCCCACAACACCAGGGCGACGATCGCCGAGGCCAAGCAGCTCGCCTGGCTGGTCGACCGCCCGAACACGCTCATCAAGATCCCGGCCACCAAGGCGGGTCTACCGGCGATCACCGAGGTCATCGGCCTCGGCATCAGCGTCAACGTCACGCTGATCTTCTCGCTGGAGCGCTACCGCGAGGTCATGGACGCCTACCTCTCCGGCCTGGAGAAGGCCAAGGAGCGCGGCCTCGACATCTCGCTGATCCGTTCCGTCGCGTCCTTCTTCGTGTCCCGCGTGGACACCGAGATCGACAAGCGGATCGACGCGCTCGGCACCGACGAGGCCAAGGCGCTGCGCGGCAAGTCCGCCGTCGCCAACGCGCGCCTCGCCTACCAGGCGTACGAGGAGGTCTTCTCCTCCGACCGCTGGGGCAAGCTGGAGAACGCGGGCGCCCGCAAGCAGCGTCCGCTGTGGGCCTCCACCGGCGTGAAGGACCCGGCGTACAAGCCGACCCTCTACGTCGACGACCTGGTGGCGCCGAACACGGTGAACACCATGCCGGAGGCCACCCTGCAGGCCACCGAGGAGCACGGCTCGATCACCGGCAACGCCGTCGCCGGCACGTACGAGCAGGCCCGCGCCGACCTCGACGCCGTCGAGAAGATCGGGATCTCGTACGACGACGTGGTGCAGCTCCTGGAGGACGAGGGCGTCGAGAAGTTCGAGGCGTCCTGGAACGACCTGCTCAAGTCGACCGAGGCGGAGCTGGAGCGCCTCGCCCCCTCGGAGGGTTGATCTTTGTCGAGCAGCAATCCGCTGCGTGACCCCGCCGACCGACGGCTCCCGCGTATCGCGGGGCCGTCGGGCCTGGTCATCTTCGGCGTCACGGGCGATTTGTCACGAAAGAAGCTCATGCCCGCCGTGTACGACCTCGCGAACCGGGGTCTGCTGCCGCCGGGCTTCTCGCTGGTGGGCTTCGCGCGCCGCGAGTGGGCCAACGAGGACTTCGCGGCCGAGGTCCACGACGCCGTCAAGGCGCACGCCCGTACGCCGTTCCGCGAGGAGGTCTGGCAGCAGCTCATCCAGGGGATGCGCTTCGTCCAGGGCACCTTCGACGACGACGACGCGTTCGAGCGGCTGCGCTCCACCATCGAGGAGCTCGACAAGGCACAGGGCACGGGCGGCAACTTCGCCTTCTACCTGTCGGTGCCGCCGCGCTCCTTCCCCGTGGTCATCCAGCAGCTGAAGAAGCACGGTCTGGCCGACCAGACCTCCGGCTCGTGGCGCCGCGCGGTCATCGAGAAGCCGTTCGGGCACGACCTGAAGTCGGCCGAGGAGCTCAACAAGGTCGTCCACGAGGTCTTCGCCCCGGACCAGGTCTTCCGCATCGACCACTACCTGGGCAAGGAGACCGTCCAGAACATCCTGGCGCTGCGCTTCGCCAACACGATGTTCGAGCCGATCTGGAACCGGTCCTTCGTGGACCATGTGCAGATCACCATGGCCGAGGACATCGGCATCGGCGGCCGGGCCGGCTACTACGACGGCATCGGCGCCGCCCGCGACGTCATCCAGAACCACCTCCTCCAGCTCATGGCTCTCACGGCCATGGAGGAGCCGGCCTCCTTCGACGCGGACGCGCTGGCCGCCGAGAAGACCAAGGTGCTCGGCGCGGTACGGCTGCCGAAGGACCTGGGCCGGGACACCGTGCGCGGGCAGTACGGGGCGGGCTGGCAGGGCGGTGAGAAGGCGGTCGGGTACCTCCAGGAGGAGGGCATCGACGCCAACTCGAAGACCGACACCTACGCGGCCATCAAGTTGGAGGTGGACAACCGCCGTTGGGCGGGCGTCCCCTTCTATCTGAGGACCGGCAAGCGCCTCGGCCGCCGGGTCACCGAGATCGCGGTCGTCTTCCAGCGGGCGCCACACTCCCCCTTCGACCACACGGCGACGGAGGAGCTCGGCAAGAACGCGATCGTCATCCGCGTCCAGCCGGACGAGGGCGTGACGGTCCGCTTCGGCTCGAAGGTGCCGGGCACGTCGATGGAGATCCGGGACGTCTCGATGGACTTCGCGTACGGCGAGTCCTTCACCGAGTCCTCCCCGGAGGCGTACGAGCGCCTGATCCTGGACGTCCTGCTCGGCGACTCCAACCTCTTCCCGCGCACCGAGGAGGTCGAGCTGTCCTGGCAGATCCTCGACCCGATCGAGGAGTACTGGGACACGAACGGCAAGCCCGCCCAGTACCAGTCCGGCACCTGGGGGCCCGTCGAGGCGGACGAAATGCTCGAGCGAGACGGACGGAGCTGGCGCCGGCCATGAAGATAGACCTCACGGACACCACGGCCAGCAAGATCAACAAGGCGCTTGTGCAGGGCCGCCGGGCCATCGGCACGCCGGCCGTCGGCATGGTGCTCACGCTGGTCATCGTGACGGACGAGGAGAACGCGTACGACGCCCTGAAGGCCGCGAACGACGCCTCGCACGAGCATCCCTCACGCACCCTGGTCGTCATCAAGCGCGTCTCGCGCTCGCCCCGCGACCGTACGCAGTCCCGCCTGGACGCCGAGGTCCGGGTGGGCGCGGACGCGGGCTCCGGCGAGACGGTGATCCTGCGGCTGTACGGCGAGATCGTCGATCATGCGCAGTCCGTCGTGCTGCCTCTGCTGCTGCCGGACGCCCCCGTGGTGGTCTGGTGGCCGGTGAACGCGCCCCTCGACCCGGCGAGCGACCCGCTGGGCGCGCTGGCCCAGCGCCGGGTGACGGACACGTACGCCGCCGAGCAGCCGGTACGGGAGCTGACGGCGCGCGCCGACACCTACACCCCCGGCGACACCGACCTGTCCTGGACCCGGATCACGCCCTGGCGGTCGATGCTGGCCGCCGCCCTCGACCAGATCACCTGCAAGGTGGAGGCCGTCGAGGTGGAGGGCGAGGAGTTCAACCCGAGCTGCGAGCTGCTGGCGATGTGGCTCGCGGACCGGCTGGACGTACCGGTGAAGCGGTCCCTGTCGAACGGGCCGGGGCTCACGGCCGTCCGCATGGCCACCGACACCGGCCAGATAGTCCTGGACCGCGCGGACGGCTCGCTGGCCACGCTCTCCATCCAGGGCCAGCCGGACCGTGCGGTGGCGCTGAAGCGGCGTGAGACGGCCGAGCTGATCGCGGAGGAGCTGCGGCGGCTGGACCCGGACGACACGTATGCCTCGGCGCTGCGGTTCGGGGTGGAGCGGCTGAACCCTTCGCTGCCTGCGCTTTCGTTCGAGGAACCGGCGGCTGCCGTCGAGGAGCCGCCGTCCAAAAGCGCGGAACCCGCTCCCAAAGGAGAGGCGAGCGAAGCCGCTGCTGAAACTGCCGCACCGGAAGCGGCGGCGGAGGCACCGGTGAAGGACGCCGAGCAGAAGGCGGCGGCGAAGTGAGCACTCCGCAGCTGGTCGTGCACCGCGACAAGGAACTGATGGCGCAGGCCGCCGCGGCCCGTCTCATCACCAAGATCGTGGACGCGCAGGCCTCCCGGGGCTATGCGTCCGTGGTCCTCACGGGCGGCCGCAACGGCAACGGTCTGCTGGCCGCCCTGGCCGCCGCTCCGGCGCGGGACGCGATCGACTGGGGCCGGCTCGACCTGTGGTGGGGAGACGAGCGCTTCCTGCCCGAGGGCGACCCGGACCGCAATGTCACGCAGGCCCGCGAGGCCCTGCTCGACGCCGTGCCGCTGGACCCGAAGCGTGTGCACGCCATGCCGGCCTCGGACGGGGTGTACGGCGCGGACGTGGACGCGGCGGCGGAGGGTTACGCGCAGGAACTGGCCCGTGCGGCCGGTCCCGAGAACCACGGTGCGGTGCCCACCTTCGACGTCCTGATGCTGGGCGTCGGCCCGGACACGCACGTGGCCTCGCTGTTCCCGGAGCTCCCGGCGGTACGGGAGACGGAGCGCACGGTGGTGGGCGTCCACGGCGCCCCGAAGCCGCCGCCGACCCGGGTCACGCTGACCCTGCCGGCGATCCGCGCGGCCCGTGAGGTCTGGCTCCTGGCGGCCGGCGAGGACAAGGCGCAGGCGGCGGCCATCGCCCTGTCCGGCGCGGGCGAGGTCCAGGCCCCGGCAGCGGGCGCCCAGGGCCGCTCCCGCACCCTGTGGCTCCTGGACGCGGCGGCGGCCTCGCAGCTGCCACGCTCGCTGTATCCGCCGGCTTCGCCCTGAACTCCGGCTGAGTGGCGGCGGAGGGTTTGCACCCCCGCCGCCCTTACCGTCCCCTCCTCCAGGGGGCTCCGTCCGGCGTTTGAGGACGAGGCCCGTTCAGGCCCGATCGGGGGTCCAGGGGGCGGCGTCCCCTGGCGGGGTCGAAGGGGCGGAGCCCCTGAGGATGGGACGGGTAAGGGTGGCGGGGGCGAAAACCCTCGCCACCCTCACTTCACCGAACCCGCCATCACCCCCTGCACAAAGTGCCGTTGAAACGCGAAGAACACCACGACCGGCACCACCAGCGACACGAACGCCCCTGGCGCCAGTACGTCGATGTTGCTGCCGAACTGCCTGATCTGCGACTGGAGTTCAACCGTCAGCGGCTGCGACGAACTGTCCGCGAACAACAGCGCGACGAGCATGTCGTTCCACACCCACAGGAACTGGAAGATGGCCAGCGAGGCGATCGCGGGCCGCCCCACGGGCAGCACCAGCCGTGTGAAGATCCGCCACTCGCTGCCGCCGTCCATGCGTGCCGCCTCCAGCATCTCCTTCGGCATCTCGGCGAAGTAGTTCCTGAGCAGGAACACCGCGAACGGCAGCCCGTACGCCACGTGGAAGAGCACGACTCCCGGAATCGTGCCGAACAGCCCCAGTTCCCCGAAGAGTTTGGCGACCGGCAGCAGACCGATCTGCACCGGCACCACCAACAGGGCCACCACGACCAGGAAGACGGCCTCCCGCCCGGGGAAGTCCAGCCAGGCGAAGGCGTATCCGGCGAGCGCCGCGAGGACCACGACCAGTACGGTCGCCGGGACCGAGATCAGCACCGTGTTCCAGAAGGCCTGCGTCATCCCGGAGTTCTTCAGCAGCGCCGAGTAGTTGTCGAAGGACAACTGGCCCGGGCTGCTGAGCGCCGTCCACCAGCCGCTGCTCGCCGAGTCCTGCGTGGACCGCAGCGAGGACAGGAACAACCCCGCGAGCGGCGTCAGCCACACCAGGCCGATCAGCACCAGGAACGCCTGCACCAGACCGTTGCTCAGAGCGCGCCGTACCGCGTTCATCGCTGACTCCTTCGGAAACGACGGACGTTGAAGACCATGGCCGGCACGACCAGCAGCAGAAGCAGCACACCCAGCGCGCTCCCCAGCCCCTGGTTGTTGCCGCCGCCGAAGGACACCAGCCACATCTGCGTCGCGAGCACCGTCGCGTCCTCCTGCACCGGCCCGGGCGCGATGATGTAGACGAGGTCGAAGACCTTCATCACGTTGATGACGAGGGTGACGAAGACGACCGTCAGCACCGGTGCCAGCAACGGCACGGTGATCCGCCGGAAGATCTGCCACTCGTTCGCGCCGTCCATCCGCGCCGCCTCCAGCGCGTCCCGGGGCAGGGCCGCGAGCCCGGCGCCGATCAGCACCATCGCGAACCCGGTCCAGATCCACAGATACGCCCCGATGATCGCCGGCGTGACCAGCGCGGGCCCGAGCCAGGAGACGCCCTGGTACGGCTGCGCGAAGTTCGACGCGGGCAACTCCACCGTGTACGAGCCGGAGTTGAGGCCCGTGAAGCGGAACGAACCGTCGGACGCCGTCGACGTGCTGGCGACCGTCTTCCCGTCGTCCCCCACCGCCTCGACCTTCATCTCCGGCAGCCCGCTCTCCCGCGGGTCGACCTTGCCCTGCTTCCCTCCCCCGCCGGGCGTGAAGTCCAGGTAGACGACACCGCGCAGCTCGTCGGACGCCGCCTTCCGGCCCGCGGCCGGGTACGCGGGCTCGGCGCCCTTGGGCAGATCCTTCGGCGGCACGCCCACCAGCCCGAGCGTCACCGCGTCACCCGGCGACACGCGCCCGGTCGTCCGGTACGAGCCGTCCGGCACCGCCGTCAGCCCCTGACCCTGCCGGGCCCGCGCGGTCGGATACTCCGACGTGCCCTTGAAGGCGTCGTGCACCCCGACCACGGCGGCGTTGAGCACGCCCTTGTTCGGGTCCTGGTCGTAGGCGAGCCGGAAGATGATGCCCGCGGCCAGGAAGGAGACCGCCATCGGCATGAACAGCAGCAGCTTGAAGGCGGTGGCCCAGCGGACCTTCTCGACGAGTACGGCGAGGATCAGGCCCAGACCGGTCAGCAGCGCCGGGGCGACCACGACCCAGATGGCCGTGTTCCGTACGGCCTTGAGGGTCGCCGGGTCCCGGAACATCTCGGTGTAGTTCTCGCCGCCGACGAAACGGGTGCCGGACGCGTCGAAGAAGCTGCGCCCGACGGAGAACAGCACGGGGTAGACGACGAGCGCGCCCAGCAGGAGCAGCGCCGGGAAGGCGAACAGCACGGCGATGATCCGTGCCCGCCGCCGCGAGCGCCGGGCGCGCTCGACGAGCCCGGTCGCAGGCGGACTTGTCTCTTTCACCAGGGTCGCGGTCATGGCGCGTCAGCCCTTGTAGGCCTTGGCCGCCGCGGCCTCCAGCTGCGCCGCGGTCCCCTTCGGGTCCGACGGGTCGCGCAGGAAGTCCTGCAGCAGCTTCCACTCGCCCGCGCCCTTCGTGCCGCCGAAGGCCGCAGGCGCCTGGTCGGACATGTCGAAGCGGACCGAATCCCCGGCCGAGACAAGGGACTTGGCGGTGGCGCGGGTGACGTCGTCGCTGTACGAGGAGAGGTCGAGCTCCTTGTTGGGGGACAGGAAGCCGCCCGCCTTCGCCCACACGGCCGCCGCCTCCGGGGTCGCCAGGTACTCCAGGAGCTTCATGCCGGCCTTGGAGTTCTTGCCGTCCTTGAGGACGACGGCCGCGTCGCCGCCGCTGACCACCGGGGCCTTGCCGCCGTCGACCGCGGGGAAGGGGAAGAAGTTCGCGTCCGTGCCGATGGTCTTGCCGAACTGGTCGTGCGCGACCCCGGCGACGAAGTCGCCCTCGTAGACCATGCCGGCCTCGGGCTTGGGTCCGAACACCTTCTCCACCGAGCCCGGGAAGTCGGTGTTGAGGGCCTCCTTCTGCCCGCCCGCGATCAGCTGCTTGTCCTTGAACAGCTTGCCGAGCGTGCCGAGTGCCTTGACGACGCTCGCGTCCGTCCACTTCAACTTGTGGGCGGCCAGGGCGTCGTACTTCTCCGGACCCGCCTGCGAGAGGTAGATGTTCTCGAACCAGTCGGTGAGGGTCCAGCCGTCCTCGCCCGCGATCGAGAACGCGGCGAGCCCGGAGTCGGAGACGGTGTGCCCGGCCTTCAGCATCGCGTCGTACGTCTTCGGCGGCTTGACGCCTGCCTGGTCGAGGGCGTCGGGGCTGTACCAGACCGTCGACTTGTGGGCGGCCTTGAAGTAGAGGCCGTAGAGGGTGCCGTCGACGCTGCCGTACTTCTTCCAGACGGGTGCGTAAGCCGCGTCGACGGACTTGTCGGTGGTGGCGGACAGCGGCTTGAGCCAGCCCTTCTTGGCGAACTGCTGCAACACGCCGACCTGCGGGACCATCACCACGTCGGGCGCGTTGCCGCCCTCGATCTTGCTGCCGACGACCGTGGAGACGTTGTCCCCGGTGGAGATGAACTGCGTCTTGGCGCCGGTCTTCGCGCTGAACGCGTCCAGCACCTTCTGGAAGTTCTTCTGCTCGCTGCCGGTCCAGACACCGGCCACGGTGACCGTCTGCCCGCCGAGCGCCTTGTCGCCGCCGCCCGCGGAGACCGGTCCGCCGCCTCCGCAGGCGGTCGCGCCGAGAGCCAGGGCAAGGGCGGTGCAGCTCGCGAGCATGGTCGTGCGTCGTCGCATCATCGTTGATGTCCCTTCAAAGGGTGGGAAACTGACGAACAATCAGGGGTGATTGACGGTGATCAGAGATCGTTGATCCACCAGGCGGCCGTCGAGCCGGGCAGCACCCCGGCCGTGCACGGACCGCTGGACAGCAGGGGTGTGCCGGAGACCGGCGCGGGCGTGGGCGCCGTACCGAAGTTGACGGCGCAGACGAGGCCGTCGCCGCGGACGAAGCCGAGGACGCCGGGCGGGGTGTCCAGCCAGCGCAGTGCGCCCTCGCCCAACTGGGGCAGGGCGGCCCGGAGTTGGAGGCCGTCGCGGTACAGGTGCCAGAAGGAGCGGGTGTCGGCGAGGGCGCGGTCGGTGGCGTACTCGGCGAAGTAGGAGGGCTGCGGCAGCCATGGCCGCGCGCTCTCGGCACCGGAGGTGAAGCCGAAGGGTGAGGCCTGTCCGGACCACGGCAGCGGCACGCGGCAGCCGTCGCGGATACGGGCCCGGCTGCCCGTGCGGCGGAAGATCGGGTCGGTGAGCACGTCGTCCGGCAGGTCGACGACCTCGGGCAGGCCCAGCTCCTCGCCCTGGTAGATGTACGCGGCTCCGGGCAGCGCCAGCATCAGCAGCGCGGCGGCACGGGCGCGGGCGGCGCCGAGCCCGCTGCTGTCGGTGGTGGGCTCGCCGTAGCGGGTGACGGTGCGGACCTGGTCGTGGTTGTTGAGGACCCAGGTGACCGTCGATCCCGTACCGGCTATGTCCTCCATCGCCTCGGAGATGACCTTGCGGAAGGCGTCGGCGCTCCAGGGGGCACTCAACAGGTCGAAGAAGAACGCCTGGTGGAGCTCGTCAGCACGCACATACTTCGCGTGATCCCGCGCGGTCGGCACCGACACCTCGCCGACCAGCAGCCGCTCGCGGCCGTCCCGCTGCGTGTACTCCTCGCACACCGTCCGCCAGTGCCGCCACACGTCGTGCACCTCGGGCTGGTTCCAGGCGAGCGGGTTGACCGAGTCGCGGGTGCGGGCGTCGGCCTCGGGGTCGTCCGAGTCGGGCAGGTCGGGGTGCTTGAAGAGGCCCGCGGCCACGTCGATGCGGAAGCCGTCGACACCCCGGTCGAGCCAGAAGCGCAGCACCCGGTCGAACTCGGTGCCGATCTCGGGGTTGCGCCAGTTCCAGTCGGGCTGCTCGGGGGCGAACATGTGCAGATACCACTGGCCGGGCCGCCCGTCCGCCTCGGTCACCCGGCTCCAGGCCGGGCCGCCGAACATGGAGAACCAGTTGTTGGGCGGCTCCGAGCCGTCGGGACCGCGGCCGTCGGCGAAGTGGAAGCGGGCACGGGCCGCGCTGCCGGGCGCCGAGGCGAGAGCCTCCTGGAACCACGGGTGCTCGCTGGAGCAGTGGTTGGGCACCACGTCGAGCAGCACCTTGACGCCGAGCCGCCGGGCGGCCCCCATCAGCAGGTCGAACTCGGCGAGGTCGCCGAAGAGGGGGTCGACATCGCAGTAGTCGGCCACGTCGTAGCCGTGGTCGTGTTGCGGCGAGGGGTAGAAGGGGCTCAGCCAGATCCCGTCCACGCCCAGCTTCTTCAGATACGGCAGTCCGGCCCGGACGCCGGCCAGGTCCCCGACGCCGTCCCCGGTGCTGTCCAGAAAGCTGCGGACGTACACCTGGTAGATCACCGCGTCTCGCCACCAGCGGTACTTACTCAACATGTATGCATGTTAGGTAGGCGTGTCGTGAGGGTGTCAATGAAAGGAACGGAAGCTACTGCCGAGTTGACCTACCAAAAGCGGACATACTTGAGCATTCTGAAGCCAGATGAGACTTCTGCGTTACCTAACAAGTAACTAATCGACTAGCGATTGGAGATCGCTGCAAGCTCCCGCGCCAGCCGTTCCACTGCCACCGCGGGCGTCTCGTGCCCGGTCATCGCGTCCTGCACGACCGCCTGCACCACCAGGCTGACCTGGTCGTAACGCGGGCTCTTGGGACGCGGCTGGGCGGTGCGGATGCTCTCGCGCAGCGTCGGCAGATACGGGAACCGCCGTATCAGCTCGGGGTCTTGGTACAGCGCGGCGCGCACGGGCGGCAGCGCGCCGCGTGTGAGGACCTGGCGCTGGACGGGCTCGCTGGTGAGGTACGCGAGCAGGCGCGCCGCGGAGTCGGGATGCCGGGCGTGTGTGTTGACGGCCAGGTTGGAGCCGCCGAGGACGCTCTTGCCCGGGCCGTACGGTCCGGGCAGCGGTACGGCGCCGATCTTGCCGGCGACCGGGGAGCCCTTGGCGGACGCGACGACGTACGCGTAGGGCCAGTTGCGCAGGAACAGCAGATGCCCGTCCCTGAAGGAATCCTTGGACTCCTCCTCCTTGTACGTCAGCGCTTTCTTCGGGATCCAACCCTCGCGTACACCCCGGGCGAGGAACCCGATGCCCTCGCGGGCCGCCGCCGAGTTCACGGTGACGCGGGCGCCCTCGTCGCCGAGGATGCTGCCGCCCGCCGAGTAGACGGCCTCGGCCGCGTTGACGGTGAGGCCCTCGTAGGGCAGGAACTGGCCCGCGTAGCCGTCGAGTCCGTACTTGGGCGCGATGGTCTTCGCGTCCCGCTCCAGCTCGGCCCAGGTGCGCGGCGGCGGGACGCCCTCCTTGGCGAGGATGTCCTTGCGGTAGAGGAGCAGGCCCGCGTTGGTGACGTACGGGACGGCGTACAGATGCCCGTCGTAGGTCGCCGTCTTGACGACCGGCTTCAGGAAGGTCTTCAGCGGGAAGCGGTCGCGGGGCAGTGGCCGTATCCAGCCCGCCGCCGCGAACTCCGAGGTCCAGTTGACGTCGATGTTGAGGACGTCGAACCGGCTGCGGTCGCCGCCGCGCAGGTCGGTGACCATCTGCGCGTGGGTCTCGTCGGCGGAGTCCGGCAGCTCGACGAGGGTGACCTTCTCGCCGGGATGGGTGCGGTTCCAGCCCTCCAGGAGGGGGCCGAGATAGCCGGTGAGGTCTCCGGCGGTGGCGAGCGTCAGCGGCCCGCGGCCGTCCGTCGTCCCCTCGTCGGCGCGGGCGCCGGAGGCGGCGTATCCGGTCATGACCACGACGAGAACGAGAAGGCCCCTACCGGCGGCGTGTATCCACCGCATAGGTTCCTCCCTGTACAACCGGCACCACGGGCACCCTTGCCCGGGGACAGAGGCCATGTATACCTGTTAGGTATGCGCGATACTAGGGCCCGGAGCACATTGACCAGACAGGAGGACAGCACGAGTGCGCCTGCCCCTCCTGGCACTCCTGGCACGCGGTCCGGCCCACGGCTACGAGCTCAAGCAGGACCTTGAGCAACTGCTGGGCTCCGCGTACCCTCAGCCGAATGTCGGCCAGATCTACGTAACCCTCGGCCGCCTCGAGAAGCAAGGGCTGATCGAGGGCGAGGACGTGGAGCAGTCGAACCGGCCCAACAAAAAGGTCTACCACCTCACCGAATCCGGGCGGGAGGCGCTGCGCGCCTGGTTCGAGGAGCCCGAGGACGAGCCGCGGGTACGGGACGAGTTCTTCATGAAGCTGGCGCTCGCCCCACAGACCGGTCTCGCCGAGCAGATCGCCCTGATCAACAAGCAGCGGCGTCAGTACCTCAACACCATGCGGCAGCTGTCGAAGCTGGCCGCCGCCGAAGACCGCGACAACCGCATCGCGCACCTGCTGATCGAGGGCGCGATGCTGCACCTGCAGGCCGACCTCGACTGGCTGGAACGGTGTCAGGAAGAGCTGGAGGAGCTGGAGTGAGCGACAGTCCCGCTCCCGTGCTGCACGCCGAGGGCCTGGTCAAGACGCACTACGGCGAGGGCGCACCGGCCCATGCCGTGCGCGGAGTCGATCTCTGCGTCCGGCAGGGCGAGTTCGTGGCCGTCACCGGTCCGTCCGGGGCCGGCAAGTCGACCCTGCTGCACCTGCTGGGCGGGCTGCAGCGGCCGGACGGCGGCAGCATCCGGCTGGACGGCGAGCGCACGGACGCGTGGAGCGAGGCGCGCTGGGCCGTGGAGCGCAGGAAGCGGATCGGGATCGTCTTCCAGTTCTTCAACCTCGTGTCGAATCTGTCGGTCGCCGACAACGTGGAGCTGCCGGCGCTGCTGGCCGGGGTGCCGCCGAAGCAGGCGCGCGCCGAGCGCGTTGAGCTGCTGGCCGAGCTGGGGCTCGACGGCAAGGACCGCAGCCTGCCGGGCGAACTGTCCGGCGGTGAACAGCAGCGGGTCGCCCTGGCCCGCGCCCTGGTCAACCACCCCCCGCTGCTGCTGGCCGACGAACCCGCGGGCAGCCTGGACAGCAAGGGCACCCGCGAGGTGATGCGGCTGCTGTCCCGCTTCCACCAGCGTGGTCAGACGATCGTGCTGGTCACCCATGACGCCCGGCTGGCCAGCGCCGCGGACCGGGTGATCTGCTTCTTCGACGGCCGGATAGCCGACGACGCGGAGCTGGACGGCGCTCCGGTGTCCCGCAGGGGCGGGATATCCGGGGTGCTGGAGCTCAAGGACTGAGATGCGGCTCTACGACCGCCGGAAGGGCTGATCCCCGTGCGAGCCACGTTGCGCTGGGCGCACTCCGATCTGCGGACGCACCGGGGCGAGGCGCTGTTCCTCGTCCTCGCCACCGCCGGGATCGTGGTGTCGCTGCTGCTGGCCACGGCCCTGTTCGGCTACGCCACCAACCCCTGGCAGCGCGTCTTCACACAGGAGCGCGGGGCGCACGTGGTGCTGCACACGAGCGAGTCGGCGAAGGTGCGGAAGCTGGCGGGTCTCGACGGCGTCGAGTCCGTCGCCGGTCCCTACGCCGTCGCGTCCACCACGCTCGCCTCCCGCGGCACGCGCGCCTCCGTCGAGCTCCGTGCCACACCCGAGCACCTCACCGTCGGCCGGCCGCAGCTCACCTCCGGCCGCTGGCTGGACCCAGCGACACCCGACGGGGTCGTCCTGGAGACCCGCCTCGCCCGCGCGCTGCTCGCCGAACCGGGCGACCGGCTCACCGTGCCGGGTTCGAAGCGGATCGTGACCGTTGTGGGAGTGGCCGACAGCGCCGAGCCCCGCTACCGCCCGAGCGAGCAGCCGGGCCTGGTCTGGGCCCTCCCCTCCGCCGTGTCCCACCCCACCGGCAAGGTCATCGGCCTGCGCCTGACCGACCCCGACGACACGGACTACGCCGTCCAGCGCGCCGTCACCGTCCTGGGCGCCGGAGCCATCGGCGAGGTCTCCACCTGGCAGCAGGCACGCGCCGAGGCACAGGGCGACAACCGGCTCCTCGGCCAGGTACTGGGCCTGTTCGGACTGGGCGCCCTGGTGGCCGCCGGCCTCGCCGTCCACGGCGCCATCGCCACCCGCATCCGCGGCCACCTGCGCGACATCTCGGTCCTCAAGGCCATCGGCTTCACCCCGGGCCAGGTCGTCCGCGTGTTCCTGCTTCAGCACATCGCCTACGCGGTCCTCGGCGCCGCGACCGCCGCAACGCTCACCCAGGCCCTGGGCAGCCACTTCCCCGGCCGCCTCGGAGACGCCCTCAGCGTCTGGCAGGGCCTGCCCGGCAACACGGTGACCCTCGTCGCCATCCCGGTGGGCGCGGTCCTGTTCATCGGCGCGACGACGGGCCTGGCGGCTTGGCGGGCGGGGCGGATACCTCCGGTTCCGACGGTGCGGCCGGTGGCTGCTGGGCGCGGATCGCGGCGGGCGCCTGGGGTGCGGTCTGCGGTGGGGGCGCCGTCTGCACCCGGGGTGCGGTCTGCGGAGAGGCCGCAAGCCGCCGCTCCGTCCGAACTCCGCGCGACGACTGCGGCGGGCGCGGCGTCGTCGGATGCCGAAGCCTCCGGGCCCGGGTTGCGCACCACCACTCCCTCCGGCGAACCGCTCTCCGGTCCAACGCACGGCGGCTCCGGACCCCGCCCTGCGGCTCCCCCCGGTGGACGTCTCTCCGGCTTGCTACGGCGGACACTCAGCCTTCGCCCCACCGCTCCCGTCGGCGAACCGCCCACCGCCCCCGCGAGCACCACGCCCGGCCCGGACACCTCCGCTCCCTCCGCCGAACCGCTCTCCGGCTCGACGCACGGCGGCTCCGGACCCCACCCTGCAGCCCCCTCCGGCGGACGTCAGTCCGGCTTGCTACGGCGGACACTCAGCCTTCGCCCCACCGCTCCCGTCGGCGAACCGCCCGCCAACCCCGCGAGCACCACGCCCGGCCCGGACACCTCCGCTCCCTCCGCCGAACCGCTCTCCACCTCCGCACACCGTGCATCCGTACCAAACCCCACCGCCCTCGCCGGCGAGCTGACCACCACCGCCGCAAGCCGTTCCGTCGGGCTGGGCCCCGTCGTCCCGGGCGGTGGGCGGCTCTCCGGCGCCGCCCGGCGGGCGCTCGGGATGGGGCTGCCGCCCGCGCTCGTGCTGGGGTGGCACACCGCTTTCACCCGGCAGCTGCGGTCCCTGGCCACGGCGGCCCGGCTGGCGCTGCCGCTGTTGCTGATCGTCGTGGCGATGAGTGCCTGGACCACCATCGACCGCTTCCACAGCAGGCCCGAGCAGATCGGGCTGCCCGCCGCGCTCAGCGTCCACGCGGACGCCGGCCTGAGCGACCGGGACACCCGCGCCCTGCTGGCCCGCGATCCGCAGGTCGCCGCCGCCTACCCGGGCGTCGAGGTGGCCGCCCTCGTCCCCGGCCAGACGGCCACGATCGCGCTGCGCGGCCTGGGCACCCACCAGGACCCCTACCCCTTCACCCTGGCCGATGGGCGCCCCGCGCGCGGCAGCGACGAGGCCGTGGCCGGGCAGGGCCTCCTCGACCTGCTGGACGCGCATGTCGGCGACTGGGTACGGATAACCGTCGGCGACCAGCCGCAGATCCTGCACATCGTGGGCCGCAGCATCGAACCGGAGAACGCCGGCCGGGTCATCTCCACCTCCCTCGACACCCTCCGCGAGAACGACCCGGGCCTGACCCCCACCCTCTACCAGCTCCGACTGCGCCCCGGCGCCGACCCGCACACCGTCGCCGACCACCTGACCACAGCCGGACACGGACACCTGGACGTGCACGCCGTGACCAATCCGGCCGACGGGCTCTCGCCCCTGCGCGCAGTGGTCCTCGGCCTGATCGTCGTCCTGGCCCTGATCGGGCTCATCGAGCTGCTCACCGCGATCGGCGGCACCGTCCGCGAGGGGGAACGCGACCTGATCGCCCTCAAGGCCATCGGTCTGACCCCACGCCAGATCACCGCGATCACCGTCACGGCCACGGGCTGCACCGCCCTGGTCGCCGTCCTCGCCGGTACCGCCCTGGGCACCCCCCTCGCCCACTGGCTGATCAACGCCCAGGGCAGATCGAGCGGCATCGGCGCGGGCATCGCCCAGAGCCCGTCCCCGGTACTCCTGGTGCTGTTCGGCACGGCAGCGGTACTGGGAGCGGCAGCGCTGGCCGCCCTCCCGGCAGCACGCGCGACCCGACGCCGCCTCGCGGACACGCTGAGCGCGGTGGCCTGAGCGGACGGACCGGGTTCCCGGAGAGCTTGACGGTTCGCCGGGGAGCTACGGGAAGCGGGCCCCGACTCTCCGCCCGCTCCCCGCACCAGTGGCGGCGGCGTTACTTCCGCCCGCGCAACTCCCGGTACTTGGCGACCAGGGCCTTGCTGGAGGCGTCCAGCCCCGCCACCTCCGCGCCCTCGGTGAGCGCGGGCTCGACCCGCTTGGCCAGCACCTTGCCGAGCTCGACACCCCACTGGTCGAAGGAGTCGATGTTCCACACCGCGCCCTGCACGAACACCTTGTGCTCGTACAGCGCCACCAACTGGCCGAGCACGGACGGCGTCAGCTCCCGCGCGAGAATCGTCGTCGTCGGATGGTTGCCCTTGAACGTCTTGTGCGCCACCAGCTCCTCCGACACCCCCTCCGCCCGCACCTCGTCCGGCGTCTTGCCGAAGGCCAACGCCTGTGTCTGGGCGAAGAAGTTCGCCATCAACAGATCGTGCTGCGCCTTCAGCCCGTCACTCAGCTCGGCGACCGGCTCCGCGAACCCGATGAAGTCCGCCGGGATCAACTTCGTGCCCTGGTGGATGAGTTGGTAGTACGCGTGCTGCCCGTTGGTGCCCGGCGTACCCCACACCACCGGCCCGGTCTCCCAGTCGACCTCCCGCCCGTCCCGGCCGACGTACTTACCGTTGGACTCCATGTCCAGCTGCTGCAGATACGCCGTGAACTTGGACAGGTAGTGGCTGTAGGGCAGCACCGCATGCGACTGCGCGTCGTGGAAGTTGCCGTACCAGATCCCCAACAGGCCAAGCAGCAAAGGCACGTTGGACTCGGCGGGAGCCGTGCGGAAGTGCTCGTCGACGAGCCGGAACCCGTCCAGCATCTCCCGGAAGCGGTCCGGACCGATGGCGATCATCAGCGACAGACCGATCGCCGAGTCGTACGAGTACCGTCCGCCGACCCAGTCCCAGAACTCGAACATGTTGACCGTGTCGATGCCGAAGTCGGCGACCTTCTCGGCGTTGGTCGAGAGGGCCACGAAGTGCTTGGCCACGGCCTCCTGACCGGCCTTCAGCTCGCCGAGCAGCCACTCGCGCGCCGAGGTCGCGTTCGTGATCGTCTCGATCGTGGTGAACGTCTTGGAGGCGATGATGAACAGCGTCTCCGCCGCGTCCAGGTCACGGGTCGCCTCGTGCAGGTCGGCGCCGTCGACGTTCGACACGAAGCGGACGGTGAGATCGCGGTCGGTGTAGCTGCGCAGGACCTCGTACGCCATCGCCGGGCCCAGGTCGGAGCCGCCGATACCGATGTTGACGACGTTCTTGATGCGCTTGCCGGTGTGGCCGGTCCAGGCGCCGGAGCGGACCCGGTCGGCGAAGTCGGCCATCTTGTCGAGCACCGCGTGCACACCGGGGACGACGTTCTCCCCGTCGACCTCGACGACCGCGTCGCGCGAGGCCCGCAGCGCGGTGTGCAGCACGGCCCGGTTCTCGGTCGTGTTGATCTTCTCGCCGCGGAACATGGCGTCCCGCAGGCCGAACACATCGGTGGCTGCGGCCAGCTCGCGCAGCAGCCGCAGGGTCTCGTCGGTGACGAGGTGCTTGGAGTAGTCGACGTACAGGTCGCCGACCTGGAGCGTGTACCCGGAGCCGCGGCCCGGGTCGGCGGCGAACAGCTCCCGCAGGCCCGCCTCGCCGAGCTCCTCACGGTGCTTGGCCAGCGCGGTCCACTCGGGCGTCTGGTTGAGCCTGGTACGGCCGTCTGCGTTCATTTCCGACTTCAGCCTTCTTTCCTGCCGGTCCCTGCTGCGTACCTTGCCCCGCTGCCGTTCCAACCTAGTTGATCAGCGCGTGACGTGACCTGTCGTGGCGTCGTCGTGCGGTGCAACAACAGGTACGTCCCGCTTGCGCGCAGGTATCAGTGCGAGCACCGACAGGACGAAGAAGGCGGCGGTGAGCAGCGCGGGCGTGTTCAGGCCCCAGGCGGTGGCGACGGCGCCGCCGAGCAGGGCGCCGAGCGGCGCTCCGGCGACGGCCAGGGTGCGGAAGGCGGAGCTGACCCGGCCCAGCATGTCGGCGGGGGTGCGGTGCTGCATGAGGGTCGTCGTGTTGACGTTCCACACCATGCCCATGAAGCCGAAGACGGCGAGGGCCGCCATCATCGCGGTCAGGCTGCGTACGGAGCCCATGACGACGAGGGCGCCGATCTGCACGAGGCCGGCCAGCAGCACGGCCCGCATCGGACCGAGCCGCACGGTGATCCGCCGGTTCACCGCTCCCCCGGCCAGGCCGCCGACGGTGTACGCGGTGGACGCCGCCGCGTATCCGGCGGTGCCCGCGTCCAGCCAGCCGGTCACCAGGATCACCAGCGTCGCGATCAGGGCGCCCATGCCGATGTTGCACAGGGCGGTCGCCGTGCACAGTCCGCGCAGGGCCCGGTCGCGCCACAGGGTGCGCAGCCCCTCCGCGATCTCCCGCCGCAGAGTGCTGCCCGCCGGTCTGGTCCCTTGGTCGGGCGCCTCGGTCCGTAGCGTGGCGACCAGCGCGGCCGCCACCAGGAAGGTCGCCGCGTCGGCCACGAAGGGAACGGCTGCTCCCGCGGCGATCAGCAGTGGCACCACGGGCGCCCCGAGCAGGCCGCCCGCGATCTTCTGTCCGGTCATGAGCCTGGCGTTGGCACTGCCGAGCGCCTCGCGGTCCACGAGCGCGGGCAACAGGGCCGTGGAGGCGTTGTCGAAGAGTGTCTGAAGGGTGGTCAGGACGAAGGCGAGCCCGATGAGCAGCGCTATCGACGCGTGACCGAGTGCGACGGCCACCGCGAATGCGGCGACGAGCAGCCCTCGTACCGCATCGACCGTCCACATGGCACGTCGCTGGTCCACCCGGTCCGCGACGGCGCCGCCGAGCAGCCCGAAGACGATCCAGGGCAGGTAGCCGCAGGCGGTCACGGACGCGATGAGCAGGGGCCGGTCCGTCAGCGAGGCGGCGAGCAGCGGCAGCGCCGCACCCCGCAGCGCATCCCCGAACCGGGACACCACAGCGGCACTCCACAGCCGCCCGAACCCCCCGCGCCACGCGGGCGCAAGCACGCCCGCAGAGTCGACCGTCGTCACTGCTCCCCCTCACGATTCGCCGATGCACAAACCGTAGAGGGCAGCACTGACAATCGGCCGCGGAGCGACAAGCGGCGGCCGGTTCACGAACAAGTCCGGCCAGGCACCCCTCGGTGCCCGGCCGGATCCCAACTCCTAGATTTCGCCCCGCAGTTTGGCGAGCGCCTCGGCGAGGATCGCCTCGCCGTCCGCGTCGCTGCGCCGCTCCCGCACATACGCGAGGTGCGTCTTGTAGGGCTCGGTGCGCGGCGGGTCCGGCGGGTTGTCCCGGTCCTGACCGGCCGGGAAGCCACAGCGCGGGCAGTCCCAGGTTTCGGGCACCTGCGCGTCGCTGGCGAAGCTGGGCTGCGTCTCGTGCCCGTTGGAGCACCAGAAGGAGATGCGCAGACGCGGCGCGGACTCGCCGCGCTCGGCCTCGCCCATCGGCCCCGCCCCGACCCGGCTTCCTCGGATCGCGTTGCCACTTGCCACGGTCGTAACTCCCTGCGTGATGGTGCCGCAAAGCGAGTCGGCGTTTCGCTTCGCTGCGAGCGCCTCAGTCTACGTAAGGCCCAACGCGCGTCCAGTGATTGGAGTTACAGCCCCCACACCTAGACGCAAGCCCCATGATAGGCCGCGCTCAGCTGCGCGTACCGAACATGGGGCCTTACGTGCGGAATGTACGTGCTGTGTGCGTAGCTGCTCAGCTGTTCGTCTTCATGATGATGCCGAGTACGACAATGCACGCGAACCACAGCAGACCCACCACAATGGTGATGCGGTCGAGGTTGCGCTCGGCGACCGAGGAGCCGCCGACGGACGACTGCATGCCGCCACCGAACATGTCGGACAGGCCGCCGCCCTTCCCCTTGTGCATCAGCACCAGCAGCATCATCAGCAGGCTGAAGACGATCAGGGCGATCGAGAACCCCAAAACCACGGCTGGACCAACTTCCTCGGATTCGGATAACGACGGGGGCATAGCGCCATGGCTATGCCCCCGCAAGGGTACGACGTATCGCCGCTACCGCATACTCACTGGTCGCGGAAGCGCACGATCTTGACGAACTCGTCGGCATCGAGCGACGCACCGCCCACGAGCGCACCGTCGATGTCGGCCTGCGCCATGATCTCGGCGACGTTGCCGGCCTTGACGGAGCCGCCGTACTGGATGCGGACCCGGTCGGCCAGCTCCTGGGTGTACAGCTCGGCGATCTTGCCGCGGATGGCGGCGCAGACCTCCTGGGCGTCCTCGGCGCCGCAGACCTTGCCGGTGCCGATGGCCCATACGGGCTCGTAGGCGATCACGACGGTCTCGGCCTGCTCGGCCGGGAGGTCCTTCAGGCCGCCCTCGACCTGGGCGAGCGTGTGCGTGACGTGGTTGCCCGCCTCGCGGACCTCGAGCTCCTCGCCGACGCACAGGATCGGGGTCAGGCCGTGCTTGTAGGCGGCCTTGACCTTGGCGTTGACCAGCTCGTCGGTCTCGTTGTGGTACTGACGGCGCTCGGAGTGGCCGATGGCCACGTACGTGCACTTCAGCTTGGCCAGCATCGCACCGGAGATCTCGCCGGTGTAGGCGCCGGAGTCGTGCGCCGAGAGGTCCTGGGCGCCGTACTTGATCTTGAGTTTGTCGCCGTCGACCAGGGTCTGCACGGAGCGCAGGTCGGTGAAGGGCGGCAGGACGGCGACCTCGACGGCCTCGTAGTCCTTGTCGGCCAGGGCGAACGCGAGCTTCTGGACGTGCGCGATGGCCTCGAGGTGGTTGAGGTTCATCTTCCAGTTGCCCGCCATGATCGGCGTGCGCGTGCTCATAAGGGGTCAGTCCTCCAGTGCGGCGAGGCCGGGGAGCGTCTTGCCCTCGAGGTATTCGAGGGAGGCGCCGCCACCGGTCGAGATGTGGCCGAATGCGTTCTCGTCGAAGCCCAGGAGGCGCACGGCCGCGGCGGAGTCGCCGCCGCCGACGACCGTGAAGGCCGGGGAGTCGAGGAGGGCCTGGGCGACCGCCTTGGTGCCCTCGGCGAAATCGGGGTGCTCGAAGACGCCCATCGGGCCGTTCCAGAAGACGGTGGCGGCGTCGGTGATCTTCGAGGCGTACAGTTTGCGGGACTCCGGACCGATGTCCAGGCCCATCTGGTCGGCGGGTACGGCGTCCGCGGCGACGGTGACGGGGTTCGTCGGCGCCTTGGTCTTCAGGTCCGGGAACGCCGGAGCGGCCACCACGTCGACGGGCAGCACCAGCTCGACGCCGGTCTTCTCGGCGCGCTCGATGTACTCCAGGACCGCCGGGATCTGGTCCTCCTGCAGGAGGGACGTGCCGATCTCGTAGCCCTTGGCCTTGAGGAAGGTGTAGGCCATGCCGCCGCCGATGAGCAGGCGGTCGGCCTTGCCCAGCAGCTGGTCGATGACGGCGAGCTTGTCGGAGACCTTGGCACCGCCGAGCGCGACGACGTACGGGCGCTGCACGTCCTCGGTGAGCTTCTTCAGTACGGCGACCTCGCCTGCGATGAGGTAGCCGGCGGCGTGCGGCAGACGCGCCGGAAGGTCGAAGACCGAGGCGTGCTTGCGGTGCACCGCGCCGAAGCCGTCGCCCACGTAGACGTCCGCGAGGGCCGCGAGCTGGTCGGCGAACTCGCCGCGCTCGGTGTCGTCCTTGGAGGTCTCGCCCGCGTTGAAGCGCAGGTTCTCGATGACCGCGACCTGGCCGGGCTGGAGGCCGTTCACGGCGTCGTGGGCGGCCGGGCCGACGGTGTCCTGGGCGAACGCGACCGGGGCGCCGAGGAGTTCACCGAGGCGCTCGGCGGCAGGCAGCAGCGAGAAGGCGGGGTCCGGGGCACCCTTGGGGCGGCCCAGGTGCGAGGCGACGACCACCTTGGCGCCCGCCTCGGCAAGGGCCTTGATGGTCGGCAGTACGGCGCGGATGCGGCCGTCGTCGGTGATGAGGCCGTCGGCGAGCGGCACGTTGAGGTCGGCGCGGACGAAGACCCGCTTGCCGTCCACGCCTTCGGCGAGAAGTTCGTCGATCGTCTTCATGTGAGGACTCCTGGTGAGGGCTGCTCTGATCGTACGAGGGCTGCTGCGTACGTGAGTCAGGGCCCGGGCGGCGCGTCCCTGCGCTGCCCGAGCCCTGCGTTCACATCTGGGTGCCTGCTCTGTGGATCAGATCAGAGCTGGTTGCCCACGAAGACCGTGAGGTCGACGAGGCGGTTGGAGTAGCCCCACTCGTTGTCGTACCAGCCGAGGATCTTCACCGACTTGCCCTCCTGGACCATGGTCAGGGAGGAGTCGAAGGTGCAGGAGGCCGGGTCGCTGACGATGTCCGAGGAGACGATCGGGTCCTCGGTGTACGCCAGGTAGCCCTGGAGCTCACCCTCGGAAGCCTTCTTGAACGCGGCGTTGACCTCGTCCTTGGTGACCTCGCGCTCCAGCTCCACGACCAGGTCGGTCGCCGAACCGGTGGGGACCGGGACGCGCATCGCGATGCCGTCGAGCTTGCCCTTGAGCTGGGGCAGGACCAGGGCGGTGGCCTTGGCGGCACCGGTCGTGGTCGGGATGATGTTCTCCGCGGCGGCGCGGGCGCGGCGCAGGTCGGAGTGCGGGAAGTCCAGGATGCGCTGGTCGTTCGTGTAGGCGTGGACCGTGGTCATCAGGCCCTTGACGATGCCGAAGTTCTCGTCGAGAACCTTGGCCATCGGCGCCACACAGTTGGTGGTGCAGGAGGCGTTGGAGATGACGTGGTGCTTGGCCGCGTCGTACTTGTTCTCGTTGACGCCCATCACGATGGTGATGTCCTCGTCCTTGGCCGGAGCCGAGATGAGGACCTTCTTGGCGCCGCCCGCGATGTGCTTCTCGGCGTCGGCCTTCTTCGTGAAGATGCCGGTCGACTCGACGACGATGTCGACGCCCAGCTCGCCCCACGGGATGTCGGCGGGGTTGCGCTCGGACAGGACCTTGATGGTCTTGCCGTCGACGGTGATCGTGTCTGCGGTGTGCGAGACCTCGGCCTTGAGGCGGCCCAGGATGGTGTCGTACTTCAGCAGGTGGGCGGTGGTCGCGGTGTCACCCAGGTCGTTGACAGCCACGATCTCGATGTCAGCACCCTGCTCCAGCAGTGCGCGGAAGTAGTTGCGACCGATACGACCGAAGCCGTTGATGCCTACGCGGATCGTCACGAACCGATCTCCTCGTTGGTACGCCGGCCATGCGGTGCCGGCGAGCTCTGTTTGGGATGTCCCCGACCACCCCCGACCCTACCTCCCTGAGGGCCCCGGAGTGACATCGAGATGCCGCATACACGGGCAGGCGGTCCGTACCCGCCAGTAGGGGACGGACCGCCCGGGCCGGAAGGCCGGATCACTCGTTTTGACTAGGGTGAGCTAGTCATCGTTGACCAGGTAGTTCACCCTTCCAGGGCCGTGAGTGCCTTCTTGACGAGGGAATTGCGGTCCGCGGCAGCGGTGACGTGCTCCAGGCCGAAGCCCAGCAGCACAGTCCGGTCGGTGGTGACGGCGCCGTACGTCCTGAACAGCGCTCCGGTGCGCGCCCAGTCCTTGAGCGCTGCCGGGCTGCCCGCGGGCGGGCCGGGCACGCTCCAGGCGCCGAGCGACGTCTCGAAGCCCTCGGTCTGGGTCGCCGTGCCGCCGACGACGAGCGAGGCGTCGTCGGCGAGGACGCCGTGGCCGCCGGTGCCGGGGTCGGTGACGTAGCTGATCGAGACCTCGATCGACTTGCCCGCGTAGGCGCTCAGGTCGAAGTTCACCTGCTGCCAGCCGTTGGAGGCGCCGGTCAGGGCGTTCCAGGAACCGGACGTGCCGCTCGCGGTGCAGTCGTTGCCGGACAGCGTCAGGTAGTGCTTCAGCCAGGGGTGCTCGCCGACGTAGAAGCCGGCTCCGCACTCCGCGGGGACGGCGGTGCTGGTCGCGCCGCCCGCCTCGGGGAGCGTGGTCCAGTCGTCGGCGCCCACGGTGTGGACCTCGACGACGGCGTTGTCGTAGCCGGGCTCGGTGTCCCAGAGCAGCTGGGTGCGCAGGGTGGGCCTGTCGGCCGCGGCGACACCGCTGAGGTCGACGGTGCGGGTCAGGCGCTTGTACGCGTCGTCGGTGTGGACGGCGGCCGCCATGTAGGAACCCGCGTACGGCCCGTACGGGTTGACGGTGCCGGCGAACTGGCCCGCGCCCGCGCTCGCGAACTGCGGGTACTTGTCGACGGGCAGTTCCTCGGAGGTGACGCCGTAGGTGCCCGCCCTGTCGAGCGGGTTGCCGGGCGCCGCGCCGAGGGCCCCGCTGAAGCCGTCGAGCTTGCCGGAGCCGGTGAAGCCGGTGGCCCCGGGGGTCGACGTACGCGAATAGGCGCCCAGGTAGTACTGGCTGAAGTCGTTCGAAAGGGTGCCGCCGCCGAGGTCGACGAAGCCGCCGGCCTGCTCGCCCGCCTCGATCAGCTTGCCGCCCTCGTTGAGATAGGCGCGCAGCTGGAGCTGGGTGGCGTTGCCGGGGACGCCCGCGCCGGTGTAGTGGACGACCGTCCTGAAATGCTTCAGCACGCCGAGCGCGTCGGGCGCGCCCTGGGTGGCCACGTCCCAGACGATCGCCTTGCGGCCGTTGGCCTTCAGCGCGTCCACGTACGTCTGCGCCTGTGTGGCGGCCGCGCCCTCCTCGGCGACGACGAGCGTGTCGGCCTTGGCCCGCTGGGCGACGGTGTACGTGAAGTGCTCGCTGGAGACCTTCTTGCCGCTCCTGGTCCTACCGGTGAACCACACCTCGACCTTGTCGCCCGGGTCGCCGTCCTGGACCTTGGCCCGGTACTCGTCGAAGTGGATGTTGTCGTCACCGCCGTAGGTCTCGCCGCCCTTCCAGGCCCTGAGCGCCATGTCCTGCGTACGGCCGCCGTTGACGCGGTACTTGAGCTCCTTGTCCCGCACGGACTTGCGTACGACGACGGAGACCTGCTGGTCGGCGCCGCGGGAGTACGACGTGGCGAACTTGGCCGGGGTGAAGTCGGCCGCGCTCAGGCCGAGCGACGAGGACGGCGTGTCGGGATGCGCGGCGGTCTCGGCGACCGAGAGCGCGAACGGGATGTTCTTCGTGAACTCCTGCTGGATCAGCTTCTCGTCGTCCGGGAAGTTGAACACGGACTGGCAGTCGGCCGCCTTCCACTGGTCGTTCGGGTCGATGTCCGAGGCGGTCTCGCAGGTCGACATCTCGGGGGTGAACATCGACATGCCGTTGACGTTCCCCGCGTGGCCGTCCGCCTCGCCGTTGGTGGTGTACAGCTCCGAGGAGACCTGCGGGCGGTAGCCGGGGATCGCCGAGTTGTCGGGCGTACCGGCGAGGGCCTTGTAGATCACGTCGTCGGGCGTCGGAGTGGCCACCTGCCAGCCGACGCCGTAGAGGAGGAGTTCGGCGGCGGAGTGGTAGTTGATGCCGTACGAGAAGCCGATGCGCTTCTCGAAGGCGTCGATCGCCTTGGTCTCGGGCTCCGAGCCGGGGCTCGCTCCGCGGTAGGTCTGGCTGGTGGGGTTGGGGGACGAACCCTCGTCGTCGTATCCCCACTTGTAGGCGAAGTTGCGGTTGAGGTCGACGCCGTCGCCGGTGGAGATGACACCGTCGCCGTTGACGTCCCGCAGGTTCTTGCGCCACAGGCGGGTGTCGGAGTTCTGGAACGTGTAGTCGTAGCCGTCGGGGTTGGCGGAGATCACGAACCACAGCTCGGTGGAGTCGACGATCTTCTTGATGCGCTTGTCCGTCTTGTAGTTGTCCAGGTAGTAGTGCATCAGACGCCGGGTCATCTCCGGCGTGATCCACTCACGCGCGTGCTGGTTGGACATGTAGAGGACGGAGGGCTTGGAGCCGTCCTTGGACTTCTTCGCACCCTTGGTCAGTTTGAGCGCGAGGATGTCCTGGCCGTTGATCGTCTTGCCGATGGAGACGACCTTGGTGAGGCCGGGGTTCTCCTGCCCGGTCCGGACGATCTCCTGCTTCAGGCCGCCGCTTGTGCCGTACGGGCGGAACACGCCCTCGGCGGCGGCGTCGACGCGCTTCTCGGCCTTGGCCGAAAGCGTGTGCTCGGTAAGGTCGACGCCCTGCTTCTCAAGCGACTTGGCCTGCTGGTCGGTGAGGTAGACCTCGACGGTTGCCTTGCCCTTCGCGGGCACCGTCTCACCGAGTTCGTGGCCGTCCTGTCCGGCCGCCAGCAGCAGGGGTACCTGCTTGGCGGTGACATCGGCGCGGAAGACCTTGACCTCGTCGGTGTCGGTCCCCTGCGAACTACCGTTCTGCGCCTGGGCGATGGGTGCGAGGCTCGCTCCGCCGATCAGGAGCGCGCCGACAGCGAGGATCGATCTCGCTCTATGTCTCATGAACCCCCCTAGCAGTGGTTCGCCACAGCAGCGAACTGTTGCCAGGCTCATGACACTTCATGATCGAGTCAAGGGCGCCTCAAGGACAGACAAACGCCGGTGCCGACGCCCAAGTGGGCGTCGGCACCGGCGTGTTGAGCGATCTTCGCGAGCGGGCCGCCGCGAGTCAGCCGACCAGGTTGTCGGCCATCTCCTCGGTGATGCTGGACTCCGTGCCCGGGATGCCGAGGTCGGAGGCGCGCTTGTCGGCCATCGCCAGCAGACGGCGGATACGGCCGGCGACGGCGTCCTTGGTCAGCGGCGGGTCGGCGAGCGCGCCCAGCTCCTCAAGCGAGGCCTGCTTGTGCTCCATGCGCAGGCGCCCGGCGGCCGCGAGGTGCTCGGGCACGTCGTCGGCGAGGATCTCCAGCGCGCGCTGGACACGGGCACCGGCGGCGACCGCCGCGCGCGCGGAGCGGCGCAGGTTGGCGTCGTCGAAGTTGGCGAGACGGTTCGCCGTCGCGCGCACCTCGCGGCGCATCCGGCGCTCCTCCCAGGCGAGCACCGACTCGTGCGCGCCGAGGCGGGTGAGCAGGGCGCCGATCGCGTCGCCGTCGCGGACGACCACGCGATCCACACCGCGCACCTCGCGTGCCTTCGCCGCGATCGACAGCCGGCGGGCGGCGCCGACCAGGGCGAGCGCGGCCTCGGGGCCCGGGCAGGTCACCTCCAGGGAGGAGGAGCGGCCGGGTTCGGTGAGCGAGCCGTGTGCCAGGAAGGCGCCGCGCCAGGCCGCCTCCGCGTCACAGGTCGCGCCGGAGACCACCTGCGGGGGCAGGCCGCGGATCGGGCGGCCGCGGCCGTCCACCAGGCCGGTCTGCCGGGCCAGCTGGTCACCGCCCGCGACCACCCGCACCACGTAACGCGATCCCCGGCGCAGCCCGCCGGGTGCCATCACGATCAGCTCCGAGCTGTGGCCGAAGATTTCCAGGATGTCCCGCTTCAGGCGGCGCGCCGCCATCGCCGTGTCCAGCTCCGCCTCGATCACGATGCGCCCGCTGACCAGATGGAGGCCGCCGGCGAACCGCAGAATGGCGGAGACCTCCGCCTTCCTGCAGCAGGTCCGGGTGACGGGGAGCCGGGAGATCTCGTCCTTCACCGCTGCCGTCATCGCCATGGGCCGATCCTTCCATGCATCCGAAAAATACGGTCGTACGCGGCGGCCAGCAGCTCCGGGTCGTGCCGCGGAGTTCCGTCCCTCCGGGCCACCGGCGCCAGCTCGACCGCCGCACCGAGCCGCTTGGCGGCCTCGGTGAGCACGTCGCGGTCGGGCACGGCGGCCTCGTCGGCCAGCACCACGTCCAGGGCGAGTTTAGGGGCGTGTCGTCCCAAAACCTCCAAATGACGCTGCGGGGAGAAACCTTCGGTTTCCCCGGGCTGCGGGGCGAGGTTCAGCGAGAGTACCCGGCGCGCCTTCGTCTCGGTGAGGGCGTCCAGCAGTTCCGGCACGAGCAGGTGCGGGATGACGGAGGAGAACCAGGAGCCGGGGCCGAGCACCACCCAGTCCGCGTCCAGGACCGCCTCGACGGCCTCGGGGACAGCGGGCGGGTCGTGCGGCACGAGATGCACGGACTGCACTTCACCGGGGGTGAGGGCCACGTTCGCCTGGCCGCGCACGGTGTCGATGTCTTCCGGCCGGTCCGGCTGGTGCCCCTTGACGAGGGCCTGCAGCTCCAGGGGTACGGCGGACATGGGCAGTACGCGCCCGTGCGCGCCGAGGAGCTTGCCGACCAGGTCGAGGGCCTGGACGTGGTCGCCGAGCTGCTCCCAGAGGGCGACGATCAGGAGGTTGCCGACCGCGTGTTCGTGCAGGTCGCCCTTGGACTGGAAGCGGTGCTGGATGACGCGGGCCCAGGTCTGGCCCCAGTCGTCGTCGCCGCACAGCGCGGCCAGCGCCTTGCGCAGGTCGCCGGGCGGGAGCACGCCCAGCTCGTCACGGAGGCGGCCGCTGGAGCCGCCGTCGTCGGCCACGGTGACGACGGCGGTGAGGTCGCCGGTGATCCGGCGCAGCGCGGCGAGCGAGGCGGACAGGCCCATGCCGCCGCCGAGGGCGACCACCTTGGGCTGGGCGCCGCGGCGGCGCGGCCGGGCGCCGCGGGCCTCGACGGGCTTGCTCGCGCGTCCCTCGGGCACCGCACGGCGCAACCTGCTCAGCCGCAGAGAACGTTCCGTCATTCGCGTCCCATGTCCCGGTGCACGACCACCGTCTCCACACCCTCGGCCGCGAGGCGCGCGGCGAGCTTCTCCGAGGTGGCCACCGAACGGTGCTTGCCGCCCGTACAGCCGATCGCGATGGTCACGTACCGCTTGCCCTCGCGGCGGTAACCGGCCGCGATGAGCCTCAGCAGCTCGGCGTAGCGGTCGAGGAACTCCTTGGCACCGGGCTGGTTGAAGACGTACGCCGACACCTCCTCGTTGAGGCCGGTGAAGGGGCGCAGCTCCGGGACCCAGTGCGGGTTGGGCAAGAAGCGCATGTCCGCGACCAGGTCGGCGTCGACCGGGAGGCCGTACTTGAAGCCGAAGGACATGACGGTGGCCCGCAGCTCGGGCTCCTCCTCGCCGGCGAACTGGGCGTCCATCTTGGCGCGCAGCTCGTGCACGTTGAGGCTGGAGGTGTCGATCACCAGGTCGGCGTCGCCGCGCAGCTCGCGCAGCAGCTCGCGCTCGGCGGCGATGCCGTCGACGATGCGGCCGTCGCCCTGGAGGGGGTGCGGGCGGCGCACCGACTCGAAGCGGCGCACCAGGGCCTCGTCGGAGGACTCCAGGAAGACGATCCGCCGGGTGACGTGCTTGGCCTCCAGATCGGCGAGGGACTCACGGAGGTTGTCGAAGAAGCGGCGGCCGCGGACGTCGACGACGACCGCGATCCTGGCCACGTTGCCCTGCGAGCGGGCCCCGAGCTCCACCATGGTGGGGATCAGCGCCGGCGGCAGGTTGTCGACGACGAACCAGCCGAGGTCCTCCAGACACTTGGCGGCCGTCGAGCGGCCTGCCCCGGACATGCCGGAGATGATCACCAGCTCGGGGATCGCGGCCTCCGGGACTCCGGTCGCCTCGTTGGTCGTGCCCGTACTCACCTGTGCTCCGTCTCCGGCTTGGCCCTGTTGCGCGTCTTGCCCGTCGTGCTTGTTCACATTCATGTCTCCTGCCCCCGTCGTTCGTCCGGGGCGCCCGTCGTCACGGGCTCCCCACTGGAACCCATGGTGCCGGGTTCCTCCTCCATGATCTCTCCAGTCGCCGTGTTGACGGCCGGTGCGGCCGGGGCCGCCTGGGCGAGGGCCACGGCGATCGTCTCGGCCGTCTTGCGGCCTATGCCGGGGACCTCGCAGATCTGGTCGATGGTGGCGGACCGAAGTTTCTTCAACGAACCGAAGTGTTTAAGAAGTGCCTGCCTGCGCGTGTCTCCCAGGCCGGGCACGTCGTCCAGGGGGCTGGCGCGGAAGCGCTTGGCCCGCTTGGTGCGCTGGTAGGTGATCGCGAAGCGGTGGGCCTCGTCGCGGACGCGCTGCAGCAGGTAGAGGCCCTCGCTGGTGCGGGGCAGGACCACCGGGTCGTCGTCCTCCGGCAGCCACACCTCCTCCAGGCGCTTGGCGAGACCACACACGGCGACGTCGTCGATGCCGAGCTCGTCCAGAGCCTTCTTGGCCGCCGCGACCTGCGGCTGTCCGCCGTCGACGACGACGAGCTGGGGCGGGTAGGCGAACTTCTTGGGGCGGCCGTCCTCGTCCTTGAGGCCGTTGTCGAGGTCACCGGCGAGGCCGTCCTCGTGGCCGTCGTCCACCCACTCGCCGGTCTTCTCCTTCTCGGCGAGATAGCGCCGGAAGCGGCGGGTGATCACCTCGTGCATGGAGCGGACGTCGTCCTGCCCCTCGAAGCCCTTGATCTGGAAGCGGCGGTACTCGCTCTTGCGCTGCAGGCCGTCCTCGAAGACGACCATGGAGGCCACGACGTCGTCGCCCTGGAGGTGCGAGATGTCGTAGCACTCGATCCTGAGGGGGGCGCTGTCGAGGTCGAGGGCCTCGGCGATCTCCTCCAGGGCACGCGAGCGTGTGGTGAGGTCGGAGGCGCGCTTGGTCTTGTGCAGCACGAGCGCCTGCTGGGCGTTGCGCTCCACCGTCTCCATCAGGGCCTTCTTGTCGCCGCGCTGCGGGATGCGCAGGGAGACGTTGGAGCCGCGGCGCTCGGCGAGCCACTCCTGGACGGGCTCGACGGGGTCGGGCAGGGCCGGGACGAGCACCTCCTTGGGGACGGAGTCGCCCTTCTCCTCGCCGTAGAGCTGCTGCAGGGCGTGCTCGACGAGGGCGCCGGTGGTGATCTCCTCGACCTTGTCGGTGACCCAGCCGCGCTGGCCGCGCACGCGTCCGCCGCGCACGTGGAAGATCTGGACGGCCGCCTCCAACTCGTCCTCGGCGACCGCGATCAGGTCGGCGTCGGTCGCGTCGGCGAGCACGACCGCGTTCTTCTCCATGGCCTTCTTCAAGGCCTCGATGTCGTCGCGCAGGCGGGCCGCCCGCTCGTACTCCATCTCCTCGGCCGCTTCCGCCATCTGCTTCTCCAGACGGCGGATGTACGTCCCCGTACGGCCGGCCATGAAGTCGCAGAACTCCTCGGCCAGTTCGCCGTGCTCCTCGGCGGAGACGCGGCCGACGCAGGGGGCGGAGCACTTGCCGATGTAGCCGAGCAGGCAGGGGCGGCCGGTGCGGGCGGCGTTCTTGAAGACGCCGGCCGAGCAGGTGCGTACGGGGAAGACGCGCAGCAGCAGATCGACGGTGTCCCGGATCGCCCACGCGTGCCCGTACGGCCCGAAGTAGCGCACGCCCTTGCGCTTTTGACCGCGCATCACCTGGACGCGCGGGAACTCCTCGTTCATGGTCACCGCGAGGTACGGATAGCTCTTGTCGTCGCGGTACTTGACGTTGAACCTGGGGTCGAACTCCTTGATCCAGGAGTACTCCAGCTGCAGGGCCTCGACCTCCGTGGACACCACGGTCCACTCCACGGACGCGGCCGTGGTGACCATGGTGCGGGTGCGGGGGTGGAGGCCTGCCAGGTCCTGGAAGTAGCTCGCCAGGCGCTGGCGCAGGCTCTTCGCCTTTCCGACGTAGATCACCCGGCGGTGCTCGTCACGGAACCTGTACACCCCCGGAGAGTCCGGGATCTCACCCGGCCTGGGGCGGTAGCTGGAGGGATCGGCCATGTCTCACACCCTACTGGCGAGGGCTGACAGTTCGACGGGCCTGTGGACAACGCCTAACGCGACTCCAGAAAGGTCAGCACGGCCAGCACCCGGCGGTGGTCGTCCGTGTCCTCCGTGAGGCTGAGTTTGCCCAGGATGCTGCGGACGTGTTTCTCGACGGTGCCTTCGGTGACCCACAGGCGGCGGCCGATGCCGGCGTTGGAGCGGCCCTCGGCCATGAGGGCCAGGACCTCGCGCTCCCGGGTGCTGAGGTGGGACAGGGGGTCGTCGCGGCGGTGGGCGGAGAACAGTTCCTGCACCAGGGAGGGGTCGACGACCGAACCGCCCCGGTGGATGCGCTCCAGGGCCTCGATGAACTCGTCGACGACCGTGACCCGGCTCTTGAGCAGGTAACCGATCTTGCGGCCGCTCGCCAGCAGCTCCAGGGCCTCCTCGACCTCGACGAACGCCGACAGGACGAGGATGCCGGTGTCGGGGTACCGCTCGCGGATCGTGCGCGCTGCCTTGAGGCCCTCGGTGGAGTGCTCCGGCGGCATTCTTATGTCGACGATCGCCAGGTCGGGGCGCTCGGCGCCGACCAGTTCCAGCAGGCCTGCAGCCTCACCCGCCTGCCCCACCACGGCGTATCCGACCCGTTCGCACAGGCTGGCCAGCCCCTCCCGGAGCAGCACGTCGTCGTCGGCGAGGACGACCCGTCCCCGCTCGGGCTGCTGCGATGCATCGTCCATGGCCCCGGCTCCCCTTGCCCGACCGATCGGTGCGCGCTCCCACAGCCTGCCCGACCCATGGGGTTACGGCTAGCCGGAAGCGGAATTGGGGGCTTGCCGTGACGACATGAAGACGTTCGCGGGCGATTCTCTTACCAGTGCAGATGCAGGTGGACCGGCCGGTTCGGGCGAGAGACCGAAGCAGGCGGGTCCCGGGTCGAAGGGCTGCGGTACATGCGCCGGACGCGGATCGAGAAGCAGCGGCGGTCGGTCCGTGCCCGCCGGTACACCGACGACACGCACGCGTGGAGCGACGCCCTCGACCCGAGGGACGCCGACATCGTGCGCGCCAAGCGCCTGCGACTTGCACAGGAGGGCGGCACGGGCCGCCCCTAGAGCCGGACGGACGCCTCTCCGTCCGACAGGACCGCCCGGAGCGTACGCGACGTCACCTGTTCAGGACTCCCCCGCCTGGACAACTCCCCTGCGTGCGCCTCGGGCGGTCACAAACCTTTCGGGGGCCCGCCCAGCGGCAGCCGTACGTGCACGGTCGTGCCCTCTCCCGGCGGGCTGGCGACCTCCAGCTTGCCGCCGATCGCCTCGACCCGGTCGATGAGCCCGATGAGGCCCGAACCGCGCCCGGGCTCGGCGCCGCCGACACCGTCGTCCCGGATGGTCAGCTCCAGAAGGTTGTCGTGGGTGCGGGCCTCCACCTGTACGACCTCGGCACGCGCGTACTTGGCGGCGTTGGTGAGGCATTCGGAGGCGACGTAGTAGACGGCGACCTCCGTCTGCTCCGCGAGCCGGCCCGGAGGCAGCCGCAGATCCAGCTCCACGGGCAGGGACGACCGGCGGGCGAGCGCCCGCAGCGCGGGTCCCAGGCCGCCCTTGGAGAGGATCGCCGGGTGGATGCCGCGCGCGACCTGCAGCAGGTCCTCGAAGGTGTCGTCCAGCCCCTTGGCGATGTGCTCCAGCTGCTCGGGGAGATCCTCGGGCTGCTCCTCCAACGTGGCCTGGGCCAGCCTGAGATCCAGCTGGAGCGAGACGAGCCGCTGCTGGACCCCGTCGTGCAGATCCCGTTCGATACGGCGCCGTGTGGCGTCGCCCGCGGCCACCACGCGCGCGCGTGACGCGGTGAGCTGGTCCCGGCTGTCGGCGTTGGCGATGGCGGTGGCGATGAGTTCGGTGAAGTCGGCCAGGCGCGACTCGGTCCCCTCCGGCAGCGACTTCAACGGGGAGGCCGCGACGACGAAGCCCCACAGCCGGTCGTCGACGACGATCGGCGCGGCGACGGCCCGGCCGACGCGGGCTCCGCGCCTCGTCCGGGACACCTCGTCGATGGCCTCGCGCGCCGCCCCACGGCGTTCCTCACGCGTGATCCTCTCGGCCTCGCCCGGCATCTCGTGCGCGGTCCCGAGGGTCCTGCGACTGCCGTCGGGCTCGTGGCGCAGGACGGCCGCGCTCGTGTTCAGCAGGGCTCCCACCTCCCGTGCCACCTTCGTGAACACGTCGTGGGGCGGGGCACCGCGAGCCACCAGGGTGGCGACACGGCGCAGCGCGGCCTGTTCGCGGGCGGCACGCCGGCTCTCGGTGACGTCGCGGGCGGCGGCGTAGATGAGCCCCTCCTCGGGGACGGGCCGGGCGCTCCACTGGAGCCAGCGCTCGGTGCCGTCGGCGCGCACATAGCGGTTCTCGAACTGGGCCAACTCGACGCCTTCGGCCAGCCGGGAGAGGGCCGCGCGCGTGTTGTCCCGGTCCTGCTCGTGGACGAACTCGATGAACGGCCGGGACAGAAGCGTTTCGCCCGCGTACCCGAGGGTTCGTTCGAAGGCCGGGTTGACGCGCTTGAAGTAGCCGTCGAGTCCGCTGATGCACAACAGGTCGAGGGAGAGGTCGAAGACGCTCTCCAGCTCCCGCTCGGCCTTCCTGCGCCGCCCGTGCGCCGCCGCGAAGGACGCCATGGTGCCGTTCATCCCCCGCAGCAGCTGGGCCCAGGTGCCGCTGAACGAGGCGACGTCGGCCCGGTGTTCGAGCCGGTTGTCGTCGACCGCCGTGTTCATGGCGCGGATCTCGGCGGCGAGCCGCTCGGTGGTCACATGGAGCTCGCGGAAGGTGTCGGCGACGACGCCGAGCTCATCGCGCCCCGAGTACTGGATGTCGTACGAGAGATCGCCGGACGACAGGGCCCGGGCGCCCTCGGAGACCTCGCTGAGGGGACGGGTGATCGAGCGCCGCAGGGCGAGGGCAAGGACGGTGACGACGACCAGTACGGCCAGGGAGGCGGCGAGATCGCGCTCCACGCGCGCGTAGGCGGTGTCCAGATCGTGGCCGGCCGCATCGGCGAGGTCGCGTGCGGACTGGTCCTGGATGCCGCGCAGGGAGTCGATGCGGGCCTTGGAGTCGGCCAGCCAGCGGTCGTACGTGGGCCAGGTGGCGCCCTCGGTTCCGGGTGCTCCCTCGAGCAGGGCGCGGACCTGGCGGACGGCCCGGCCGGGGGCCTGGAACTGTGCAGTGTTCAGCTGGGCCCGCAGCGCGCCCGAGGTGTTCTGCCGGAACTCCCTCAGCTGGGCCTCCTCCAGGGCGGCCCAGCGCCCGGCGGCGGTGGGCCACTTGGCTGGGGGCTTGTCGAGCAGAACGGCCAGCTCCACCCGCTCCCGTTCGGCGGCCTCGATGGCCGCCAGTATCGCGATGTGCGCGTCGGCCGCGCGGCCCGAGGCGCGGGTGGGGCGCCCCGATTCGAGGCCGGCGACGGTGTCGAGCAGGGTGTCCTCGATGCCCTGGTAGAGCTGTGTCAGAGTCGGAATGCCGAGCGAGCCGGTGTCCGTCTCGACGCGCACCTCGCGCAGCCGGCGCCGCACGGAGTCGAGCCGGCCGGCGACATCTGTGCCGGACCAGGACGCGGCCCGTTCGGCGGCCCGCCGCAGTGCGCGGCCGGTGAGCGCCTCGGCCTTCGACCGCTCGGCCAGGGTCACCGGGCCGGGACGCAGCCGGGCCTGTACGGCGGCGATGCGCTCCCGTGCGACAGCGTCGGAGACGTCGGTGGTGGCGAACGAGACCCGGGTCGCGGCGTGGAAGTCGTGCAGGGTCCGGGCCTCCCGCCACTCGGCCGCACCGCTGAAGGCGGTGAAGACCAGCAGTCCGGCGACCGGCAGCAGCACGAGGAGCATCAGCTTGCGGCCGACGCTCAGCCGGGCCAGGAGCGGGGCACGTCTCGTGGCCCGGGCGGGTCCGGGTCTTCTCACGAGCGGGCGGCGCATGACCGTTCCTCAGAATCCGGCCGGCGGGTGCACGTCGAGCACTCCGTCAGCCTTGCGGTACGTGTGGAGATCGCGCGGCTTCCGGCAGCCGGGCTTGCACAGTGTCTTCAGGATGCCGGTCGACTCGGTGGCCGTCCACGCTCCTGCGGGCCGCGACCGGCCACCGGGGGCGCGGCTCATGGTCCGCTCTGCGGGTACCCGTCGTGCGCGGCGAGGTCCTTGTCGATGGCCGCGACCGCCTGGTCCAGCGTCTTCTTGACCGGGGCCTGGGTGATGATCTTCGCGAAGGCGCGTGCGAAGGCACCGGTGATCGCCGGGTATGCGGGCGTCTGCGGCCGGGGCCGCGCCGTACCGTCCCGCAGCTGCTCGATGAACAGCCGCTCGGCACCGCTCGCGCCGTACTGCGGCGAGAGCTTCACCGCGCTGATCGTCGCCGGGATCGCGCCGTTGGCCTCGGTCATGCGGTGGACCTGCTTCGGCCGCAGCAGGAACTCGATGAACCGCCAGACTGCATCGCCGTCGGCGGAGCCCGCCGGGATGCCCCACTGCCAGGAACCCATCCCGGTCGCGGAGCCCTTGCCGAAGTCCGGCAGCGGCACGAGCGTGACGTCGCCGGGATGTGCCTTGCTGAACTCGGGATATCTCCAGTGGCCCATCCAGGAGATGGGAGTGCGGCCCTTGGTGAACGCCTCGTGGTCCTTGTTCCGGTCGACGAAACCTTCCTTGATCCAGTCCTGAAGGGTGGTGAGCGCCCGCACGGACTCCGGGCCGTTGAGGAAGCCGTCCGCCGTGCGGAACGTCTCGGGGTCGATGAGGTCGCCGCCCGCCGACCACACGGCGGGGGCGAAGGCGTAGGTGTCCCACTCGTCGGGGTGCGACGAGTCGAAGTAGTTCAGGTCGAGCGGCGCCCGGTAGCCCTCCCTGCGGAGCTTGCGCAGGATGCCGGTCAGCTCGCTCGCGGTCCAGGCGTCCTCGACCCCCTTCGGTATGCGCACTCCGGCCTTCTCGAGCACCGACGGCCGTACGTACAGACCGAGGCCGGAGTCGAAGGTGCCGACGCCCCACAGCCGCCCGGCGTACGTGCCCTGCCGGCGGATCGAGGGGAGCAGATCGTCCCGGACCTTCCCGGGCACGCAGGAGTCGATCGGCCGGAGCTTGCCGGACCAGGCGTAGCTGTAGAGGTACGGGCCGTCGAAGTCGAGCAGGTCCGGCAGGTCACCGCTGGCCGCCGCGGAGAGCACGAGCTCGGTGTACGGGCGCTGTTCCGGCAGGGTGACCAGCTCGACCCGCACCTGCTTCTGGGTCTTGTTGAACTCCGCGACCTGGCTGCGCAGCGTGCTGAGCTCGCCGCTCTGTCCCGCGTGGAACCACACCGTGATGCTCTGGGTGCCCTCGATTCTGCCGTCGCACGTGGTGTCGCCACGCGCGGGCTTCGCCTTGCCGTCTCCGTCGCCGCCGACGCATCCCGCCAGCAGGAGAGCGACTCCCAGCGCCCCCGATCCCACGGCACGACGCACCCGACGGCTCGTGGCGCACATGTGCGGCGTCTTCATCGCGCACCCCCACTCGACCGGACGACACGGCCTCCCCAGGGCGGCATCATGCTACCCCTGGTGACGCGTCGCTGCGCTGCGTGAGCACGAACCGCCGCAACGGCCCGAGGCGGCACAGGACTTCAGCACGTTCCGGATCTCCACAAGCTCCGCTCGTCGACACTTTCCGGCTAGCCGGAAAGCGCAATCCCGCACGGGTTGGCACGCTGTCAGCATGTCCATGCGCTGTCTTCTCGTCGATGACAGCGTCCGGTTCCTGGAGGCCGCACGCACCCTGCTGGAGCGGGACGGAGTGGTTGTGGTCGGTGTCGCCACGACGGGTGCGGAGGCGCTCGAACGGGCTGCGGAGCTGGCCCCGGACGTCGCCCTGGTGGATCTCGACCTGGACGGCGAGAGCGGACTCGACCTGGCCCGGCTGCTGGCGGAACGGGTACCTGCGGTGATCATCGTCTCGACCCACTCCCAGGAGGACTTCCAGGAGCTCGTCGCGGCCAGCCCCGCGCGCGGTTTCGTGCCCAAGTCCACGCTGTCCGCACGGGCCATTCGCGACGTACTGGGCAACGAGGGGACCACCGCGCCGACCTGAGCCCACCGACCGCGTCTCGGCCAGGAGTACGCCGCTGTTGGGCATCAGGTGTTGTCGGGACTTGGTCAACACGCTTCAATGCGGGGGAACTCGGGGCCGTGAACGACGGCGTACGGATGTGAAGACGCCCCGACGCCGACGGGGTGGCCCCGACAGACAGCGTGAACCCGGCCCGACCAGCCGTAGCGAGCTTTCACAGAAAGGCCCCTGCATGCCGCACGCCACACAGCCCGCGGACCTCGCCGCCGTCGCCACCGCGGAACTGGACTCGGCCCTGCGTGGCGGCCCCTTCCACGTCGCGCTGCGCGCCGCGATCGCCGCCCGCGGGCTGCCGCTGCAGCGCGTGCAGCACCATCTGTCACGCCACGGGGTCAAGGTCGGCGTGACGAGCCTGAGTTACTGGCAGCAGGGTGCCCGCCGCCCGCAGCGGCCCGAGTCCCTGCGGGCCGTACGGGCGCTTGAGGAGATCCTCCAGCTGCCGGAGGAGTCCCTGATCCGGCTGCTCGCCGAGACCGACGAACGCACCGCCGCGCAGCGCCCCGCGGGCCGCTCCTACCGCTCCCTCGTGGCGGCCTCGGACGTCCTGGAACAGCTGCTGGCCGAGCTGGGCTCACCCCTGGACGGCGGGCTGCACACCCTCGGGCACCACGAGCGGATACGGATCGGGCCGCGCCGCGAACTGGCGGAGCGCGAGTCGCACCACATCGTGCGCGCCCACAAGGACGGCGTCGACCGCTTCGTGGCCGTGCACCACGGCGACCCGGGGTGCGCGCCGGAGCGCATGCGGGTGCACGCACTGGAGAACTGCCGCGCGGGACGCGTGCGCGTGCACCACGACACCGGCGTCCTCGTCGCCGAGTTCCTCTTCGACACCCGTCTGCGGGCCGGGGACACCTTCCTCTTCCGCTACGGCGTCGAGGACGGCACGGCCGGTGTCTCCCGCGAGTACGTCCGCGGATTCGGGCCGGCCGGCGGCCAGTACGCGCTGCAGGTCCACTTCGACGAACAGGCCCTGCCGACACGCTGCCACCGCTTCGCCCAGCACTCGCCGGCGGCCCCCCGCAGCGGCCGCCAGGAACTCCCCCTCAGCGGCCACCACCGCTCCGTCCACCTCGTGGAGCCCCGGGTGCGGACGGGCATTGTGGGGATCGGGTGGGACTGGGAGTGAGGAGCAGGCGCACCTAGGACTACTGGGAGGCGCACTCCCCCGGCCCACGTAAACGCTTGCGCAAGCGTTTACGTGGGCCGCCGAATGGGATACCGTCCCGGCCGGAAGGACCCGCGCCGTCGGCGAGAGGGGCGCGGCTCGGGAAGGGGAATGCAATGGCCACCATGGCCGACGTCGCTCGGAGCGCCGGGGTGTCCGTGGCGACCGTCTCGCACGTCCTGAACGGCACCCGACCCGTCCTCCCGCACACCCGCCAGGCGGTCCTGGACGCCATCGACCGGCTCGGCTACACCCCGAACACCCTCGCCCGCTCCCTGGTGACCGCGCGCACCCGGTCCATCGGCCTCGCGGTGTCGGCGATCAGCAACCCGTACTTCACGGAGATCCTCCAGGGCGTCGAGGCCGGCGCTCTGGAACACGGCTACAGCCTGCTCATCGCCGATCCGCACGACGACCCGGAGCACGAGCGCAAGGTCGTCCAACTGCTGCACGAACGCCGGGTCGACGGCATGATCGTCGCCCCCTCCGCGAACCCCCGCGAACTCGTCGCCTACCTCGGCCGCCACGACGTACCGACCGTCTTCCTCGACCGGCTCGTCGACACCCGCGCCGAGGGCACACCGCGCTACGACCAGGTCTGCGCCGAGAGCGCCGAACCGACCGCCGACCTCGTCACCCATCTCGCCGACCTCGGCCACCGCCGGATCGCCCTCGTCGCCGGCCTGCCCGGCCTCAGCACCACTCGCGAACGCACCACCGGCTACCGCCGGGGCCTGGCCGCCTCCGGACTCCCGTACGACGAACACCTCGTGGTGCACGGCGACTCCGAGTCCGCCGGCGCCGAGCGGGCCACCGCCGCCCTCCTCTCCCTGGCCGATCCGCCCACCGCGCTCGTGACCGCCAACAACGCGATGACCATCGGCGCCCTGCGGGCCCTGCGCGACCGCGGCCTGGCCGTGCCCGACGACATCGCCCTGTGCTGCTTCGACGACTTCGCCTGGGCGGACCTGTTCTCGCCCCGGCTCACCGCCGTCGCCCAGCCCAGCAAGGAGATCGGCGCCCAGGCGGTCCGGGTCCTCCTGGAACGCCTCGCCTCCCCGGACCGCCCCACCCGCACCCTGCGGCTCCCCTGCACCTTCGTCCACCGCACCTCGTGCGGCTGCCCGGAGGGGTCGGCACGGCCCGAACACCCCGAACAGCCCGCGCAGTTCGAGAAAGGAACCATCTCGTGATCGTCGTCGCCGGTGAGGCTCTGATCGATCTGGTACCGCAGGGCACGGGTGCCCTCGCGGGCCTGAAGCCGGCGCTCGGCGGCGGCCCTTACAACACGGCCGTGGCCCTCGGCCGCCTGGGCTCCCCCACGGCCTTCTGCTCCCGGACGTCGTACGACGCCTTCGGCGAAGCCCTGCTCGACGGGCTCCGGGAAGCGGGCGTGGACGTCTCGGCCGTGCAGCGCGGCGCGGAGCCGACCACGCTCGCGGTCGCCACGATCGACGGGAACGGCTCGGCCGCCTACTCCTTCTACGTCGACGGCACCGCCGACCGGCTGTTCACGGCTCCGGAGGACCTCCCCGCCGAAACCCGCGCCATTTCCTTCGGCACCTGCTCGCTCGTCCTGGAACCCGGCGCGACCGCCTACGAGTCTCTGATGCGGACGGCGGCCGCACAGGGCGTCTTCACCGCGCTCGACCCCAACATCCGGGCGGGACTGATTCCCGACGCGGACGCCTACCGGGCCCGCTTCAAGAGTTGGCTGCCCTCGGTGTCGCTGCTCAAGCTCTCCGAGGAGGACGCCCACTGGCTGGGCGGCACCCCGCGCGAGTGGCTGGCGGCCGGGCCCGCGGCGGTCGTGATCACTCATGGCGGTGACGGGCTCACCGCCTTCACCCGGGACGGAGCCGTGTACCCCGTGCCGGGCGAGAAGATCGCCGTCGTCGACACGATCGGCGCCGGTGACACGGTGAACGCGGCTCTCCTGCATGGTCTGGCCGCCCAGGACGCCCTGTCCGCCGAGGCGCTCCTGGGACTGGGCGCCGACGGCTGGACAAAGCTGCTGCGACTCGCGGCGCGGGCAGCCGCGATCACATGTTCCCGAGCGGGTGCAGAGCCGCCGTACGCCTCCGAACTCGGGGACTGGTAAAGGGCGTTCGGCCTTCCTTCGCTCTTGCCGCTGATTCCGCTGATTCCACTGTTCAGGAGTCAAGGTTCGTCGCAGCCGCAGGGATCGAGCGGCTGATCCTGCAACGAGCAGCGCCCCGCGGGGAGTTCCCGCGGGGCGCCGCTCTTTTCCGGATTTGTCGAGGCTCGCTCCTCGCGCGCCTCAGGCCTTGCGGGCCCGCGTCGTCTTCTTCGCGGGAGCTGCCTTCTTCGTGGCCCCGGCCGCCTTCTTCGTGGCCGTGTTGTTGGCGGTCCTGGCCGTCGTGGTCTTCTTCGCCGTCGACTTGGCCGCGACCGTCTTCTTGGCTGCCGTCTTGCGCGGGGCCGGCACCGAGGACGCGTCGCTGATCCGGTCGGCCCCGAGAATCTCCCGCAGGAACTTGCCGGTGTGGCTGGCCGGGATCCCGGCGACCTCCTCGGGCGTGCCCTCGGCGACGACGAGTCCACCGCCGGCGCCGCCCTCGGGACCCATGTCGACGACCCAGTCGGCGGTCTTGATCACGTCGAGGTTGTGCTCGATGACGATGACCGTGTTGCCCTTGTCGACCAGGCCGGAGAGGACCTTCAGCAGCTTGCTGATGTCCTCGAAGTGCAGACCGGTGGTCGGCTCGTCCAGGACGTAGACCGTACGGCCGGTGGAGCGCTTCTGCAGCTCGCTGGCGAGCTTCACGCGCTGCGCCTCACCACCGGACAGGGTGGTCGCGGACTGGCCGAGGCGGACGTAGCCGAGACCGACGTCGTTCAGCGTCTTGAGGTGACGGTTGATCGCCGGGACGGCCTCGAAGAAGTTCATCGCCTCTTCGATGGGCATGTTCAGGACCTCGGCGATGGACTTGCCCTTGTAATGGACCTCCAGGGTCTCCCGGTTGTACCGGGCGCCGTGGCAGACCTCGCACGGGACGTACACGTCCGGGAGGAAGTTCATCTCGATCTTGATCGTGCCGTCGCCCGCGCAGTTCTCGCAGCGGCCGCCCTTGACGTTGAAGGAGAAGCGGCCCGGCTGGTAGCCGCGCACCTTCGCCTCGGTGGTCTCGGCGAACAGCTTGCGGACGTGGTCGAAGACGCCGGTGTACGTCGCCGGGTTCGACCGCGGGGTGCGGCCGATGGGCGACTGGTCGACGTGTACGACCTTGTCGACGAGGTCGTCGCCGTCCACGCGCGTGTGCCGTCCCGGTACGCTCCTCGCGCCGTTGAGCTCGCGGGCCAGGTGCGTGTACAGGATGTCGTTGACCAGCGTCGACTTGCCGGAGCCGGACACGCCGGTGACCGCGGTGAACACGCCCAGCGGGAACGAGACGTCGATGTCCTGGAGGTTGTTCTCGCGGGCGCCGTGCACGGTGAGCCGACGGGTCGGGTCCTGCGGGCGGCGGATGTCGGGCAGCGGGATCGACTTCTTGCCGGCCAGGTACTGACCGGTCATGGACTCGGCGTTGGTGAGCAACTCCTTGAGAGAGCCGCTGTGCACGACCTTGCCGCCGTGCTCGCCCGCACCGGGGCCGATGTCGACGATCCAGTCGGCAACCTTGATGGTGTCCTCGTCGTGCTCGACGACGATGAGCGTGTTGCCCATGTCGCGCAGCCGGACCAGGGTCTCGATCAGCCGGTGGTTGTCCCGCTGATGCAGGCCGATGGACGGCTCGTCGAGGACGTACAGGACGCCCACGAGCCCGGAGCCGATCTGGGTGGCCAGGCGGATGCGCTGGGCCTCGCCGCCGGAAAGCGTGCCGGCCGCGCGGTTCAGCGAGAGGTAGTCCAGGCCGACGTCGACCAGGAAGCGCAGCCGCTCGTTGACCTCCTTCAGAACCCGCTCGGCGATCTTCTTGTCGCGGGCGTTGAGCTTCAGCTCGCCCAGGAAGTCCGCGCAGTCGCTGATGGACATGCCGGAGACCTCGGCGATCGACTTCCCCATGATCGTGACCGCGAGGACGATCGGCTTCAGGCGCGTGCCCTGACAGGTGGGGCAGGGCACCTCGCGCATGTAGCCCTCGAAGCGCTCACGGCTGGCGTCGCTCTCGGACTCGCTGTGCCGGCGCTTCACGAAGGGGACGGCGCCTTCGAAGGGCGTGGTGTACACGCGCTCGCGGCCGTACCGGTTGCGGTAACGGACCTCGATCTGCGTCTTGTGCCCGTACAGCAGGGCCTTCTTGGCGCGCTGGGGCAGACCGGCGAAGGGGATGTCGGTCCTGAATCCCAGCGCGTCCGCGAGGGCGCCGATCAGACGGCCGAAGTAGTCCTTGGTGTGCCCGTGCGACCAGGGGTGGATGGCGCCCTCGTCGAGGGACTTGTCCTCGTCCGGGACGATCAGCTCGGGGTCGACCTCCATGCGCGTACCGATACCGGTGCAGTCGGGGCAGGCGCCGAAGGGCGAGTTGAAGGAGAAGGAGCGGGGCTCGAGCTCCTCGAAGGACAGGTCGTCGTACGCGCAGTACAGGTGCTCCGAGTACATGCGCTCGCGCTCGGGGTCGTCCTCGGGGAGGTCGACGAAGTCGAGCACGACCATGCCGCCGGACAGGCCGAGCGCGGTCTCCACGGAGTCGGTGAGGCGGCGCTTGGCGGAGTCCTTCACCGTGAGGCGGTCGACGACCACCTCGATGGTGTGCTTCTCCTGCTTCTTCAGCGTGGGCGGGCTGGACAGCTGGATGGTCTCGCCGTCCACACGCGCGCGGGAGTAGCCCTTGGTCTGGAGGTCGGCGAAGAGGTCGACGAACTCTCCCTTGCGCTCGCGCACCAGCGGCGACAGCACCTGGAAGCGGCTCCCCTCCGGCAGCTCCAGGACCTTGTCGACGATGGCCTGCGGCGACTGGCGCGCAATGGGGCGGCCGCACTCGGGGCAGTGCGGCTTGCCGATACGCGCGAAGAGCAGACGCAGGTAGTCGTAGACCTCGGTGATGGTGCCGACCGTCGAGCGCGGGTTGCGCGAGGTCGACTTCTGGTCGATGGAGACGGCCGGGGACAGACCCTCGATGAAGTCGACATCCGGCTTGTCCATCTGACCGAGGAACTGCCGGGCGTACGACGACAGCGACTCCACGTAACGGCGCTGTCCCTCGGCGAAGATGGTGTCGAAGGCCAGCGAGGACTTGCCCGACCCCGACAGGCCCGTGAAGACGATGAGCGAGTCGCGCGGCAGGTCGAGCGAGACATTCTTGAGGTTGTGCTCGCGCGCGCCACGGACGATGAGACGGTCGGCCACGCCGGTCCGCACCTTTCTTGAGAGAAGTGACAGGGGCGAGGCCCCCGTGCTTTCTCAGACTAGGGGGAGCCACTGACAACGCCGGTCGGATTCCCGGGTTGCATAACAATCCCCGGCCCTCCAGCATGCCCGACGCCACAACCGACCATATAGCACGCGCATTCGATTTACGGCACTGCTTCACCACCTTCACCCAAAGGTGTGGCGAGGCTAGGGTCAGCACCATGATTGATCACGGTCATGACCTGGCGTCTGTACGTGACGCGACCGACCGGCTGCTCACCGCAGCCGCCAAACTGGACAACGCCGCGGTCGCCGAGCCGTCACGGCTCCCAGGCTGGACCCGCGGCCACATCCTCGCCCACCTCGCCCGCAACGCGGACGCTCTGGTGAACGTCCTCGAAGGGCGCCCCATGTACGTCTCCGGGGAGGCACGCGACAGCGACATCGAACGGGACGCGCCGCGCCCCCTCGACGTCCAGCTCGCCGATCTGCGCGACAGCGCGGCCCGCTTCCAGGCGACCGGGACCGCACCGGCGGACTGGTCGCGCACGGTGGAGCTGCGCAACGGGGTCAAAGACTCGGCATCGAGAGTGCCGTTCCGGCGGTGGGGCGAGGTGGAGCTGCATCACGTGGACCTCGGCATCGGGTACGAGCTGGAGGACCTGCCGGCGGAGTTCACGGAGCGGGAGATCGACTTCCTCGCCGCCCGCTTCTCGGGACACCCCGACGTGCCTCCGACCCGCCTGACGGACAGTACGCGCGCGTGGCGGACGGGCCGGCAGACGACGGAGCCGGAGAGCGCCGTCACGGGCTCGGCGCCGGAACTGCTCGGCTGGCTCGCCGGGCGCCGGGACGGCTCCGGGCTGAGCGTGGAGGCCGGCTCGCTGCCGGCGCTTCCCCCGTTGTGACCGCGCGGCCTGTGGCGGGGGACCGGGTGCACTCCCCCGCTATAGGCTGACCGCCATGACGTACAGCGGACAGGTGACGGTCGGCGGCCCGGCGGACGTGCACGAGCTCAAGGACCTCATGATCACCAAGATCGCGGTCGGCCCGATGGACAACAACGCCTATCTGCTGCGCTGCCGGGCCACGGACGAGCAGTTGCTGATCGACGCGGCGAACGACGCGGACACCCTGCTCGGCATGATCGGTGACGACGGCATCGCGTCCGTCGTCACCACGCATCAGCACGGCGACCACTGGCAGGCGCTCGCCCAGGTCGTCACGGCCACCGGCGCCCGCACCTACGCGGGCCGGGAGGACGCCACCGGCATCCCCGTGCCGACCGACGTCCTCGTCGATGACGGCGACACCGTCCGGGTGGGGCGTGTGGAGCTCACCGCGCGCCATCTGGTCGGGCACACGCCGGGTTCGATCGCCCTCGTCTACGACGACCCGCACGGGCATCCCCATGTGTTCACGGGGGACTGCCTCTTCCCCGGTGGCGTCGGCAACACCCGTAAGGATCCGAAGGCGTTCGCCAGTCTCATCCACGACGTCGAGACCAAGATCTTCGAGGTGCTCCCGGACGAGACCTGGGTCTACCCCGGGCACGGCAACGACACGACCCTCGGCGCGGAAAGGCCGCATCTGCCGGAGTGGCACGCGCGCGGGTGGTGAGAACGCCGGACGGTCCGGGCATCGGGGCAGCCCTCTGACCGGTCGGACAGCACACAGGGGCGGTCGGGTCGTAGGACCTGCCGCCCCTGCATGCATCGGCCCGCTTGCCGCCTCGAGAGGACGGGCCCGTGACCCATGGGAGTCATGCCCTACAGCGCACGGAACGGCAGAAGCGTCACATCACGTACGTCCCGCCCGGCGCAACTCCCGCACGCAGGCGCCGACTTCGCGCACGCGCCCCGTGTGAAGCATTCACACGCGCCGGAGCCATGCGCGCGCTCCCGGCGCACGTTGTTGCGCAGTCAACTGGAGGCAGCCCCGCACAGGATGACGGCTCCTGGGCGGTACGGGCCGCCGGTCTTTCGATCCCCGCCCTCGACCGGCGGCCCCGGCGTGGGGCGAGGCGTCCGGGGGAAGTGTTCACAGGACTGCAACACGCGTTCCCACTATGCGGACAATTGCGGTCGTGACCTCGACAAACAGGACGCGGGACTGCCAATCTCCCGCCATGCACCTCGCCCCTCGCGCACTGCGCCGCGCCGTCGCCGCGGCAACCATAGCCCTGCTCGCCACCGCGGTCGGCTGCGCTCCGCAGCCCGAGGAGAAGGCGAGCGACAACGCCTCGGGGTCGACCGGCACCACCTGCTCCAAGGGCAAGTTGGCCACCAAGACCTCCGGCAAGCTCACCATCGCCACCGACGAGCCCGCGTACGAACCGTGGTTCAAGGACGACAAGCCCGCCAACGGCAAGGGCTTCGAGTCGGCGGTCGCCTACGCCGTGGCGAAGCAGCTCGGCTACGACAAGAGCGCCGTCGTCTGGCAGAGCGTGCCGTTCAACAAGGCCTTCGCGCCCGGCGTGAAGACCTTCGACTTCGACATCAACCAGGTGTCGATCAGCGCCGAGCGCAAGAAGGCCGTGGACTTCTCGTCCGGCTACTACGACGTGCGCCAGGCCGTCATCGCGCTGAAGGACTCGAAGGCCGCGAAGGCGACCGGCATCGCGGACCTGAAGAACCTCAAGCTGGGCGCCCAGGTCGGCACCACCAGCCTCGACTACATCAACGACGTGGTGAAGCCGAAGCAGGAGGCCGCCGTCTACGCCAAGAACGACCAGGCCAAGTCGGCGCTGAAGAACGGCCAGGTGGACGCCATCGTCGTCGACCTGCCGACCGCCTTCTACATCACCGCGGCCGAGGTGACGGACGCCAAGATCGTCGGACAGTTCGAGAACCAGGGCGGCACACCGGAGCAGTTCGGGCTCGTGCTCGACAAGGGCAGCGCGCTCACCTCCTGCGTGACGGACGCCGTGGACGCTCTGCGCAAGGACGGCACCCTGGCGAAGATCGAGAAGCAGTGGCTCTCCGACGCCGTCGACGCCCCGGTGCTCAAGTGACGGTCACCAAGGAGGAGTCCGGCCAGGACGGCGCGGACGACAACGGGGACATGACCGGCGGGAGCGACGGCTATGTCCCGTCGCAGCGGCGGATCGAGCGCGAGGCCTTCAAGCGCGCGCGTGCCCGTCGCGCGACGGCGATCGCCGCGCTCTCGACCCTCGTCACGGGCGTCGTCCTCTACCTGATCGTCGTCAACGCGCCGGGCTGGCCGCGCACCAAGGAGACGTTCTTCAACGGGCAGTACGCGCGCGAGGCGTTCCCCAAGGTCCTCGAAGGCCTGTGGCTGAACGTACGGCTGCTGCTGATCTGCGGCGTCGCCGTCCTGGTCCTCGGCATGCTGATCGCCATCGCGCGCACCTTGCGCGGCCCGGTGTTCTTCCCCCTCAGGGCGCTGGCCGCCGCGTACACCGACTTCTTCCGCGGACTGCCGCTGATCATCAACCTGATGATCGTGGTCCTCGGCGTCCCGGCGCTGCGCCTGCAGGGCGTCACCGTCGACCCTGTCCTCCTGGGCGGTACGGCGCTCACGCTGACGTACTCGGCGTACGTGGCCGAGGTGTTCCGCGCCGGCATCGAGTCCGTCCACCCCTCGCAGCGTGCCGCGGCCCGCTCGCTCGGCCTCACCAACCGGCAGGCGCTCAGGTACGTGGTGCTGCCGCAGGCCGTACGACGCCAGGTGCCGCCTCTCCTCAACGACCTGGTGTCGCTGCAGAAGGACACCGGCCTCGTGTCGATCGGCGGCGCGATCGACGCCGTACGGGCCGCGGACATCATCGTGGGCCGCAGCCTCAACTACACGCCGTACATCGTCGCGGGCCTGGTCTTCGTGGCGCTGACCATCCCGATGACCCGCTTCACGGACTGGGTGACGGCCCGGATGGACCGCCGGCGGGCCCAGGGAGGATCGATATGAGCGACGCGCCCGTGCTGCGCATGGAGTCCGTACGCAAGACCTTCGGCGGCTCGGTCGTCCTGCGGGACGTCGACCTGGAGGTCGCGCCGCACACGGTGACCGCGCTGATCGGCGCGTCCGGTTCCGGCAAGTCGACGCTGCTGCGGTGCGCGAACCTCCTGGAGGAGATCGACGACGGCGCGATCTGGCTGGACGGCGAGGAGATCACCGATCCGCGCGCCGACCAGGACGCGGTACGGCGCCGTATCGGCGTGGTCTTCCAGGCGTACAACCTGTTCCCGCACATGACCGTCCTGGACAACATCACCCTCGCCCCGCGGCGCGTGCACGGCGTGGCCCGCGCGGAGGCCGAGGACCGTGCCAGGGAGCTCCTGGAGCGGCTCGGGCTCGGCGGGAAGGCGGGCGAGTACCCGGACCGGCTGAGCGGCGGTCAGCAGCAGCGTGTGGCGATCGTGCGCGCTCTGGCCGTACGCCCCCGGCTGCTGCTGCTCGACGAGGTCACCGCGGCGCTCGACCCGGAGCTCGTCGGCGAGGTCCTCACGGTCGTCCGCGACCTCAAGGACGACGGCATGACCATGGTGCTGGCCACGCACGAGATGGGCTTCGCCAGGGATGTCGCCGACCAGGTTTGTTTTCTGGACGGAGGCGTGGTCCTGGAGCGCGGCACGGCGGAGCAGGTCTTCGGCGACCCGCAGCAGGAGCGCACTCAGCGCTTCCTGCGACGGATCGTGGAGGCGGGACGGCTTTGACGTGCTCCCTGGCCTAAAGTCCAGGGATTCCGGCCTGGGTCGTCTGACCCTTCCGGGGGCTTCCTGCTTCACCGCGCTGTGCGGGCACGGGTGCCCGTCTTACCGGCGCTCCACAGGCGTTTAGCGTCTGCGCCCGTCCGGCGGCGACGATTCGGCGTCCTTCGAAGAGGACGTTGCGGGCTGCGTTGTGGTCGCGGTCCTGCACGGTGCCGCATGCGCCGCACGTCCACTCCCGGACGTGCAGGGGCTTGGGACCGTCCCGGAATCCACAGGCCGAGCAGACCTGAGAGGACGGGAAAGCGCGGTC
>NZ_JBIAUR010000017.1:0-264894 GCF_042893105.1 Streptomyces sp. NPDC001663 | reverse complement strand
AGTGACGGGGGTGGGGTTGTTGGCCGGGATCGCTTTCATGATTGGCCCCAGCGCTCTGGCGATGCCGTCCTCGGGCATGCCGTAGTCGCGCAGTGTCCTCGGCGCGTCCAGCGCCTGGCGGAGGGCGGCCAGGCCCGCGCTCGCCCCGTCGGTGGGGAAGACCGTGCTGTCGTAGACCGCTTCCTTGCCGCACCGCCCGGACTGTGCCGCGTTCCGGCGGAAGGCGACCGCCTGGCTGGCCGATCGGCCCCGCGCTCCCGGCCGCCGAACAGCGTCAACCAGGTCGGGGTCGTCCACTCCGTCGGGACCACAGAGACCGTCCTGACCGCCTTGCTCCGCCCACCTCGGTCGCGGTACGCGGAGACCCGGCTCGCCGTACTGGATTGCGGTCCTGTTCTGGGGGCCCGCGAGTGTCGGGCGGGGTCGTCGTACCCTGACCCTTGTCACGTGCCGCGAAAGGTGGACAACGCCGAGCGGCAATCGGACAGCGCGTCGGCACGAGACGCCTGGTGTGACGATGAGGCGCACGATGCCGTGAGTCGGAGGTGATTCACGGAGGTGGCAGCGGAGCGCGGCCGATGCCGTCGTCGTAGCGCCGTGGTGGGTCAGGTGTTCCAGGGGTCCGTTCGCAGGTGGCGGTCGAAGAAGCGCTCGATCAGCTGGGGGGTCAGCCGCACGGAGCCCTCGGCGTCCGGGAAGCGTGAGGACCGCACCGTGGCCGTCATGGGGTTCAGTTCCCAGGCGCCGGTGTTGAGGAGGCCGTGGTCGGCGCCGTGCACCAGCAGCAGATGGGACTCGGTGCCCGCGGCGACCAGGGTGTCGTGGAGGCGGCGGCTCTGGGCCGGGCCGATGAGCAGGTCGGCGTCGCCGTGCAGGAGCAGCACGGGCGGCACCTGCGGGTGGGCCTGCCGGGCCGGGCTGGCCTCGACCGCGGCGGCGGCCCGGTCCGACGGCGGGCCGCCCAGCAGACCCCATGCCGGATCGGAGGGATCCACGCCCAGCATTCCACCGGGCAGCGCGTCCTCATTGAGCCGGAGCAGGTCGGTCGGGGGGTAGCCCGCCACCACCGCGCGTACGTCGGGCACCGCGGGGGAACCGTCGGCGTCGGTGGCGAAGGCCGTGAGCAGTGCGAGGTGCGCGCCTGACGAGCTGCCCCACAGGCCGATCGCCGCCGGGTCCAGGCCGTAGGTGTCCGCGAGGTCGTGCAGGCGGCCCAACGCGTCCTGGACGTCGTGCAGTTGCGCGGGCCAGACGGCGACCTCGGAGGAGCGGTACTCGATGTCCGCCATGGCGTATCCGCGTTCGGCGAAGAGCCGGGGCAAGTGGGGTCCGTAGCCCCGGCGTTGATGCCGCCAGCCGCCACCCGGCAGCCATACGATCACGGGGGTACGGGCCGACGCGGACGACGTCGGCAGGTACAGATCCATCCGCAGGTCCGCGCCCGGTGCCGCGCCGTATGCGATGTCGCGCACCACCCGGACGGACGTCGGGTCGGCCCTCTCGGGCGGGAGCGGTGCCCGGCTGAGCCCTTCCATGAAGCGGCCCATGACCGCGGCGTTGTTCGCCGCCACGGTCGTCGGGTCGGGGGTGTGCGGCTGCTGTGAGGTCTCACTGGTCAACGGTTGGTCCTGTCCTGGTCATGGCGAGAAGGGGGAGGGCGCGACGCTTGTGTTCACGGTGTTGGTCGAGCCGTTGCCGGTAGTGCGGTGCGAGCCTGTCCGGGGTCCAGTCGAAGTCGTCCGCCAGCCGCACGTCCACTGCTGAGACACCGGGCAGAGCCGTGAGCCGGAGCTGGGCCTCGGTCGCGAACGAGCCGATGAGCACGCAGCTCGGCTCGGTCACGCCGACGGTGACCGCGATGCGCTGACCGCCGGCGCCGTCGTCCTGTACGCGAATGTCACCGACGAGTCCCATGTCGTCGAGTCCGGCAGGGACTCCCGCGGTGATGCTGCACGGATCGAGGATCTCGTTGAGCGTCGCGCGGACCTGGGTTTCCGTGACCGTCATCGGGCACCGGCCAACGCGTCGTCGACCGGGGCGACGCGTCCGCCCCACGGTTCCTGGAGTTCGGTGGTGTCGAACTCGTCGCCTCGGATGCGCTCGCGGAGGTCCTTCTCGTCGATGCCGTGCATCCGCAGGAAGTTGCGGCCGAGGATGTCGGCCTTGATCTCCTTGGTGAGCTCGGGCAGCCCGTACTCCTCGATCAGGTCACGGGGCATCTCGAAGTTCCAGAACGCCTCGATCGCCGGCCGGGGGTGGACGGCGTCGCAGCCGGTCGCCCAGATGATCCGCTCGGCGGCACCGGCCTGGAGGAAGGCACCCATTGCCTGGGCGAAGCGGCGGGGTGCGTAGACCGCCATGAACGACGTGGCCTCCAGGTTGACCCATATGTTGCGGAAGGACTCCAGCTGAAGGGCCGTCTCCTCGACGAAGGCCATGCCGCCGTGGACGACTTCGAAGGTGAGGTCGGGGAAGGCCAGCGCGGCGGCTTCCACGTCGCTCATCCCGAGGGCGGAGGTCGGACCGGGTCCGACCGGGAGGGCCTTGTGGATGGCCACGACCTTCAGACCGTGCTGCCGGGCCCGCTCCAGCAGCGGGAAGCAGATCTCCGGGTCACCCATGTCCAGCGCGGTCACCCGGCCCTCGACGACGTCGATCGGATAGAGCTTGAGGGCGTTGACCCGGTGCTTCTCCACCAGCTCGTCCACCCGGTCCAGGGCGCCGGGGCGCAGCGGGGACACCGCGCCGTAGATCAGCACGCGCTCCGGCCACTTCTCGCGCATCTCAAGGCCGACGCCCAGCGCCGAGCCCCCGTCCCGGAAGTGGCCGTAGATGGGCGTCTCGTGGTAGGCGATCACGTCGGTCTGGCTCTCCGCGAGCAGGGCCCGGCCGATGATGTCCGCGCCCGCGCCCCGCATGTAGGTGGAGCGTTCGAGGGTGTATTCGGGGCCGCTGACCCGCTTGTGCAGGCCGTAGAGGTGCTCGCCGATGGCCGCCCCGATATGCGGGTTGACGCAGTTCTCGGGCCGGAAGTTGTAGTTGTGGGCCACGCCCTCGACGACGAGGAAGTCCTCGATCACGGTCGTTCTCCTTCGGTGTCACGCGTGGCGGAGGCGCTCACGCGGTCAGGTCCTTCAGGCCTTCCAGGGAGTGGGAGGCGAGTCGCTCGTCGGTCTCGGCGTCGGCTCCGCCGACGCCGACGGCACCGATGACCTCGCCGTCGTCCACGGTGATGGGCACCCCGCCCGGTACGGCGAGGAGGCCGGCGTCGACGTGGTGCACAGGCGCGACCGCCATCGCGGGTGACGCGGCGAAAGCGGCGAACTTCGAGGTCGGCACGCCGGTGACGGCGGCGGTGTAGGCCTTGCGGCGCGCGGTCTCGACCCCGATGGGGCCGACTCCGTCGTCGCTGAGCAGCACCTTGGTGATGCCGCTGCGGTTGACGACCGCCACGCAGATCCGCGCCCCCTCGGCCCGGGCCGCGTCCAGTGCGGCCTCGGCCGCCTTGTACGCGATGGCGTACGACAGTGGTTCCCTCATCCCGCGGTCCCCTCATGGAGCGGGGCACCGGAGGCTGCCGGGATCCCGCGGATCAGGTCCGAGGCCTTCTCCGCCACGGCGATGACGGTGGCGTTGATGTTCGCGCCGGGCACGGTCGGCAGCACCGACGCGTCGACGACACGCAGTCCGTCGATGCCGCGCACCCGCAGCTCGGGGTCGACGACCGCGGTCTCGGAGGTTCCGATGGCGCACGTGCCGCAGGCGTGGTTGGCGGAGTAACCGGTCTCGCGCAGATAGCGCTCGAAGTCGGCGTCGGTGCGCACATCGGAGCCCGGTGCGAGCTCCGCCCGGATCATCGGGGAGACCTCCGGGCTGCGCAGGAGGGCCAGCGTGGTGCGCACGGTCTCCCGCAGCGCGGCGACGTCCTCCGGCTCGGTGAGCAGGTTGAACGTGATCCGCGGCGGGGCGTCCGGGTCGGCCGAGCCCAGCCTGACCTCGCCGCGGCTGCGGGGGGTCGCGACGGCGTTGAGGGCCACGCAGTGCCGGTCCTTCAGCGGCCGGATGGCGGGGAACCACGGCCGGGCGTCGAAACCGCCGGCCAGGATGCCGAGGAACCCGTCGGGACGGTCCAGGTCGGGGCGGGTGCGAATGTACGCGGAGAGGAACTCGGGCATCCCGGCCAGCGGACCGTTCCCCGTGAGCAGCCAGCGGAGCGCGCCCACCGCCGCGCGGTCGACGCGCAGGTGCTCGTGGAAAGTCACCGGATCCCTGACGTCGAACAGCACGGGAGCCGCCGGATGGTCCTGGAGGTTGGCGCCGACGCCGGCCAGGTCCGCCACCGGTTCGATGCCGTGCTCGCGCAGGTGATCCGCCGGTCCGATGCCCGAACGCATCAGCAGCTGCGGCGAGTTGTAGACACCCGCGCAGACCACGACCTCGCGGGCCGCCCGGATCACCCGGCTCTGTCCGCCTTTCACGACACGGACGCCCGTCACGCGTCCCCGGTCGAGCACGAGCGTGTCCACCAGCACCCCGGTGAGCAGGGCGAGGCCGGGGCGTCGTCGCAGCGCGGGGCGCAGGTACGCGGCGGCGGTGCTGTGCCGTCGCCCACGGTGGATGGCGTTCTCGACCTGGCCTGCTCCGGTGGGGTCCCCACTCTGGGTGTCGTCGGGGAACTCGATGCCCAGCGATCGGGCGGCGCGGTCCAGACGGCGGCCGAAGGGACCTCGCCGGACCGTGGTCGACACGGTGACGGGTCCATACCCGCCGTGGTGCTCGGTGTCCCCGCGCCAACTGCTCTCCGAGCGGCGGAAGTACGGCAGCAGGTCATCCCAACCCCATCCCGTCGCACCGGACTTGGCCCAGTCGTCGTAGTCGAGGCGGTGCGCGCGGACATGGGTCGAGCCGTTGATCGATCCGGTGCCGCCGACCAGCCGGCCACGCGGGACCGGGATACGCCTGCCGTTCAGGCCCGGCTCGGGCTCCGACTCGTAACCCCAGCCGATGTCCTTGCGTCCCGACAGCAGCCCGACCCCGAGGGGGAGTTGAACGAGCAGACCGCGGTCCGCGGGCGGGCCAGCCTCGATCAGCAGCACCCGTGTCCCGGTGTCCGCGGACAGGCGCGCGGCGAGGACGCAGCCGGCCGTACCCGCGCCGACGACGACGTGGTCGTACTCGGCGCCGTGCCCGGCGCTCATACGGAGGGTCCTGCGCTGGGTCCGGACATCTCGTCTCCTTCGGCTCTGGAGCGAACGCGCGCTGGAGGAGCTGCGGGAAATCGCGGGGAGGCGGTCGCATGGCTCGGCACGTTCTCGGGTGTTGTCGCGAGGTGCGGCTCAGTCCGCGAGCGGGGCGTCACCTCGGTGCCGGGTCACCGTAACAAGGGCGTCCGGCGATCCGACAGGGGTCTGCAAGTAATTCATCAAACCAGGTCGGAGTCATTGACAGTTTTTCATCAGAGCCGTACAACGGCATGAAACGCCTCAGGGGCGCACACCGCTCGCCGTGCCTGTCCGTCCCTGTCCGAGCGTGCCGGAGAGCCGCCGCACGCTCGCGCCGTAACGCCTCGCGACAACGCGAAGCAGCCTCGACCGCGGGCTGTCCGACCCCCTCGAACAGCCCTCGTACACGCGTCCCCACAGCCTCAACGCCGAGGAGATGGTCCACATGACCGACACGACCGTGCCCGACACGGGAACCGGCTACGGCCGCAAGCCCTCCTCCCACGACGCCCGCCTGACCGAGGTCGGCCCCGGCACCCCGATGGGCGAGGCGCTGCGCCGCCACTGGCAGCCGATCGCCAGCTCCACCGCCCTGACCAGCGACGTTCCGCACCGCGTGCGCCTGCTGGGCGAGAACCTGATCGTCTTCCGGGACGGCCGGGGCCGCCCCGGCGTCGTCTTCGAGCGGTGCGCGCACCGCGGCAGCAGCCTCTTCTACGGTCGCGTCGAGGAGGACGGCATCCGCTGCTGCTACCACGGCTGGAAGTTCGACGTGCAGGGCCACTGCCTGGACCAGGCCTGCGAACTCGACGGTGGCAAGCGCCGCAATCTCGCACGTCAGCCGTGGTATCCGGTGGAGGAGGCCTACGGCCTGGTCTTCGTCTACATGGGCCCGCCCGAGCTCAAGCCCCCGCTGCCGCGCTACGACAGCCTCGAGCCCCTGGGCGAGGGCGAGAGCTACCACACCAGCTGGATGGTGCCCGGCGCCGAGGTCATCGGCCTGGAGCAGGACTACAACTGGCTCCAGCTGTTCGAGAACGCCGTCGACCCCGTGCACGCCGCGTGGCTGCACTCCAACCACAGCGGGTTCCAGTTCCAGGGCACCGGCACGACCGGCTTCCCCGAGCACTACTACGACCATCGCACCGCCGCCGAGCGCACCACCTACCACCGCACCGACAACGGCGTGAAGTACGTCTGGCGCTACCAGGACACCAAGGGCGACGGTGGCGCACCCGTCGACCTGGAGTGGTCGGTGGAGTGCATGCTGCCCAACGTCATCGCCCTGCCCGACTTCATCCGCTCGACCCCCGACGTCCGCAACGACATGCTGATCTGGGTCGTCCCCGCCGACGACACCCACCACCGGCTGGTCTTCTCCATCCGCTCCGCCGACCCCGAGCGGGCCACGTCCTTCATGTTCGGCATCAAGCAGAACGGCAAGGACGGCTGGCAGCTGAGCGAGGAGGAGAAGCAGCGCTTCCCCGGCGACTACGAGGCCCAGTGGTCACAGGGCCCCATTACCCAGCACTCCGAAGAGACCCTGGCGCCGTCCGACAAGGGCGTCGTCATGCTCCGGCGCATGCTGCGCACGATGCTGGACGACGTCGAGGCCGGACGCACCTCGCTCGGCGTCGCCACCCCTGGCGAGCCGGTCCGCCGTGTGGAGGCCGGCCTCGTCACCCGGCCGGAGGCGCCCACGGAGACGGATTGGGCGGCAGCGCCCACGGCGGCAGGGGCGTGACCGAAGCGTGAGCACCATCTGGACGGACGCGGTCGTCGTGGCCCGGTACGACGCCACGCCGAGAATCGCGGTCTTCGACCTCGCCCGGGCCGACGGCGACGAACTGTGGGAGTACGAGCCCGGTGCCCACATCGACGTACAGGTCGGTACGGCGGGACTGATCCGGCAGTACTCCCTGTGCGGACCACCGGGCATCCGCAAGCAGTACCGGCTCGCGGTCCTCGACGAGCCCGCCTCGCGCGGTGGTTCACGCGCCATGCACGCCCTCGCCGAGGGCGACACGCTGCGCATCGCCGCACCGCGCAACCGCTTCGGCCTGACGTCCGCGCGCCGGCACGTGCTTCTCGCGGGCGGCATCGGCATCACCCCGCTGCTGTCGATGGCCCAGAGCCTCGACGCCACCGGGGGCGACTACCACCTGCACTACTGCGCCCGCAGCCGGAGCGAGGCCGCGTTCCTCGCCGACCTGGAGAACCACCCGCGGGTCACCCTCCACTTCGACGACGAGCCCCCGGAGCAACGCCTGGATCTGGGAAGCGACTTGGGGGACCCCGCTCCCGGGACCGCGGTCTACGTCTGCGGCCCCGGCGGGTTCATGGACTACGCGCTGGGGCGGGCGGCCGAGCTCGGATGGCCCGCGTCCGCCCTGCACAAGGAGCGCTTCAGCGCCTCGCCCCCAGTCGCGGCCGAGCCCGGCGGGGGAGGGGAGGGCGGATTCACCGTGCGCCTGTCCTCCACGGGAGCGGAGTACCTCGTTCCCGAGGACCAGAGCGTCCTGGACGTCCTGCTGGCGAACGGCGTCGAGGCGCCCAACTCGTGCGGACAGGGCATCTGCGGCGAATGCATCGTGCGGGTGCGCGCCGGTGAGCCCGACCACCGGGACGACGTCCTGACCGACGAGGAGCGCGGGGAGGGTCTGTTCACCCCGTGCTCGTCCCGGTCGAAGTCCCCGATCCTGGAGCTGGAACTGTGACCACCTCATCGACCGCGGCGAAAGACCTCGCCGCCGCTGCCCCCGTCCCCGCCTCCGCTCCCGCCACGGTCGAGGAGGCCGAGGCCGCCTGGCTCGCCGCACAGACCCTCCCGGACCCGGAACCGGCGCTCCGCGCCCTGATGCATCCCGACTGCGTGATCGTGCACTCGGCGGTGGGCCACATCCACGGCGTCGACGACTGGTTGCGGTACGCGGCACGCCTGGGCCGCACCAGTCAGGTGGACACCCATGACGTGACCGTCCAGCGCTTCGGCACCACGGCCGTGGTCAGCTGTCTCCAGGAGATGCGGGTCGCCTTCGTGCCCGAGCTCACCCCGTTCGTCATCCAGGCCGCCGTCACCCGGGTCTGGGTGCGCTCCCCGTCGGGCGGCCGGCAGCTGGCGCACCTCCAGATGGCCCGGCGACTGCCGCCCGGCTGAGCGGCGCACGGACTCCAGGAACCCGGCGATCCGGTCGGGGATCCGGTGGTCGTCAGTCCTGGGGCTCGCCGTCCACCGGCGAGCTCTCGTCCTGTGCCGCCTGTGTCGCTGTTGTCGCTTCGGCGAGCGCGGAGACGATCCGCCCTACCTGCTCCGCGTAGTGGTCGATGAACTCCGGTGATTCTGGGTCCTGTTGGCCGAGTTCACGGGCGATCCACGGGATGGCCACCGGAGCGATCGAGGCGGCGAAGAAGACGAGGGCCACGGCCCCCACGTCGAGGTCGCTCCGGAATTCACCGCGCGCCTGCCGCTCGCGGAGTTCCTCGACGTGCTTGAACAGCTCGGCGGCCCGCTCGTCCTCGGCGGGCGGGCGCGTGCCGGGCTCTTCGCGCGTCAGCGTGTGCACCCACGCGGGGTCCTCATGCGCCCAGTGGACGTAGCGCCGCGCGGCATCCGCGAAGGTACGGGCCTGGCTGACGCGCATGGACTCCTCGAGCCACTGATCGCTCAGCGCCTCGTACAGCCCGCGTTTGCCCCCGAAGTAGTAGGTGATCAGCTGATGGCTGACGCCGGCCGACTCCGCGATCCGCACGACCCGGGCCCCGTCGAAACCGTGGGCGGCGAACTCCGCGCCGGCGGCGGCCAGAATGGCCCGCCGGGTGCCCACCGGGTCGCGCTGACGACCGGGATCATCGGGGTGCCTCCGGCGCTGCTGCCTGCCGGACGCCGCTCCCGACTTTCCTGGTGTCGCCTCTTCCCCTGTCACATGGACGACCTTACCGGCGGCCTTGTTGGACAGGCCAACCACTTGCGGCGTCCGTTGAGATTCTCCGTCTGCTGGTGGTACAGCAGCTGCGTCCACATTGACCAGGCGAAACGGTAGTTGGCGCAGCCTTCGGCTGAGCTGGTCCGGACATGGTCCGGATCTTGCTCTGGAGGTGTCGGTTCGGTTCATGCTGCGACTGCAGTGCAAGCGATTGGGAGCGAGCGGGACTTGACGGCGCAGATAGTTGCCTGTCCGGACGCTGACTATCTGGGATCGAGGGGGTGGTGGTGAACCCGTAGGCCGGTCCAAGATCGTGCGGAGTCGGAGGTCGTGCCCCGGCGTCAGCCCAGCCGCAGCAGGCTCAAATCCCGGCACAGCGGACCGGTGCAGCACCCGAGAAGAAGGCCCGCACATCCGAACTCGTGGCTCGGCAGACGCTTGTGGCGACCTCAGCCGGGACTCAACACGATGACTTCCAGCTGCGCCCTGCGCCGTGGATTCAGTCCGCGACCATCGACCCGTCGTCCTACCTGCCCGTAGTGGACAACGTCTCCTTCGAGTGCCTCCAGGCAGATGGCGGGGCATTGTGACCTGCACCAAAGCTCCAACCGCTGGGTTTCTTTGCCGTTACTACGAGTTTGCGGGGCTCTGGGTTTGCTGGGGCAGCAGGCCACGGAGATGACCGAAGACCCAGGTGTCGACGGCGTCGGGGTAGCCGTTGACCCAGTCCGTGGGTGGCGGGTCGTGTGGTTCGGCCAGGCCGTGGCACCACTGCGAGATGTTGTCGCCGTCAGCGAGATCCGTGACGGCGGTGCGCAGCTTGACCGCTTACTGAAGGATGCGGTCGCGGTCCACTGACCAGATGGCACCGATCGAGGCTCCTTCGTGGGCGATCCAATTCCGGGCCTGCCTGGCTTTGTGCAGGGTGTCCATGTCCAGGGTCCTGCCCATGGCGTGTGGGGCCAGACTCTGCAGCGTGCCGCCCAGCAGTTTGTCGGCAGGGACTGAGGCGACAGCCTCTTCGAAGGTCATGGCCGGGTCGCCTTGGTGGGCAGTGATCAGGTTGCTGATACGGAGCACGTATTGGCTCCGAGAGCGCGCTGAGGCAGGTGGGGGCGTGGGCGCGGAGGGTGCACGATGTGACTGAATCTTTCAGCCCGCCACTCGATGCGCGCTGGCTCGCCGGACAGACGTGGCGGCCCCGGACTGAGCACCGGGCACCACGACGCCGCATGGTGGAACGTGCTCTGGCGCGACCGGGGCCTCGCGGGTTTCTTCGATTGTGACACCGCCAGGCCCTCAACGCGGGAGTTCGACCTGGCCTTCATGGCGTTGACCTGGTTTCCCTGCACGTACGAGGGCCCGCCGAGCGGACCGGCTTCACCGCCTTCGAGGACCGTTCTCGGCGCCTGCGCCTGCTCGACGCCTACGGATACGAGGGCGACCGCCTGCAGTTCCAAGCTGTCGTGGCGAAGCGGGCCAGAACCAACGCGGACGTCATCCGCCGCATGGCCGCTGGCGGCGACCCGGTCTACACGGCCCTGGAGCCGGTTGCCGCCGACCTCGATCAGGCGGCCCGCGAAGTCGACCTGCTGCCCGCTTCCTTCTGGCTGCCCCCGGATCGCGGCCACGACAACCCTCTGTCTCACCGGGCCGTCCGCACCGCCCGCACTGACACCACGGGACCCGACCGCCACAGCAGATACCGGGCAAATCGAACCTCTGGCCGGTTCCCCGGATCCCTGCCACGGCCGCGATACGGCGCTGCTCACAGTGATTCGATCCACTCGCCGGGCTCTTCCAGCACATAGGAGGCGCCGGCCGCCGGCGACTCGCGGGCCGTACCGTCGCACGACGCAGGGGGCTCCGGGATGGTCGCCGCCTGCGGAATCGCGACCGCGCACGCGGCACAGGCGTCGGCGAGCTGCCAGGTCCGGCCCCAGTCTGCCCGGATCAGTACCAGTTGCTCTGAGCCTCGCTCTCGCCCGGGCCTGGAGCCAGTTGCTTCGCGGGGCCGCCGCGGAGAAGGAAGGCGAGCGGCTCCGCGGCATCGTGTCCACCGCTTTCCTCTACCTGCGCGAAGCAGGAGAGGGCCGCAGGGCGGGCCGGATCGAGCGCGGCCTGAACGGGAGGTAGCTCAAGTCGGTCGGAGTGTCAGTGGTCGCCGCCATACTCAGAAGATGTGCAACTGACTTTCAGGCGCATGTCCAGGAGTCCTCGACCGAGTAGGAACGAATTGACACCCGAGAGCGACGCGGTGCCTGACCGCGACCCGTACCTTCTGGCGCAGATGCGAGAGGCCTTCGGGCGCGTGGTCTACAGCCACAAGACCCATGAGAAACAGGCGGACATCTGCTTCACCAAGCACCGGTGGCAGCAGGGCGTCCTCATTGCTCTCACGGCGATCAGCTCGGGCACCTTCCTTGCCGCGGTGGTCGGCCTGCTCGGCAACGCAGTGCTGACGAGCCTCGCGACCTCTTCTATCGCGCTCCTGGTCAGCTGGATGAGCCTTGGGACGAAGACCTTCAAGTTCGAGGAGGAGTCCGAGGCCCACCGCGGCATCGCCTCTCGGCTGTGGGACGTCCGAGAGTCCTACATCTCCCTCATCGCCGACCTGATGTCCGGCACCGTCTCCAACGCGGAGGGCCGAGAGCGGCGGGACGAGCTGCAGCAGGCCGCGCGCGACGCCTACGCCGACGCGCCCAGGACGAGCAGCAGGGCGTTCGCGCGCGCCCAGGGCGGGCTGCAGAACAACGAGGAGATGACGTTCACCTCGCGCGAGATCGACCTCTTCCTCCCGGAGGCGCTCCGGCTCGGCGAAGGCGAGGCATGACGATGAAGACCTCAGAGATCTTCGAAACATTGCTCAAGAACCTGAAGGTCGGGGAGACGGCCACGACGGTCGCCTCACGGCGGGACGAGATCACGAAGGCGCTCAACAAGGACTTCCGCGACAAGGACGGCTGCACCGACTACAAGCTGATGGTCGGATCGTTCGGCCGGCACACCGCGATCAAGGGGGTGTCCGACCTCGACATGATCTTCATCCTCCCGCCCGGGATCCGGTCAAGCTACGAGGGGGACACCGGCCCGCGGAGAATTCTCGAGAGGGTTCGGGACGACCTCAAGGCGCGGTACAAGAACACTGAGATCCGCGTCGACCAGTGTGTCGTCCGAGTGCGGTTCACGTCCAACGCCTTCAAGTTCGAGGTCCAGCCGGCATTCGAGAACGTCGACGGCAGCTTCGACTACCCGGACACGAAGGCTGAGGGCTGGAAGGTCACCAAGCCGCGCGAGGAGATCGCCGCGACCAAGGAGTGCAACGACCGCACCTCGACGAACATGCGCCACCTCGCCCGGATGGCACGGGCCTGGAAGAACGCGAACGGCGTAAACATGGGCGGCCTGCTCATCGACATCCTCGTCTACAACTTCTTCGACCAGACCGACGACTACGACGCAGCGGGCACAGGCTCGTTCGACCTCATGGCCCGCGACTTCTTCGAATTCCTCAAGGATCAGTCAGAGCAGGAGTACTACCTGGCGCTGGGCAGCCGGCAGCGGGTCCACGTCAAGGCGCAGTTCCAGCCGAAGGCGAAGAAGGCGTACAACCGATGCCTCGAGGCGATCGCGGACGAAGGCAAGACGTCCGCCAACAAGAAGTGGCGCGAGGTCTTCGGCACGTCGGTGCCGCTGGCGAAGAGCGCGAGCGAGTCGTCCCGGTCGTTCAGGGACACCGAGGAGTTCATCGAGGATGAGTTCCCGGTCGACGTGTCCGAGACTGTGTCCATCGACTGCGAGGTCACGCAGGCCGGATGGCGTCCGACCTGGCTTCGCGCGATGCGTCGCGGCGGGATCCTGCTCAAGGCCGACAAGGGCTTGAGGTTCGTGGTCACCAGTTGCTCGGTCGGGGAGCCCTACACGCTGAAGTGGAAGGTGCTCAATCGTGGTCCGGAAGCCGAGCGGCGGGACGCGATCCGCGGCCAGATCGTCGACTCGAGCAAGCGGGGAGTCCGCATCGAGCACTCGGACTTCAAAGGCGAGCACGTCGTCGAGTGCTACGTAGTCAAGGACGGGGTCGTCGTCGCTCGGGACCGGATCGACGTGCCGATCGGTAACACGAGCGTCAAGAGGGCGAACGCCTTGTAGGGAACCGATCCTCGGAGCGTGACGAGGCCTCGACGAATCTGTCGGGGTCTCGTCGCATCAGACGCATCCGCCCCTAGGGTTGAAGCATGAGCAGCTCTCTCGCTGTCATGTCCGAGTGCCTGCTCAACGCGGAGCTGGCTTCTGCGGAAGTGGTATGCTGCCCGCCGCCCGGCAGAGCTGCGTTCCGGGGATCCCGGCAGGTCCGCTGAGTAGATCGTCGATCTGCTCAGCGACGAAGCAGATGCCGCGGAAGCGGAGTTTCGGCGGGTTCGAGACCTCGGCTGAGGCTGGTTCTCCGTCGGACGCTTCCGGAGAATGGTGTCGTGGAACGGCGGATCGACTTCTGGCGAGAGCGGCAGATGTTCTGTGCGCTGCGATCATGGGTGGCGTGTCGATTTGGACTGGATCGATCGGTGGGAGCAGGCGACGGAAACCTGCCCCGGCTGCGGCATGACCTGCGAGCACGAGGATTCGCCTCGGGTGACGCTTGACTGCGAACAGGGCACCTGTGGCACCTGCCTCACCTCGGTCCTGGAGGGCCGGCCCGACCATCGTGACTCGGTCCTCGCCGATCACCAAAGGTGCTGTCGGCGATCGCGCAGATGCTGCACCGGCACGGCTTCAGCCACCAGGTGCCGGCCCGTCGCGCGATCGAGCGCGACGAGGAAGCCGTCACCGGGTGGGTGAAGGAGACCTGGCCGCAGGTGGAAACGCCGTGGCGGCGCTCGGGGCCTGGCTCTGCTTCGAAGACGAGGCCGGGTTCTCGATGACGCCGCCCACGGCCCGCACTTGGGCCAGGCGCGGACACACACCCATCAGCCGAGTGCGGGGACGCTCCCAACGCCGCTTCTCCGTTGCCGCTTTGGCTTGCTACAGGCAGGGCGAACGCTCCCGTCTGATTTACCGGCCCAAGCGAAATCTCGATCACAAGCGGGCCGGCAGACGCAGTTTCACCTGGACCGACTATCGCGACCTGCTGACCACCGCCCACCAACAGCTCGACGCGCCGATCGTGCTCGTCTGGGACAACTTGAACGTGCACAGGGACAGACGGCTGAGGGAGTTCATCGACACCCACGACTGGATCACCTGCTACTTCCTGCCGGCCTATGCACCTGACCTCAATCCCGTCGAGGGCATCTGGTCACTGCTGCGACGCAGCAGCCAGGCCAACACCGCCTTCACCCACCCTGAGCACCTGATGTGTTCACTGCGGCACGGCCTCCGCAAGATCCAGTACCGCAACAACCTCATCGATGGATGTCTCGCTGAAACCGGCCTCACCTTGACGACATCACGCCAGCAAGGTCAGTAACAGTACGTCTTGCGCTGCTGAAAGGTCGTCTCGACCTTCTTCCCGGCGTCCTCTTCCCAGCCCACCGACCCATGGACCTCGGTCGGTTACCGGGCCATGGCTCACCAGACCCCATGTCCCCGATCACAGCCGCTTGTGCCGTATCGACCAACTGGCCAGCGGCCCGAGCGCATTCAGCAGTTGTCGTCCCGCCTCCGTGATCAGGTACGTCGTGTGATAGGGAAACGTCTCCTCTCTGTCCCGCAACACAAGCCCCTCCTCCCGGAGCTTGCTGAGTGTCCGATTCAGCACGGAATCCTGGATGTAGCGCCGCTCCGACGGCTGTTGAGGATTCGCCGTTCTGTCCCGGATGGCCTGTAGTAGTACCCCGTACTGGCTCGGGCCGGCTGAAAGCACCTCCAGAACGTCGGTGACCCACTCACGCCGCAGAATCCGCAACGCGTACCTTGACTGTTGGGCGACCGTCCAGCCGGGCTGCTGCTGGTAGTCCTGTCGCTGCCGCACATGGGCCCTGCGACGTAGCAGCCCCGGCCACTGCGAGAAACGGTTGCGTCGGCGAGCGCCGTCATCCGGCGGATCCTGCACAGCAAACTCCTTGCCCCAGCAGTCAGTTGGTGGACGCGGTCACCTCTCAGTCAGGTCGAGGAAGCACCGCAAGCAAGTCGGGTCGGTGTGACGGGCCGCGTACTGCGGTCTGACGAGCCAGTGTGGTCCCAGCGGGTAGGTCCGGCAGACGTTGGGGACGACGACGTAGGAATTGCGCCCCAGGCATCGAGAGCGCGGCGCGCTCCAGTCCGCGGCTGTGCCCGGAGGGACGAGGAAGTACACGCTGGGGATCCTCATGTCGGGGTCGGCGATGACGGGGCCGAGCTGCGCGGGGTTGAGTGCTCGGAAGTAGTGGACGACTGCGATGCCGAGGGGCTCCTCGATGCGTACGGCGTCCCACCACTCGCCCGCGGCGACGGCGGACGCTCCGTCTACGGGAACCCAGGCCGCGTAGGGGACGGACTGGTGTTGTTCATCTGTCTTCATGATGTGTCCAGGGGGGCTGTGCATCGGTTGAGGAGGGTGGAGAGGACGGTGTAGACGTGCTCTACGCCGAGAGGGGACAGAGCGATCTCGTGCTCGGCGGTGCGGGGGAGACAGTGGTCGGGCGCGAGCATCAGGCGCACGCCGAGGCCCTGTGTGTCGATGGCCTGTTTGCCGGAGTCGTCGGCGAAGAGGCCGGTGCAGGGGAGTGCGACGCGCACCTGGTCGCCGCCGCTGCTCTTGGCCTGGCGCAGGGCCGCGTCGCAGTCCAGGAGCAGATCAGCCAGCGCTCCCTGCGGTAGGTCGGCGGCTACGGCAATGCCCATCGAGACCGTCTGGCCCGTCAGCGTGACGTTCACCCCTCGCTGCGTGCGCACGTCCACGGTCAGACCACGGACCCGGTCGCGCATTCTGCGGGCGATGACGAGGGCGCGGTTGAGGTCGAAGTCGGGGAGCAGGATCAGGAACTCGTCGCCGGCGCAGCCGCCGTAGCGGCCGACGAGCCCGGCTTCGCCGCTTCCGTTCCGGAGCACGTCGGCGATGGCGCGGAGCACGGCGTCGCCGGCGGGATGGCCGTACGTGTCATTGATCGTCTTGAACCGGTCGACGTCGGCGAGGATCAATGCGAGTGATCGGCGGTCGCGGCGGGCGTCTGCCAGGGTGCAGGCCGCCCAGCGATCCCAAGCGTGCCGGTAGAGCGTGCCGGTGATGGCGTCGACGAAGGACTCACCGCATGTGGTGCAGCGGCCGGCCCGGCTGTGTGCCGTCGTTGCCGAGTCGGTGGATTCGTGGAATGGCGAACCGTAGGCAGAGCCGGTCGCCGTACGCGAACGGTGTAGCGAAGTCGCTTGCGGAGCCATGTTCATCGTCCCCTCGCAGCGCGGCATGTGGCTTGCGCTGAGGCGTCTTGGGCCGACAGGCGGGGATGTGGAGCTGGTGCGAGTCGTCGGCTTTCCGGGCGCCCAAGCGGCCGTTCGTGCCTCGGCGGTTCAAGAGTGAACAACTCTGGGATGATTGACAGATTCTCTGGCTCAACTGCTGGTTGAATCTGACGGGGTGTGAGTCTAGGGTGGAACCGTTCAGTCCTGTCAACCGATGCTTTGGTAAAGGGAAGTGAAAGGGCATCGGGGGGAGTTCCGTGTTCAGGGGGATGTGGTTGTGCCTGGTGCTGCGGAGCGAACGAAGCTGGCTGAGAGGCTGGAGCGGCTCTTCGACGAGATCCGTCCGGAGGGGCCGAAGGAGCGGCGATACACCAATGACGAAGTCGCCGCAGCGCTGAAGGAGCTCAAGCCCGGGCTCCGGGTGAGCGGGGCGTATCTGTCCGCTTTGCGCAATGGTACGAAGCGCAATCCATCGATGGATCTGCTGGCAGTGCTGGCGCGGTTTTTCGGGGTCTCGGAGTCGTACTTCGTTGATTCTCTCTCGGAAACCCGCACCGACGCAGAGTTGGCCTTGGCCAGAGTCGGACACAACCCTGAGGTGAGAAACCTCGCCCTGCGGGCTCTGGAGCTCAGTCCTGAAGGACTGGCCATCGTGACGCAGATCGTCGAGCACGTGCTCGCCCAGAACCAGGCCCGGGATTCTGTGGATCCGATCAACTGAAATCTGTCACTGCCACGGAACGCCCATGACCCGCTGCGCACGGGAGGGACCCGAGACCGATGAGTGAGCGTGACTTACGCAGACGCTGTCGGCGATTACTCAACGATCTGGATATACAGCCGCCTCTGGACGTAGAGGAGCTGTGCCAGCGTTTCGCACAACAGCAGGGCAAACCAATCCGGTTGCTGCCCTACGACATCCCAGTGCCGGGGCCTTTCGGCCTGTGGATCGGCACCGATGACGCCGACTTCATCGTCTACCAGCGGCAGACCAGCCGAGCTCATCAACGGCACATCATCCTCCACGAGTTCGGCCACCGATTCGCTCAGCACCAGAGCTGCTCCCCACCTGGTCTGGCGTCGGTTCTGGGGAGAGGCGCTGAAGCCGCAGTGCGGCATGGGGAGTTACCTCTCCTCCCGGAGAGTGCGATTCGGTGCGCACTGGGACGTTCCGTGTACGACGACGAGCAGGAACGCGAAGCCGAGACCGTGGCCACGATCATCCTCGAGTGGGCATCGGTACTCGATCACGTCGTTCCCAAGGCTCGGGACGACGGCGCGGCCGAGCGAATGGGTAAGGCACTGAGCGACCGGCTGGGGTGGCTGTGAGCGATCTCCTTGCCATCTACGGAATCAGCGCGTGCGTCGTACTCGTTTGGACGGTCGTCCGTTTGATGCGAGCGCCGCACGATCGGGCCCTGTGGTCGTTGTGCGGGCTCATAACCGGTTGGACGGTGTCTTTCCCGTTCGGCCGGGCCGCCGACCGGCAAGCCGGCCTGCTTGGGGCGACGCCCATGGAATCGCGCCTGATCGAGCACTCACTTGTGGTGATGGGTGTCCATGGTCTGGTCTGCTTCTATCTCTATTCGGCTCTCAACGCCCCGCAGGCGACGAAGAGGGCCTGGCAGTACGGAGTCCCACTGGCTGTGACGCTCGCCGTGCTGATCACGGCTGCGCTGCTCACACCTGAGGGAGCCGGAACCCGCGATCACCGGGTGACGTACGTGGCGGTGTTCTTCGTGGCCGCGGACGCGTACTGCGTTTTCGGCTTCAGCCAAGCCTGGGTGTGGAACCGCCGGTATGCGCGTGGTGCGGGGCCTCGACTGCGGCGGGGGCTTCGTCTGGCTGCCATCGGCATGACCGCGATCGTGATGGCGAGTGTCCTCTTCATCGTGGCCGTTGTGCTGCGCTGGGCAGGCGGTGGTTCCGCGCCGGACTCCCTGCACGCCAATGGAGCCGCAAGCACCGCACTCGGGTGGTTCGCCGCGGTGTTCCTCCTGTTGCCGGGAGTCGTCACTTTCCTGGTGGGCGTTACGTACCCGGCCGCGGTCATGCACGCGATTGCGCTACGCCTGTGGTGGCGCCACCTGAGGCAGTTCCGCCGGCTGGCGCCTCTGTGGGGCGTGCTGCACGAGCACTTCCCGGAGAACGTACTGCCGCGCGTTCCGGTGAGGCCTTGGCGGGATGCCCTGAATCCACGTGCTGTTCACCGCCGTTACTACCGTCGGGTCATTGAATGCCGTGACGGTCTCGTCCGCATCAGCCCTTACGTCAAGGCACCCGACTGCACGAGCAGTCGAACTCCTCAGGAAGTCTCCAGCGGTTTACGACGGGCATTGAAAGCGCGTGCCGAGGGGCTTCCGGCTGCGGCGAGTGCGGTGCCCATCGCAGTGCCGGAGGACGCCTCCCTGGACGCCGACGCTCTCGAGCTCATCGCACTGTCTGACGCACTCCGTGTGGAACGCCAGAACGGAGAAACGTGATGCACGCATTGATCATCGGCGGCGGGGTCGCCGGTTCCGCCACCGCTCTCGCGCTTCAGAAAGCCGGCATCTCCTCCGTCGTGTACGAGGCCCATCCCGCGGGGGTTGATGAACGCGGAGCCTTCCTCTCGCTCTTCGCCAACGGCATCGACGCACTGAGCGCGATCGATGCCCACGAACCAGTGCTCGACCGGTCCTTCGTCGGCAGCCGCATCGACTTCGCCACATCCAGGGGGAAACAACTAGCCAGCGCCCGGCTGGACCGTGACGCGCAGGGTGCACTGCCCGCACCGCGCATCCTGACGCGCGCCGACCTCTGCCAGGCCCTGCAGGGTGAAGCGACACGACGCGGCATCCCCGTGAAGCGCGGCAAGCGACTGGTTTCCGCCGCGCGCACGTCCGCCGGGCGCGTCGTGGCCACGTTCGAGGACGGCAGCCTGGACGACGGTGATCTCCTCGTGGGCGCCGACGGCATCCACTCGGTCGTACGGCGGACCATCGACGGCGATGCGCCCCGTCCTCAGTACACGGGCGAAGACGTCGTGTGCGGGTATGCGAGGAAAGCGCCGGTGCTCGCTCCACCGGAGACGTTCCGCATGATCTACGGGAAGCGGGCCTTCTTCGCTTACCTGACCACGCCGGGGGGCGACACCTGGTGGTTCACCAACGTGCCTGGCAAAGACGGTTCGGCCACGGCTCCTTCCCGGGACTGGAAACGGCTGGCACTGACACGGGTGCGTGCAGACCTGCCTGCGGCCGCTGACCTCATCGGCGCGAGCGGCGACGACATCGTAGGGATCCGTGTCTACGACATGGCATCGACGCCCACCTGGTTTGCAGGCCCCGTGATCGTCATTGGAGACGCCGCTCATCCCGCTTCGCCGAACGCCGGACATGGAGCAGCCATGGCCCTGGAGGACAGTGTGCTGCTTGCGATGTGTCTCCGCGATCTACGGGGCGTATCGAAGGCGTTCGAGAGGTATGAGCAACTGCGGCGTAAGCGCGTTGAAGCCCTTGTCGCCACAAGCGCTCAGATGCGTAAGCGCGCAATCCCGGCTCCACTCCAACGCGTCTTACGGGACTTTATGCTGCCGCGGCTGTTGAAGGACGGTCCCCGTAATGCGGCTCCTTGGCTCACTCGGCATCACATCGACTGGCACGAGAAGCTCGCCATTGGGTAAAGGATCGGCAACTGCGGCGTACCGACTCGAAAGTCAGTACGCCCACGCACCTTGAAGTAGGACCGCCGGCGCCGAGTAGGGATGGATGCAGGCCCCCGCGCGACGCGTGGTTGGGCAGGAGCGTACGTCCTCTTCGGGAGGTGACCGCCGTGCCTGGTTTCGGAAGAGTGAATTGCCGGGCCCTGTACGTCGGTGTCGGCACGACATTGGCCCTAGTCGCCGCCGGGTGTACCGACTCGGGCCATGGCACGGCCGGTGACGAAGGCACCGGCGACCGCGATCTGTCCAGCGTGGCAAGTCCGAGTGCTTCGCCCACGTCGTCCCATGTTCAGTCCGCCCAAGAACAGGCGACACGGGTGTACTTGGGCATGTGGCAGGACATGGCCACGGCGGCCAAGACCTCGAACTGGACGTCACCCCTGCTCGCGCGGAACGCCACGGGTGATGCGCTCGGAGCGATCACTCGTGGCATGTACGCCGACCATCTCAACGGTCTCATCACCAAGGGCGAGCCGAAGAACTCGCCATCGGTCAGCCAGATATCGCCCGAGAAAAAGCCCACCGCGGTGATGATCTCCGACTGCGGAGACTCCTCCCACTGGCTGAAGTACCGCAAGAGGACGGGCAAGTTGGCGGACCAGAGGCCAGGAGGGCGCCAGCGCATCACCGCGGAGGTCAAGAAGCAGGACGACGGGACCTGGAAGGTCACGCGGTTCGCCGTCGAGGGGGTCGGATCGTGCTGAGGCGTGCGTCCGTCGTGTCAGGTGCTGCAGTGGTGCTGCTCGGCACGGGCGTTGTCCCGGCGTTCGCGGATGGGGGATGGGGATCTGTGGACTGTTCACAGAATCCGTATCCGGGGTGCGAACTGAGTGCTGGTAAAAGTGGCCGGCCGGATACGGCGCCACGGCATGCGACTCCTCGGGCTCCCTCGCCCAACGGTGGCGGCAAGGGCGGCCGCGGAAGCGGATCCGGACGGAAGGCGTATCGCGATCCGAATCTCGCGATGTGCGCCTACGAACGAAGCGATTACGAGCCTCCGCCGGAGGTGGCCGAGGCTGCCTATCACGGGCCGGCGGTGCAGGGGGCCGGGGTGGTTGCGGCGGCGGTGGTCGTCGTACGCCGCCTCGGACCCGCTGAGAGCCGGCGGGCAGGCGAACCGAAACCGGAGGGGAAGGGCGCCTGGTACGTGTACAAGTGCACTGTGGGAGGCGCACGGGATGCCTTCTACCGACCCCCGGTTTGGATTCCCGATCAGCTTCACCAGCTAGTAGCCGCTTCGGTGCCCCCGCCTGCACCTGTGGATCTCGCGCAGCGAGCTCGGAAGCAGCTCCGGCTTCCCTCTCCGACGATCGAAATGAGCCCGCCCGGCGAGCAGTTGGTGAACCTGCCGACATGGTTGTGGCTCGCCCGGAGCGCCTGGCGGCAGGTGTCCGCGACGGCTTCGGTGCCCGGGGTCTCGGTCAAGGCCGCGGCGCGGCCCACTGAGGTGATCTGGCGGATGGGGGATGGCAGCACGGTCACGTGCAGAGGCCCAGGGACGGTGTACACCTCGGAACCAGAGAGCGGGAGCGCTGCACAGGCCCAGAGGCCTTCGCCGGACTGCGGTCATACGTATCGCACTTCCTCTGCGGGACAGCTGGGCGAGGCGTATCCCGTCTCGGTAACCGTGCACTGGACAGTCAGCTGGCGCGGAGCCGGGCAGTCCGGAACTTTCCCTGACCTGACGACCACGTCGAACGCCCAAGTGCGTGTAGTCGAGAGCCAGGCATTGAACATCGCAAGCCAACTCAGGGAAGAGGGCGACAGGTGACTACGCAGATGCGCGCCAAGGGGCGAGACAAGCCCTCGGCGGCAAGGACAGACCCGCGTGGGCCGGGCCGCCGCACCGAGCGTGCCCCGAGCCGACTCTCGGTCGTAGCGCGTCGGAGGCAACTGCCGTACCTCGTGATGGGGGTTCTGCTGGTTCTCGGCTGTACGACGGGAAGCGTGCTGCTGTCCAGCCGACTGGGGCAGCGTGAGACTGTGCTCGCGCTCGCCCGGCCGGTGAGTGTGGGGCAGCAGCTGAAGAGCTCCGATTTGCGCGAGGTGAGGGTCGCTCACGGCAGCGGGCTCGGCGTCCTACCCGCCGCATCTCGTGCCACCGTGGAAGGACGCCCACTGGCCTACAGCCTGCCCGGGGACTCGCTGCTGACCGAGAGCGTGCTGGGCCCCGCACGGGTTCCAGCTACGGGGCAGGCACGAGTCGCAGTAGGACTCAAGGCCGGTCAGGTCCCTGCAGGCATCGGACTGGGGAATCACGTTTCCGCGGTAGTCGTGCCCGAGAGCGGCGGTACCACAATGCGTGCGAGCGTCAGGTCGTGGCCGGCTGTGGTCGCTGATGTGCGATCCGCCCAGGACGAGCAGCTGACGGTCGTGACGCTCGAACTTGCCGAGGACGACGCCCGACAGTTGGCCGCAGCGGACGAAGGAACGGTCCGCATCGTGGTCGTACACGGAGGTGGTGAGCGATGACGATGATCGCGGTGGGCAGTCTGAAGGGCTCGCCCGGCGCCACGACCCTTGGCTTGGGACTTGCGAGTCGATGGCCGCACGGCCATCGACCGGTAGTTGTGGAGTGTGATCCGGCAGGTGGTGACCTCGTGGCCCGCTTCCGGTTGGAACTCACACCGGGGCTGGTGAGCCTCGCCGCCGCCGCACGACGCGCCGAGCACTCCGACCTGCTGTGGCAGCACACGCAGCAACTGCCCGGAGAACTACGTGCCGTGGCCGCACCACCTGGCGCGGACCAGGCTCATGCAGCCTTGATGGAACTGACGAGCGGGAGTGAAGAGCATTCAGCCCTCCGGACTGCAGCCGAACCTGCTGGGGCGGTGGTCATCGCGGACTGCGGGCGGATCGAAGCGCGCTCGCCTGCATTGCCGATCGTCAAAGGCGCCGATGCTCTGCTGTTGCTCATGCGGGCTCGTGACGACGCGCTCGCTCATGCGGCAAGCAGAGTAGACGCGCTGGCCAAGTGGTCGACAAGTGCATCCCTCGTGCTCTTGGGCGACGGCTATCCCGCACGTGAGGTGTCCCGCGAGCTGGGGATCAGCGTGCTGGCCAGGCTGCCCGAGGATCCGAAAGGAGCCGCGATCCTGTCCGGCAGCAGCCGCCGGCGCTCCGCACTTGGGCGGTCGGACCTCGGCAAAGCCCTCGCGGCCCTCGCGGAACGACTTGCCGACCAAGTCGCCGCGCAGTCTGCCGATCCTCCCAAAACGGCCAGGGCAGCGCGATGACAGCGGAGCCGGTACGCGGATCCGGCGCCTCGAGCTCTGCTCCGCCACACAACGGAGTGCCGCGCCTGTTGCTGGGCGCGGGCGTGCACGATCCCGCCGAGGTGCCCGGCATGGGGGCGGAAGCGAACAGCGCTGCAGAACGGCTGAGGAAGCGCCTTCGCCAACAGCTGCCCCTAGGGCTCGCTGCACGCTTGCGAGTGAATGACGCCGAGGGATCGAGCCCATGGAACGTGTCCAACCGCCGGGCCGCAGCGGACGAGATCCTTGCCGACGCGGCCGAAGAATATGCGCGGGAACAGATGACCAGGGGCGGGCACGTCGTCCCGCCCGATGTTGAGCAGCAGGTGATGGAGACTGTGCTCGACGAGCTCTTCGGCCTGGCCGGCCTCGAACCGCTGCTCCGCGATCCCGACATCGAGAACATCAATATCAACGGTGATCGAGTCTTCGTTCGCCGCTCGGACGGCCGTCGGGAGCGATTGCCGTCCACGGTCGCCTCCGATGCCGAACTCATACAGCTCATTCGTGACCTGGCCGCCCGATCGGGGGTGGAGGAGCGCCGCTTCGACCGGGGCAGCCCCGGGGTGAGCTTCCAACTACCCGGTGGTGAGCGGGTGTTCGCGGTCATGGCGGTGACCGCTCGTCCTTCAGTGTCGATCCGGCGCCACCGCTACACGACGGTGTCGCTCGCTGAGCTGCGCAGCAACGGCACCTTCGACCGCCGCCTGGAAGCCTTCCTGGGAGCGGTCGTACGGGCCCGCAAGAATGTGCTGATCACCGGCGGAACCGCGATAGGCAAGACGACACTCCTCCGGGCCATGGCTGCCGAGATCCCATCTTGGGAGCGCCTCGTCACCATCGAGGACGTCTTCGAACTCGGCCTGGATGCCGATTCCGAAGCCCATCCCGACGTCGTTGCCTTGCAGGCACGTGAGGCGAACATCGAGGGCGAAGGGGCGGTCAGCCAGGCCGAGTTGGTGCGCTGGGCCCTGCGGATGGCCCCGGACCGGGTCATCGTGGGCGAGGTGCGCGGGCCCGAGGTGATCCCCATGTGCAACGCGATGAGCCAAGGCAATGACGGGTCCATGGCCACCTTGCACGCATCCAGCAGCCGGAGCGCGTTCACACGCCTTGCTTCCTACGCTGTGCAGGGAGCGGAGCGGTTGCCGCTGGAGGCCACCAACCTTCTGGTCGCCTCCGCATTGGACTTCGTCGTCCACCTGGAGCGGCCGCGCGGGGATGCCGGCGGGCGCGTGGTGTCGTCCGTACGCGAGGTCGTCGATGCCGACGGTCCACAGATCGTCTCGAACGAAGTCTTCAAACCGGGACCCGACCGTAGGGCGGACTCAGGCGTGCCATTGCGCTCCGAGACGCTGGACGAGTTGGAGGCGGCCGGACTTGACGTCGATCGGTTCGAGCCGGGGGCGTGGGGGCGGTCGCCGTGAACGCCGACGCGATCTCGGCTGCCCTCCTCGGGCTCGGCGTCGGCCTTGGGCTGCTTCTCGTCGTACGGGGATGGCGCGGTCCGGCCGCGGGGCGGTGCCTGTTCCGAAGGGAACAGGGGGGCCGCCTGGGCCGCCGGCTCGCAGTGTCACTGGGCGCGGGGTTCCTGTGTGGGGCCCTTACGGGCTGGGTGGCAGGTGGCGCGATTGCTGCCCTGGCCACCTGGAGTGTCCCGGCGCTGATCGGCTTGGGAACCCTTGATCAGCAGCGCCTCGCGCGAGTCGAAGGCATGGCCGCTTGGACTGAGATGCTGCGCGACACCCTCGCCGCGGCCGCCGGTCTGGAGCAGGCGATCAGCGCAACGGCTGATGCCGCTCCCGAGGCGATCCGGCCACAGGTGCTGGAGCTGTCTGCGCGCCTGAAGAGCGGCGAAGGACTTGGCGCTGCAGCCCGTCTCCTCGCCCATGAACTGGCCGAACCGACGGCCGACCTCGTCTTGGCCACGCTCGTCCTGTCGTCACAGAACCCGGCACGCCACCTTGCTCCACTGCTGGGAGAGCTAGCAGCGACTGCACGTGCACAGGTGGCCATGGAGCTGCGCGTGGACGCTGCGCGAGCCCGCACCCGGACGACCGTGCGCGTCGTTGTCATCACCTCCCTGACCTTCGCGTTTGGGCTCGTACTCCTCAACCGTCAGTTCTTGGAGCCGTACGACACCGCTCTTGGACAGCTGGTCCTGGTGCTCATTGGCGGACTGTTCGGGACCGGATTCCATTGGCTTCGGCGGCTGGCCCGATTCGACGTCACAGACCGCTTCTTTGGCCACGTCGAAGGCATGACCAATGACTCCATTGGTGGTCGATCGCAGAGCCGGGAGGTCAGGCGATGATGCTGACAATGCTTCTGGGAGCGGGAGTTGGCCTGGGACTCTGGGCGTTGATCGTATGGCTCGTTCCGCCGAAGCCGCGTCTGGCCGATCTCCTTACGCGATTGCGCCGCGACACGAAGCCCGCGACTCCGTCGCCTGCGGAACTGGAGGGCTGGGCGGCCCGATTGGGCGCACCGTTCGTTGGACTAATGCGATTCCTCGGGCTGCCGCGCCGAGGAATCGCAGCCGATCTGGTGATAGCGGAACGCTCGGTCGACTCCCACCTGGCAGAGAAGGCAAGCCTCGGCCTGATCGGCCTCCTCCTGCCTACGACCGTTCAGATCCTGGTTGTTGTTGGCGGCCACTCCCAGCAGTGGGCCGTGCCTGCCGGGGCCTCCTTGGCATTCGCCGGCACCGGGTTCCTGCTCCCCGACCTGACCGTACGAGCTGAGGCACGGCGCCGTCGCGCGGCCTTCCGCCACGCCCTGGGCTCGTACCTGAACCTCATCCACATCCTCCTCGCCGGCGGCGCAGGGTTGGAATCCGCACTGCACGACGCCGTTGACATCGGACAGGGACGGGCCTTCGAGCACCTTCGCCGCACCCTCAATACGGCGCGATTTACCCGCAGTTCACCCTGGACAGCGTTGGGCCGACTCGGCTCCGAGCTGCAGATCGACGAGTTGACGGAGCTTGCCGCCTCACTCTCGCTCGCCGGTTCCGAGGGAGCGAAGATCCGCGCATCGCTGTCGGCCAAGGCGGCCGCCATGCGTCACAGGGACGGTGCTGAGGCCGAGGGCCGGGCCAGCGCAGCGACCGAACGCATGGCGTTGCCCTGCATGCTCATGGCCTTCGGCTTCGTCCTCTTCGTCTTCTATCCGGCCTTCGCCCAGATCACGGCCTCGCTATGACACCGCCACGACGCAGAGAGGAGTTCGGCCATGCAACTGCTCATCCCTCGCGAGGGTTTGGCGGCCCGTGTCATCGGCTTTATCCGGCGTGCTGTGCTTCGCGGGATGTCGTACGACCGCGGTTCCGTGACGCCGGAGATGGTGATCTGGACGGCCTTCGGCGCAGCCCTGGCGCTCGCGGTGACGGCGCTGTGGGGCCCGCAAATCCTGGCTGCCGCTCGGGAAACCCTGTTCAAGTAGGACGAGTTGGCGCCGAGGGGAGCACCACAGTGGAGATGACGATCGGCATGCCGCTCGTGTTCCTCCTCGTCCTGATGCTCGCGCAGGCAGCCCTGTACTTTCATGCCGCCCACATCGCACAGGCAGCGGCTTCACATGCCCTGGCGGCAACACGGGTCGAGAACGGGAGTACGGCAGCAGGGGAGGGCCAAGCGCGGTACGTCCTCAGCCAATTCGGGCCCGGCCCTCTTCGCAATACGAGCATCGCGGTGCGCCGAGGAACCCAGCAGGCCGAAGTCCGAATCTCAGGCGTGGCAACGAGCGTCGTTCCGTTCGTTCACATCCCGGTCTGTGCACGGGCTGTAGGTCCTGTCGAGGAGTTCGCGACAAGGGATGGGCTCCCATGATCTCCGGCCCCCGCACTCAACGCGGTCGGCCGGATAGCGGCCTGGCAACGGTGGAGCTCGTACTCGTCGTTGCTGTGCCGGTGCTGATGCTGGCCTTCTTGGTCCTGTGCGGACGCATCACGGAGTCGCGGCTGCGCGTCGAAGACGCTGCGCACCAAGCAGCCCGCGCCGCGAGTACCGCTCGCTCAGCCGACGCTGCGAAGGATCGAGCCCGTACGACGGCCGCCGCTTTGCTCGGTGAGGGAGGTGTGGGATGCCGGTCCGTGGGCGTCGAGGTTGAGGGCGCTGTGCAGCCGGGGGAGACGGTCACTGCTGTGATCACATGTCGCGTCGAACTGAGCGACTTGGCCGTACTGCGGGTTCCGGGCACGGCGATCATCCGCGAGTCCTTTGCCGCCCCGATCGATGTGTATCGCGGCGCGCTCTCACCGGCTGCGAAAGGAGCGATGTGGTGATCTCCATCGTACGCCGGCTCTCGTACGACGACGGGGGCCAGATGACTGCCTTCGTCGTAGTCATCACGACAGTCACCGTGATGTTCGCGGGCCTGGTCCTGGACGGCGGTCTCGCGTTGGCGGCGAAGAGCCGAGCCCTCGGGGAGGCCCAAGAGGCGGCGCGCGCAGGAGCCCAGGCGATCGACGTCGCTGCGTATCGGCGGGACGGCACATGGGTCTTGGCCCCCGGGGAGGCGAGCAGGCGTGCGCGAACGTGTCTCGCGTCCACGAAGGACGACGGTAGCGTTTCTGCGACCACGACAACCGTCAGCGTGACCGTCACGGCTCGCCAACCAACCCAACTTCTCCGGCTCTTTGGCGTCGATGACCTTACAGTCACCGCTGTCGGGAGCGCCCGTCCGGTGCGGGGAATCGCTGGCCGCGATCCTTAGGACCTGGGCTGAGATGGGAACCGAAACTCTGCGCCGGGCTGGCCGGTTGGTGCGCACTGTTGTGGCCGCCGGTGTCCTTGCTGCGCTCGTCGCAGGCATTCCGTGGGGGCTGGCCCGGTACATCGGGTGGCCTTTGCCCGACCACATCCCGAGAGCCGCAGAAGCGGTGTCGTTCTTGGGCTCCCCATTGAGGACCGGGGTCCTGCTCGATGCCCTTGCCTGCGCTCTGTGGGTGGCCTGGGTCGCTTTCATCATCACAGTGCTCAATGTGGTGGTTGAGGTCGTAGTCGCCGTGCCCCGTCTGATCCCGCGTGTCACGAGGACCGGCCCGCTGCGGATGGTGGCGGCAGCCCTCGTCGGAGGGTTCGTATTCGCACTTGCGCCCAGCCGGGACTCTCACGCCGCATCGGCGGTTCACAGCGATACGGAGACAACAGCCGTAGTACGACCGCCCCGCAACGGCATCCATGACAGCCTGTGGCGAATCGCCGAGCGTCGACTCGGTGATGGTTCCCTTTGGCCCCAGATCTTCGAGCTGAACCGTCACCGGACACAGCCCGACGGCCGGGCGCTGACGCACCCCGAGCTCATCCAGCCGGGATGGGTGCTGTGGCTGCCTGCGCCGTCAGCACCACCAGCAGACGACGGCCATGGCGGTGAAACGCCCAGCCCATCCAGTCCGTCCTCGCCGCCGCCCGGGCGATCCTCGCCATCTGACACTGCCACTGATCATGATCAGCATGACGGGGGATCCGACTTCCCCGACGGTGCGTTCGTTGGGATCGGCGTGGGCGCGGCCATTATTGGGGTGTTGGCGGTCGTGAGGCGACGCCGTCGGGCCCGCCGTCGCCCGAGGAGCGGCGAGAGGGGCGATGTTCAAATCCCACCGGTCATACGTGCTCTGCGAGCGACGCCAGAGACCGTGCCACAACCGGCGGCACGGTCGACTCCGCCCTTCGAGTCACCAGAACCTGGCCAGCCTGTGAACGTCGTCGGTGTAAAGGACAGCAGAGCGCAGGCCTGGGACATGGCGCGGGCTCGCGGACTAGGACTTGTCGGGCCAGGTGCCAGTGACGCAGTCCGAGCACTGCTGGTCCATCTGCTGGCCAAGCAGTCGGCGTCCGGCAGCGACCGCGCCGAAATCGTCATCGCATCAGGCGACGTTCCGGGCCTTCTGGGAACAGAGGCAGGTGCGCTGAACTCCACCCACCGCTTGCATGTCGTCGCTGACGAGGCCGAGGCATTGAATGCCATGGAGGCAGAGCTGCTTTCTCGGACCCGGGCGCGGCATGAGGGCGAACGGCTCGGAGATGCCAGGCCGGCTCAACTCGTGCTCGTCACACGGGTGCAAGCCGTGGATGAGAGGCGTTTGCACGCGGTGTTGGACAACGGTTCTGCTCTGGGTTTGGCAGCCGTCCTCGTCGGACACTGGTCGTCGGGTACCACGCTGCGTATCCGAGCCGACGGCACGGTCGCGGTCGCTGCGCCTCCGAGTGCAGAGGCTGCCTTCGGCGGCTCCCGGCTGTTCTCGGCGCCAATGGAAGACACGCGCGCGCTGGTTGAACTCCTTGCCGAAGGAACAGCGTCGGGAAGCACTGCTCGGAGGAACAAGCACACCATTGGAGTTCAAGTTCTGGGAGCTGTCCGTCTGACGTACGAGGCACCGAACGCCTCCACGACGACAGATATCACCGACGCGTTTGCCCAAAAGCAGCGTGAGTTGCTCGCATTTCTGACGCTTCACCGAGACGGAGCGCGACGTGAGACGGTCGCCGGCGCATTGTGGCCAAGGGCGCCCTACAACCGTCCGTACAACAGCTTGAACGCGACTCTGAGCCAGGTACGTCGCGCTCTCCGCTCGGCCACGGGCAGCAAGGTCACAGATGCCACCCGGCTCAGTGACGGCCGCCACGTGCTGGACCAGGACCAAGTAATCGTGGATCTATGGGAATTCAAGTCCGATCTCGAGTTGTCCCGGCGACTCGTCGACGACGAGGAGGCTGCTTGTGCTGCGTTGCAGCGGGTGGTCGACCTTTACAAGGGTGACTTCGCCGAGGACGTCGTAGCCGAATGGGTGGAAACTCCGAGAGAAGAAGTCCGACGTAACTACCTGGACGCCATCTCCACGCTTGTGCGGTATCTGAGTCGGACCGACCCTCGCCACGCCTTGCACCTCCTGGAGCGAGCACGCGAGCGGGATCCCTACAACGAAGCCCTGTACCGAGACATCGCCCGCCTGCAGGCGCAGTTGGGACGCCTGGACGCGGTGCGTCGGACATTGGAGCTGCTCAAAAGGAGCCTTGCGGAGATAGACGAGGAACCCAGTGCGACTACGGTCGCGCTGTACGAGGCCCTGCTCGGTCCCGGCGGGCCTGGGACAGGTAGCCGAGCAGGGCCTGTCTGAGAGAATGCTCGGCATGGCGATTTGAAGCGCACCTGCTGGGCGAGAGCACTGGACCAAGCTCCCAACCTGGGACACGGTCCTCGACGGTGATCGACGGATCTGTGTCGTGTGCGGGGCGGCTGTCCGCTCGTACCAGTACCGCGTTCATCCACCCGAGTCCTCCTCGTTCGAGCGGTGTATCGGACTCGCGTGGTGCTCCGGTTGCCGGTTCTATTCGGGCACCATGGTTCACGTCCCCCGCGAGCGGGTCCTCGTCGATGCCCTGGTATCACTTCCGCGCGAGCAACGTGAACGGCTCGAACGCTCCGAGACACGGTTGATCGGGTTCCTCGACCGCCGGCTGGCAGGTCCTCCACGGCTTGACCCGTCAAGCAGTTCGTCGGTCGTCTCCACGAACGAGCTTCACTAGCAGTTCGGTGTCCCGCAGGTCGGGCAGCACGGCCTCCGCTCCCGCGTCACGAAGGGCCGCTTCGGCGCTACGTCCCGACGCCACCGCGATCACTCGTACGCCATTGGCATGCGCGCCCTCCACGTCGGCCGGTGTGTCACCGATCAGGACCGAATCGGCCGCGGTGGCGCGGGCGCGTTGGAGGGAGAGTCGGACGAGTTCGGCTCGCGTGTCGTCGTCCTCGCCGTACGCACCGAGGTCCCAGTGGATGTGCCGGCTGAGACCGAAGACGCCGAGTTTGATCTCGGCGGCGGGACGGATGTTTCCGGATACGACGGTCTGCTGGACGCCGGCGGCCTCGAGTGCGTCCAGGGCGGCCTCGGCTCCGGGAAGCGCACGGCCCCGTGCTCGGAGATCTTCTGCGCGTTTGACGTGTTCGTCGGCCAGTGCTTCGGCGAAGCGCTCGAAATCCGGGCGAGCGGTCACCAGGCCGTGCAGTTTCGCCGTCTCGCGGAAGATGACGGGCTCCGTGATGCCGTCGATCTTTGCCTGCTCGCGCATGGGTTGGCCCGTGGCGCGCTCGAAGGCCGAGGCCGACAGCTCGCGGCCCACACCGCGTGTGTCGATCAAGGTGTGGTCGATGTCCCACAGGACCAGCCATGCCATGGAGCGCCTCAACTTCCCGTCCGCCGCCGGTAACAAGCCGTCATGCTCTGATGCACGGATTGTGCTCCAGCATGCTCCGCTCGCTCTACGCTGACTGTAGGAGCCGCGGTCGCGGAAGGGGCTGAACAGTGAATCCGGCGAGACTGCCGGTTGGTGCCCGAGTCAAGTACTACCGGCGCAGGAACGGCAATCGCTCACAGGCCGCCGTGGCTGGCCTGTGCGGCATTACCGAGCGCTACCTTCAGCAGATCGAAGCCGGGACGAAGATCCCCTCCGCGCGTGTCCTGTCCCGGCTCGCCTCCGAGCTCGGAGTTCCGGTGGCCGCGCTGCTGGCCGAGGAACCGGTCGAGCATCGCCCTGCGCCCCTGACCGCGGCACCCACTGTGGCTCGCGCACTCATGGGGTGCGGGATGGAGCGGGACGAGGCGCCCCTGGGGACTGCCGAGCTGCGGGAGCGCGTCAATCAGGCCTGGAGGATATGGCAGTCTTCACGGACCCGGTTCAGTGAAGCCGCAGACATCCTGCCCGACCTGATCTACGACGTCGAGGTCGCCGTGCGGTTCCACCGAACGGGAAGCGATGCTGCGGAGCGGCGCGAACTTCTGCAGGTGGCGGCCGACTTGTACGGTCTGCTGCGTTCGTACTGCCGTCGCGCGGGGCGACTCGACCTCTCGCTGATGGTCGCCGATCGGGCGATCCGCGCTGCTGAGGGTGCCGACGACCCGGTGCGCATCGCGGCTGCGAAATGGAATCTTGGGCATGTTCTGCTGTCCCACGACGATCCAGGTGGAGTCGACGAGGCCAAGGACGTTGCTCTGTCAGCCGTGAAGCAGCTGAGGCAGGCTCCGACCACCACTGAGAGCAAGGCAGTTGAGGGAGCTCTCGAACTCGTCGCTGTCGTATCCGATGCGCGCCGGCATCGCTGGTGGGAGGCGCGCCAGCGGCTGGAGCAGCGCGCTGCTCCGCTCGCTCGTCAGGTCGGGGAGGGAAATGTCCAATGGACCGTCTTCGGGCCGACCAACGTCGAGATGCACGCGATGAGCATCGAGATGCTTGCGGGTGAAGCCGCCGAAGGGCTCCGCGTGGCCGACCAGATCGACACCAGTCGACTGCCCAGCCGGGAACGCCAGTTCACGTTCGGGCTGGAGCTGGCCCGGTGTCACGACCTGCGTCGGGAAGATGCCGCGGTACTGGTCCACCTCCTCGACCTCGAAGAGATCGCTCCCGAAGACCTGGCGCGCAGCGCGCTCGCACGCAGCATGATCCTCGACCTGCACAGGCGTGTCCGACCTACCTTCCGCCGCCAGGTCACAGGCCTTGCCCAGCGGCTCCAACTGGTCTGACCCGAACCCATGGTTCACCCGAACTCTCAGTTCGGGGCGCGTCGTTGGCCTTCCCCTACTTTCACCGCACAGCGATGAAGGACGGGAGACATGATCAGCGGCGTAGGAGATCTCACCTGGGTCACCGGCATGCGGCTGACGCCAGCCGGTGTCGAATGGGACGCGGTTCGGGTCGGCCGCTATCTGGGGGTACAGGCCATTGGGCGGATCGCACGGCCCGGAGCGGTTGCTGTTGATCCTGCATGTGCGGAGCCGTTCCTGTACTTCCTACTTCCCGCCGGTAGTACGGACGGTTGGGAGGTTCCGCATACGCGGCCGCTCGGCGCGAATGCGTACGTCGTCCTGCCGCCCGCGGACAAGGACTCGCCCCCAGGACCGTACTGGCTCATTCCCCCGAAGTGCGGCTTCACTCGGGCGGCAACGTTGCGCCGGGCTCTCGAGGAGGCCGTTGCCGTTGCATCGAGTCCGGCGCAGATGCTGGCGGTCGCCCGGCGCTTGATCGACGATGACGCCGAACTCGCGGATCGGCAAACGGTGTTGAGTCTGGCGCGGGACCTGCGCGGCTACTTGATGGTCCTGATCCGCGAGATCGAATACCGGTGCAGGCAACCGGGGGTCGAGACAGCTGTCCGTGAGGCTGCCCTCGCCGGCGTGGGAGAGGCGGAACAGCGCCTGGGCCAGGCCGCGGGCCGCACATCGACAAGCGAAGTCACGTACGCACGGGGCCTTGCCAGGTCTGTCGATGCGCTCCTCGATCATCGGGCGAAGCTCGAGGCGCTGTAGACCCACAAGTTCCCGTCCCGGTCAGCCCACGCTCCCGGGCCGGGGCGGGGCCCAATTGCTCCTTTCTCACACCAGGAGGGCTCAGTCATGAGCACTGCCGTTTATGCGTCTGCGGGCTCTGCATCCCCCGCCCACGGCATTCTGTCCGTCGAATGCGAGCTGACTGGCCGTTGCCAGCAGCGGTGCCTGCACTGCTGTACCGACTCCGGCCCGACAGCCAGGACAGGCACCATGACCCACGAAGACTGGGTGAAGGTCATCCACTCGATCCGTGAACTCGGCATCCTTGGTGTCCAGTTCATCGGAGGCGAACCGACGCTGTACCCGCGGCTCATCGAACTGATGGCCTACGCTCGGTCGCTCGGGTTGGCTGTCGAGGTGTACTCCAACCTCATCCATGTACGTCCCGCCCTGTGGGAGGCCTTGTCCCAGGAAGGCGTACGTCTCGCCACGAGCTACTACAGCGACGATGCGGCCGAGCACGATCAGATCACAGGTGGCCGCGGAACGCATGCCCGTATCCGCTCCAACATCGCCGTGGCACTCGGGCGCGAGATCCCGCTGCGGGTCGGGATCGTCCGGGTCCTAGGCGAGCAGCGTGTCGAGGACGCCGAAGCCGAACTGCGAGCCCTCGGCGTGAAGCGAATCCAAGTGGATGGCGAGCGGAAGGTAGGCCGCGCAGCCGAGCGCCTGTCAGCGATCCCGAGCATCGACGAGTTGTGCGGCCATTGCTTCCACCATCGCGTCGCCATCTCCCCGGACGGTGAGGTCTACGGCTGCATCCTCAGCCGCTTCCTGCCCACCGGGAACGTCAAGGAACAGCCGCTGCAGACGGTCCTCACCGGGCGTCGCTGGGCGGAGGCACGCCGCATGGTTCCTGTGGCCACCGGACGTGGTTGCACGCCGGACGACTCCGGCGACTGCGATCCTGCCAACACCGAAGCCTGCGATCCGGCGTACGGTCTCTGGGCATGAACTGGCAGCCGCACGGCGCACTACTCGCGGCACGCGTCACCCACCACACGTCACGGTGGCGCGGTTCCGTCGCCGCCGTGCCGCGCCACCAGTTCGTCCCTCGCTGGTGGGAACGTACGGAGGACGGCTGGACCCTCCGACGAGGGTCGAACGACGTGCGCATCTGGTTTTCGGTCGGCTACAAGGACAGCTCGCTGATTACGCGGGTCGGCCCCCTGCATGCCGACCACGCGCAGCCCGGCGACCATCCGCAGGGCCTGCCCACTTCCTCGGCGACTCTCCCGAGCCTGCTCGTGCGGATGTTCCAGCACGCCCGCATCGACGACCGTGACGAATTGCTGGACGTCGGTACCGGATCCGGGTACGGCACGGCCCTGGCCGCCCACCGACTCGGAGACAAGCGCGTCACGAGCGTCGACGTGGACCCCTACCTCGTAGGCGCAGCACGACAGCGACTGGAGCGCATCCGTTTGCACCCCAAGGTAGAGGCCATCGACGCCACCGGGGACCTGCCTGGAACCTACGACAGGATCGTCGCGACCGTCGGCGTGCGGCCGGTCCCCGCCAGTTGGCTCGCTGCGCTCAAGCCGAGCGGGCGTCTGGTGACCACGATCGGCGGCACTTCGCTGATCGTGACGGCGGACAAGCGCGGTGATGGCTGCGCCGTTGGGCGCGTTGAATGGGACCGGGCCGGCTTCATGCGCACCCGACAGGGCGACGACTTCCCGCCACCGCCCGACAAACTGGTCGAGCGGGCACGCTCGGACGAGGGGGAGACGATCACCACCGGGCCCTATCCGGTCATCGATGTTGAACAGGCCTGGGACCTCGCCTCGATGCTCGAGATCACCGTGCCCGGAATCCTCTACGGCTACGAGGAGACAGCGGAGCGGCGAACGACATGGTTCGCGCATGCAGACGGCTCATGGGCGAGGGCGACGGCCCACGGCAATGAACAGCCGGCCGTGCACCAAAGCGGGCCACAGCGCCTGTGGGACGTGCTGGATGAGATCCGCGCGTACTGGCTCCAGCACGGCGAGCTGCCGCTGCGAGGGGCCAATGTCCTCATCACCCCGGACGGTGAGACTCGCTTGGCCAGAGGCAAGTGGTCTGCGCAGCTGTGATTTTGGGGGTACCTCTGCCCCTTCCAACTGGGCTTCCAATACCTCCCCCTACTAGAGAGGTAGCCCCTCCGTGCACCTTTGGTGCAGGTCAGAGGGCTGTGGGGGCTACCTGAGTGTCATGCAACTTTGTCTGAGACAGGTTTTTCTCAGTAGGCGCCGGCCGGGGGAGGGGGGAGGCGAGCCACGAGGCCGTGGGCAAGTGGGCGCACTTGGTGCATTGGGTATGGAATTTGCGTAATCCTTGATTTTCAACTTGAGATCTCCTGGGTTTGAATGTCGCTGGAATTAGTTGGTCGATTGGGGATTTTGGCGTGCATTGCCTCAGTTCTTCTTGACGTATTAGTCGCACGTGTAGTCAAAAATCTTGCCATTGCATCTTGAATTGGCCCCCAATTGCGGGAAAATGGAATTGATAAGACGCAGTGCATCGGGCACGCGTCATAAGCGATCGGGGACGATCGTGGCGAACCAATCCCTTTCGGGGAACTCCTCGAAATCTGGTCGAGGTGCAGACGTCACAGCGGATGACATGAAACGCGTGACGTCGGAAGACTTCAAGGAGCTGCAACGGATGGCGCGCGGCTACTGTCGAGCCGTCGACTCCACTCGGTCTCGTAAGCGCATGGATGGCAGCGCCACAGCGGTGCGCAACGGGAGCGCACCGTACGGCACGGACGACGTGAGTGACGACGTCACCCAGGATGCCGTTCTCATATTCGCGAAACGGTTACGGGAGATCATTGCGACCTGTGAGGTCGCTGCGCTATGGGTGGCAACTCGGGAACCGTCTGCTTGGCAGTACGTGCGACGCGACGGAGAGACCATCGTGGTGACCCGTAAGACGCTGCAGTACTGGGCCGTGAGGGATGCGGCCGCGCGCAACGGATACCGGCTGGACGCGAAAGCGGGTGTGGCTGAAACTCCGCCGAGCGTGCAACTCGGCCCGTATCTGTCGGGCCTCAGCGAGACGATCTTTCGTGCTGCTTGGGGTGACGGCAGCACGTATCCCGCGCTACGCACCATTCTCGGCATCGCCGAAAAGGCCGCAGACCTAGGGCGTGCCGGTGTCATGGGGCGGGCTGCTCAGGAAATGTACGGCGGTCCCCTGAACTCATCCTCGAAAGTTCAGCGAACCAAGGATATTGCTCTGAGGGAATGGCGTTCTCTCACGGAGTCGCTCGACGCAGTGCGGGAAGATCTGGTGTACCGAGGAGCGGCGGCGCAGGAAGTCGACTAGTCGAGCACCGCAAGAGCGGCCGGTTTGCCGAACCAAAGGGGTTCGGGAAACCGGCCGCAGTCGTGCTACGAGGAATTTCCGGGCTGATCGGTAATCGGAGCCCTTTCGCGCACGTATTTAGGTGAACGCCCTGACCGTCGAGTGGAGGAGATCATGGAAAACGCAAGCGCCATTGAACTGATCCACCGCGTGATCTACAAGCCGGGCTGGTCTTTCAAGGCCCGCGATCACGTCAACCGCTTTGAGGGAACGGTTGTCGTCCGGGTGAACTATCCGGCGCGCAACAGCAACCGCGATCAAGCAAACGGAGGGTACCCCGAGGAGATCACGGCCTACGCGGAGTTTCCCATTGTGGTGAAGGACTCCACAGACGAAGATCTCTACGCCGCATTGCTGCGAGTGATCTCGTCCATTGAGGAACACGAAAGCCGTGAGTTCCTGCGGGTGCACCCTACGGGGTGGGCGCCGTTCCATCCGCATCGTGTCGACGGTATGCGTAGGTGGGCCGCTCGGCATGGGAAGGCGGACGTGCTCGCCGATCTTCAGTTCGGCGTTGCGTGATCCCGCGGCATCAGAGTCGTGGTGCGCCCCGCATCCCCTTGATCCCTCAGAGGGGATGCGGGGATCAAGGGAGATTCCTTTCAGAGATCGGTAATTGGGGCCTGTCCGGATCCGTATTTAAGTGAGCGCCGGAGGGTCCTGTCCGAAGTCCCGCCCCGGCACCTCCCGCTCGGTTGCGTAGCTCAGTTGGCAGAGCGCGGATCTTATAAGTCCTGGGTCGCGGGTTCGAGTCCCGCCGCAACCACTGGACCCGGCGGCAGCTTGGCTGCATTCCCTGCCGTTGGCCATCCCGGAATCCCCCGACGGGATGGGGAGGGTTCGCTTCCGAATCGCTCCCGGAACCGACCCTCCGTCCTCCCTTCCTTAATCGCCCGGACACAGTCACGGAATCGTAGGGATCAGCATGATGTTTGAAGCCATCTACCTTCGTCACATCGAGGAGATCGTCGCCGAGTACGGTCACGCGGTGCAGTACGTCGGCGCCGACTCGGAAACCCGCGCTCGCCCGTTCGCCTACACCGTCGGCCTGCACCGGGAGGGCAACCGGGACTACGAACTCGCTATTTCCGGACTCGGACCGCACGCCTCGGCCGGTGTGCTGGACCTGCTTGCCGAAGCGCTGCAGGCGAGCGGGACACGACCCTCCAACGGACTCGAAGTCGGGAACCTTCTCGTAGGCAACCTCGATCTTCGACTACGACCGGTGAGCCATCCCGAGGCATTGGGCACCATCCGCGCACTGTATGGAACGACTCCACCGGTCTGGCAGGCTCTCTGGCCTGACGTGGGCAACTGGTTCCCGGGCGACCCGGGATACGACCTGGCAGATCACGTCCAAGTGTTGCTGTGAGTTCCGGCGGCGAGGCGGAGGGCACCAAGACAGTCTCTGATGGACTTGGCTGCCCTGCGCCGAACCGCCCGCCCGGCTAACCTCCTGCTCGAGTAGCCGTCGAGCCAGGAGGAAACGCCCGTGGAGATCGACCTGAGCAAGGCCCGGGCGACCGTGAGGGAGCTCTCCGAGGCGCTGGAAGCGCTCGACGGCACTGTCGTGGACGAGGCGCCGACGCGCGCAGGCCGGTCACAGCGCACCAAGGTGAGCCGTACGCTCCAACGTCTTGCCCACCTCGGTGATCGCGCCTCGGTCGAAGTCATGGACGCGTACTACGTGTTCAAAGATCGTGACGAGCCGGCCGAGTAGCGGCCTTCGGTGAACCGCGAGACCGAGACGCTCCTGCGCGACGTCGTGACCCGCGTGAAGCGGGCAGTTGAAGACCAAGAATGCCCAGCTGTCGTGTCATTGCAGGGAGACAGATTCCTGACGTTGTCCGACTACGACTATCTCCGTGATGACGCCACGGCGTTGGGGTTCGAGGAAAGGGCCGGGGCGCGGGCCGAGGAGATCCACGCGGTCCGATGGGCGTTGGCCGTGCCGCAGGTTCTGGCCCTCATTGAGGGCGACGTAGCAGCGCGTGCGGTCTCGAACCTGCCTCTCCGAGAAGGGGAAAGAGAAGCCATCACGTGGATGACGTGTGATCTGCAGGACGGGGTGGACTATGGCTTGGTGCCGTACACGCGACGCCCGAGCGGCCATCCCGTGTTCGGTGACCTGGAGGTGTTCACCGTCGCGGTCCGGCCTACCGATTGGATGCCGGGCAGGCATTTGCTGCGCCGCTTCGGGGAGCATGGTGACCTGCGCTTTTAGTACTTACACGGCAGGTCGCGTAGCACCTGCGTAGTCGTCGCCCGGGTATCGGTAGGGCCCGATGCGGATCACCTTTCCCCGGCCGGGTGCGTCGATCATCTGGCCCCCGCCGATGTAGACGCCCACATGGTGGATCCCATTAGGCGTGCGGCCGTAGAAGAGGAGGTCGCCGGGGGCAAGGGCGGACGGATCAGCGACCCTCGGTCCCGCGTCGAACTGTTGCTGCGCGGTGCGGGGCAACGCGATGCCGGCAGCGGCGTAAGCCGCTTTGGTCAGCCCCGAGCAGTCGAAGCCGGCATCCCCTGCGGCCGGGCCATTACCACCCCAGACATACGGGAGGCGCAGTTGCCCTATGGCGTAATTGATGGCCGTAAGCGTTGCAGTACTCGGGACGCCCCGGCTCTCGTGCCGGTACGACTGGGCGACGGAGAGGACTTTCCCCACGTACCAGTCCGCATGGTTGTACGCGAAGATCGCCTGCCGGAGGTTGTGCCCTTCGCGTGCTCCCGCGTCGCAGAGCAGAGTTACGGCGGCATGGATCGCGTCCCGAGGGTTGTACGGGGACGGGATGTGGGACGCAGATTCTGGCAGCGGGTGCCTCGCGGTGACTTGAGCGAAAGTGGAGTCGAGGAATTGCATCGGACCGCGCGCTCCGGCGTAGTTGGCTCCACTCTGGACCCCGGGGAGTGTGGAGCGGCCGTGGTCCGTCTCCACCTTGCCGATCGCGGCGGGTATGGACCAGTCCAGCCCTGGGCAGTCGGTGGCAGCCTGCCGGTAGAGGAACAGGTAGTCCGGCGGGATGTCGGCCATGGCGTGCGCGCTGGGGCGGGCGCCGGGGCCACTGAGCGGCGAGAGGATGCCGCCGGCCCCGGCGGCCGTTGCCACGACGGCCACCAGGGCGGTCCCGACGGTGAGGCAGATCTGCTTGTGCATCGCGCCCTACCACCATCCGTGGCCGGTCCCAGGCTTGGGGCACTGAGGAACTGGCGGTGGCAGCAGCGAGTTGGCCCCGTTGCTCCCGCCGATGTCCTCTTGGGTGGCGGGCAGGAGCGGAAGCTGCGGCCAGGCAGAGAGCAAGGCCGACAGTGGCCGGCGGCGCGAGGCGGGCCCATTGAGCGGAAGCCAGCTGTCCCCCAACGGATCGCTGGCCGTGGGGAGTTCGCCATTGGTCGTGGCCACAGGCACGGTTGCCGGATCGGGCAGCGTGGCGAGGGCCTGTCCGAGCGCGTGGCGGACGCCGGATTCCCTGCGCAGGGTGGGGGTCCAGACGAGCACTGGTGTGACGATGCTGGTGTTCTCGGCGAGCTTCGCATACCGGGGCAGCTTGTCGCCCACGCGCTTGGCTGGCCGTTCCGTTCCGCGGTCGTACTCCAGAAACCACTCCAATTCTCCCGCGGGTGTCCACCAGCGGCCGTACCCGTCCGGACACACGACATCGCCGAAGTGGCGGCGGCAGCGCGCTTCGGACCACCAGGCGACCAGGAACCCGTCGACATCTGCTTGCCGGGACCGGGCTATCAGGGAGGTGAAGACGCCATTGGTGCCGACTGCGTGAGCGAGCAGGAGCGAGTAGGCGATGCTCATCGCGCGCTCGTGGCGGTAGCCGATAGCACGGAGTTCCACACCCTCTTCGCGGGCGAGCACGGTGGCACCGGCGATGTCCAGGATGTAGTGCATGGGGGCGGTGCCGTAGGAGACGAAGGGCTGGAAGCGGTCGACGACCCGCCACATGTACAGCTGACGGAGCCGAAGGTTGGCTGCCCGTACGGAGGGCCAGGCAAGTTCTGCGATCTGGCCGGACGTGAACACCCGGTGTTCGTACAGCATGCGGATCAGCCAGCGGTCGCGCGTCGTCAGTCGCGGGGCGAGGCGTGCGAGGTACTCGCCGGTGACGGCGGCTCGACGGCTGATCCGTTTGGGGCGGCAAGCGCGAAGCGTGAGTGGTGGAACTGCGTTGGTGATCAAGAGAGTTCACCTCCTGGTGAGGGGCGTGCCCGGCGCGGATCCGAAGGACGGGCCTCGATGTTTGGCCCGCTTGTCCGCCCGGCTGCGGGGCGGGCGTTGCGGCGTGCAGCGGCCCGGATGCGTCGGGCCCTGCCTGGTACGGGTGGTGGGAGCGGCATGGTGACCGCGGTGAAGGCCGGCGCCTCGGTGCCGTGCAGGACCGGCCGCACAGCCACGTGGAATGCGTCGAGATTCGAAAGATCGTGAGCGGTGAGGCGGGGCTCGGTGTGGCGCGCCAGGATGCGGGCGTCTTCGGGGGAGGAATTGAAGAAGATCTTGGTGCGGGCGTTGGTGCTGATGCCTTCCTCGAGCTCTCTGGGGAGCTGGCGGAGGTATTGGTGGGCCAGGGTCAGTGAGAGGCGGTATCCGCGGGCCTCGGCGAGCATGTCCTCCAGCGGGTAGGGGAGGTTGAGGAAGTGGTGCGCCTCGTCGATGTAGAGCGAGGCGTCGCGGCGCTGGTCCTGCGGCACGCTGGCGCGGCGGGTGGCTGCCTGCCAGGTGCGGGCGACGACGACGGAGCCGATGAGGTGGGCGGTCTCCGGTCCGAGAGCGCCGCGGGTGACCCGTACGAGGCAGAGGCCACCGCTGTCCAGGAGGTGGTCCATGTCGACGGTCGATGGCCCTCCAGCGAGGGTCTGGCGGACGAAGGGACGCAATAGGAAGCCACGGAGTTTGTTCATCAGGGGTGCGGTGATCTGAGCGCGTGCTGCAGAGGAGAGCTCGTCGTACCAGGACCAGAAGCCGCGCAGGACGTCGTCTTCGGTCTGGACCATCGCGCTCTTGCGGAAGCCGTCGTGGGACAGGAGCTTCAGCAGGTCGGTCAGGAGCGGTGTCCCGGGCAGGGCTCGGAGGGTGAGCAGGCCGGCGCGCAGGATGTCGTCGGTGCGCGGGCCCCAATAGGCGGCGTATACGCGGGAGAAGATCGAGACCAGGTTGTCCACGGTCCGTGCGGTGTCCGCGCCGTCGAGCGGGTTGAGGATCGGCGGATGCCAGCGGCTGTCCGCGTCGAGGAGGACGACCTTGTCGCCGAGGTGCTCGGGCAGGCGGGCGAGGACGTCCATGACGAGATCGCCCTTGGGATCTACAACTACTTGACCGCGCCCCGCCTCGGCGTCGGCAAGGATCATGTGAGCGAGCAGGTGCGACTTGCCGGAGCCGGTGGCTCCCAGCAGGTGGATGTGCTGGCGTGCGTCGGCAGTCCACAGGGCAACGGGGCGGCGACCCGCTGCGTCGGACAGGCCGATCGGCTTGGCCTGTGGCCCGGGCGGCGCGATGCCGGGTGGCGGTGACACGGCCCGGGCTCCGGCGCGTTGCAGGCCAGGGACGGCGACATCCCAGGGCAGGTGCGCGAGCACTGAAAGCTCGACGATGGACCACAAGTCGCCCTTGTCGAGGCGGCGTTCGGCCAGCGCGCGCAGCGCCTTCCGAGGTTGCTTGCGCCGGAAGTAGTTGTGGTCGCTGTAGCAGGCGTAGACGCTGGCGACGGCATGGGCGCGACCTCGAAGCCGGGCGCGGACATCGGTGCGGTGCTCCTCACTGCTGAGGTCTGTGATTGCGTACCGAATCCGTCCCTCGTACGCGCCGCCGTGCTGCTTTGCCACGATCGCTCGGTCTTGTGCGGAGGTCTCGAGCGTTGTCTGGCGATGGCTGGGAAGAGGCGGCGTACGGCGGGCGGATGGCATCCCGGGGGTGACGATGTCCAGCAGACGGCTCACCATCCGCGTTGAATCCTGAGCATGTGCGCGGTGAGCCGATCGTCGTGCCTTGCTCAGCCTGCGGCCGGTCACCGGCCGCGCGAGAACCTGCACGACCACCTGCTCGGAAGGGGCGAGGCCGAACGGTGCGCCGAGCAATGCCCGCAACGGGTCGGAGTTGAAGTCGGTACGCAGCGGAAGGCTCTCGTTGCGGGCCAAGCGGAGCTCGCCGGAGGCGGACTCGATTCGCGAGGCAGTCTGCACCGGCTCTGTCGCGGGGGTTGTACGGGTTCGGGCGCCTGGCCAGGCTGCTTCGACGGCCCGCTCCACCATGCCTGGAGGGACGGAGCCGGGCACCCAGAGTTGGATCTTCGTTGAATCCCGGTTCAGTACGTACTCCCAAGCCAGATGCGGTTGTCCCAGCAGTAGCCGTCGCCAGGCCGGGCGGAGCAGGCCGGTGAGGTGGGACCACAGGGCGAGTGCGCCGGCGGGATCGGCGATCGGCGCGGGAAGGATCTGGATGACACGAGCGCCGTCGGCCATCGCCCGACGGCATCGCAGGCGCCACCACCGCCGGGCGGCGAGCACGGTGCTCAGCAGCAGGACCAGAGCTGGAATGGCCAGCGGACTCCGGGACGCGACGTGATGCAGCAACCACTGCACGAGCGCTACCACGACTCCGTGGGGATCGCGAAGGAACCGCTCCAGCGGTGGTGAACCTTCGCCGATCGCCGAAGCCGGGCAGGCGCGGTCGAGTGCCATGGGCGACCCCCTTCGCGGGGAGCAGAGAGCTGAACAGGCAGCGGCTAGGCGGAATCGAGCGTGATGTGGCCGAAGGCGTCGACCTCGAGGCCTTGTGGCTCAAGGTCGGGCGGGGTCAGGTCAGGAGATGCCGGCGCTTCCTGCACCGTCGCGCCGCCGTCGGCGTACATGGCAAGCTCTGCAGGATCTGTGGTGATGAGGTAGTTCTCGGCCGGTGAGGCGATGCTCTGGAAGGCGACCCGCTGAGGACCAGCGATCAGCAAGCCCTGACCGCGGTCGGCGGTGAGCAGGAACTGCCGTTCGCCATCGGACAGGTTGAAGGTCCGGGCGATCTCGTCAACGACCTGGGGAGCCTGTCGTAGCAAGATCTGGGTAGCGGAATTGGAGACCACCGCCTTGCCCAGATCGCTGCTCAGGACATCTGCCGTGTCCTGGGTGGCGACGGTCAGTCCGGCCCAGTGCTTGCGGCTGGCTTTGGCCATCCGGAACAGGAATTCGGCGCCAGCCGACTGGCGCATCAGCAGCCAGGCCTCGTCCACGACCACCAGACGGGGAGTGTTCAGCGCCGGGTTGGCAACATGGCGCCAGATCGTGTCCAGCGTGAGGAGCGTTCCGATCGCCTTCAGCTCGTCGGGCAGGTCGCGCAGAGAAAAGACGACGAGATGCCCTTCGGGGTGGGTGGTGGTGGGAGCCGAGAAGAGTCCCGCGAAGGCGCCGTGGACGAACGGGTGTAGCCGCGCGGTCAGTTCAGTCCCGCCCTCGGTGTCCGCCAGCACTTGTGCGAGGTCGCGCAGCAGTGGAGCGGGGCGTGTCCAGGTGTGGGGATCCCCGGTGACTCCGGCCTGTTGGTAGGTGGCCACGAGCGCCCGGTCCAGGACGGCCCGCTCGGCGGACGTGAGACTGCTGCCCAGCAAGACGTCGATCACGGTGTGCAGGAACAGCGAGCGTCGGACAAGCGCATCCTTGGGCGCGCTGCGGCGCCCGTCCGGTCGAGTGTGCAGCGGCAGGTCGAACGGGTTGAGGCGTACGCCCTCCGCACCGAGCCGGATGTAGGTGCCGCCGACCGCGGCGGCCAGCCGGGCGTACTCGTCCTCCGGGTCGATCACGTGGACCTCGACTCCGCGGTACAGCGAGCGCAGCAACTCCAGCTTGACCAGGTAGGACTTTCCCGCGCCCGAACGGCCCAGCACGACAGCGTTGTGGTTGTCCTGGGCGAAACGGTCCCAGTGGACCAGGCCCTGGCTGCCGACGTTGTAGCCGTACAGCACACCGGTGGGCGCGCCGGTTGTTATGGGATCGGTCGGCGGAAGATCCGGGTTGGTGAACGGGAACGCGGCGGCAAGGGCGCTGGTGTCGAACGTGCGGCGCAACCGCAGCAGATCCAGGCCCATCGGCAGGCAGGTCACCCAACCCTGAAGACTGCGGTACGTGGCGGGCTTGGCGTCCAGCAACAGGCTGGCCGCAAGCGCGCGTACGGCGGCTGCTTCGTTTGCCAACTCTTCGTCGCTGTCGGCGTGGACGGTGAAATAGAGGCCGACGCGGTACAACTTGCCTTCCCCACGGGCGACTCGGGCCGAGAGGTCGTAAGCGTCCTCGGTCGCAGCCTCAACGTACGGGTCGAGCAGGCGGCCCTTGTCCTGGCTATAACGTCGGCCGGATTCGAGACGGGCGAGTTGCCGCTTGAGGCGATTGGCGGCGGTGACCGGATCGATCGGCTCGATGTGCAGGCAGACGTCCAAGCGGCCGGGATAGGTGAGCAGGGGCTGGAGCCAGCCGGGGTGGACCTCACGCGGATAGCCGGTGATGGCAAATGAGGCGACCCGCTCGGCGCCGATCTCCAGATGACGGGCTTTGACCATCAAGGTGTTAGGGGCGAAGGCGCCGGCGTGGTCGGCTTTTTTGTGTGTCGGCTGGCCCGGCCGTGATGTGCGGCGGTTCACTGAGAGCCAACCCCCTCCCAATGCTGGCGAGTTGTACCGGTGATCACATCGTGGGCTGTAGCCAGGGCAGGCGAGGGTGGGACCAGGCTGTCGGGGTTACAGGCGGTCGCCAGGACGGCGGTCGCTCGAGCGGAGTCGAGAGGGGTTACGGCAATACCGGCCGGACCGAGCAACTCCGAGGCTTCCGCGAGGCGTCGTACCAGCCGCGTTTCGACCGAACGTCGCAGTCCTTCGCTCGGCGCGAAGTCCCGGGGGCGGGACGCGCGCGAAGTGAGGCCGCTGAATGGGGACGAGCTGTCCGCGGGCGATACGGATCGCAGCGGCTCGCGCAGTACCAGCAGCACCTGCCGCTGGAGCAGATTCGCTTCGTGGGCCAGCTGTTGCAGATGCTCGGCGTGCTCGCGTGCGGCCGTTTCCAACCCGGGGTGCGGCAACTGGTCCGCGCACTCCCGTAGCTGGGCGATCTGGGCCGACAGATCGAGACGCTCGGCCCGGACAAGGATCTGCAAGGGGGCGGTGAGGGAGTGCAGGTAACTGCCGAACCCGCTAATGAGCGCCTCCTGTTCGGCAGGCGTGCGGAGTGCGAAGTTCACCGTGCCGCAGACTGCGAGCACGGCCAGCCCGTCCGCTCCCAGGTCGACGAGGCCGGTCTCGGTGACCTCCTTGGCGGGCAATTGCGGTGCAGCAGAAGAGGGCGTGCGCGGTTGCCCGGGTTCGTGGCCCACGACGCGCGCCTGGATCCATGCGGGCGGTTGCGGCAGGCCTTCGGGGGCGGTGATCCGGTAGCTGGGGGCGAGGTGCTGTCGGACGGCGGCCAGGGCCAGCCTGTCCAGGGACAGCCCGTCGCGTCGGCCCAGCGCGAGCAGCGCGGCCGTCGCCGCGAGGGGCAGGGCCACGATGAGGAAGACGGCGATCGGTACGGTGAGGCGGGTCAGTGACCAGAGGCCGTACAGCACGATGCCGGTGACCGTGAGGATGAGGAGTTGGCGTGCGGTGAGGTTCGCCAGCACGGTGTCCTCGCGGTCGACGTCCGAGGGGATGCGTACGGGCTGCGTCATCGCGGATCACCTCGGCGGCGATGCGGGCGCTGGGGCGGGGGCGGTGCGAGGGCTCGTTGGCCGGGGGAGCGGTAGGTGAGGGGCGGCGGGGTGCGCGTGGCGTGGCCGGAGCGCACTGGTGGCGGTGGGGGGACCGGCTGCTGGAAGCGCGGGGAGCCCGCAGGCGTCCGTGGTTGGACGAGAGGGCGTACAGCCGAACTCGAGCCTGGTTCCCGGAACAAGGGCGGTTCGGGGGCCGTGGTCGGCCGGGCCGACGGCGGAGAGGAAGGCGTCCGGGCGCCGTGAGGCGATGGGGTGTGGAAGAGAGGCGGCGCTGTCGTAGCGGCTGCGCGCGGGCCTGAGACAGTCGGCGGCTCGCTCGGAGCGGGTGCGAGGAACAGGGGAGTGCTGGGCGGCCAGCGCCGAGGTCCTGCGGCGGACGGCCCGCCAGGCGAGGGAGGGCCAGGCCGTGGCCGCCGAGGAGGCAGGCCGGGCGGCGCCCCGGGCCCTGCTGGCGGTCGAGGGTTGCCCGTCGACGGTCCCGCGCCAGCCCACGCGGATCGGGCAATCCGTGGCGCCCTCGCCCCGGCGCGCAGTAGCCCGAAAACCTTGTACGCCACTGCGGTTCGGACGATGCGTCCGGTGAAAGAGGGCCGGTGACTCACCCGCGCGGAGGCCAGGATCCAGAATGGGATCTTGAACAGGATGTACAGCAGGGCCAGGACGACGAGTCCGTTGACCAGGCCGTTGCGAACGGAGCCGAACAGGCTCAGATTCCCGGGCGTCAAGAAGATCCGGATCGCGACGACCAGTGCCATGGACTGCGCCACCTGGATGGCCAGCAGGCCGCTGAAGATGCGCCACCACCACCGTGCCACGCCGTCCGTCATCGGCAGCGCGTGGCACATCAGGGCCAGTGGGGCCCCGACCACCAGCAAGATCGTGAGAGCCACACGTACGACATAGGTGACCAACAGCGCGACCAAGAGGCCGATGACGACCCCCCACAGTACGACCTCGAAGATGTCGCTGCCGGGGGCGAAACTCTGCAGCACAAAGTCCCGCAGCGCCGCGCCGGCTGTCTGCTTGTCGAGTCCTCGGCCGGCCACCGCGACCGACAGGGCGTTGGCGAGGTCCACCGCCTTGGCTGCGACGATCAGCGACATGCAGGCCGCCAGGAATCCCAGCGGGATGCGCGGCCCCAACTCCCGTAGGGAGTACTGCGATTGCAAGCTCCCGTGGAACATCAGCACCACTCCGGCTACCATCACCAGCAGCGAGTAGGCAACGATCACGATCTCCCACGAACTCGACCACAGGTGATCCACCTGCGGCAGCGATGAGAGGGAGGGCGTGGTCAGGAGGGTCTCGCTGAGCAGCTTGAGCAACGGGTCGAGCGCCGCGCTGACCAGGGATTCGAAAAACGCATTGAGGGCCGCGGAGATGCCCTTGGCGATCCAGCCGGCCACACCACCGGGATCGCCGGCGGTGAGCATCAGTCCCCCGTCCCGACGATCCCCTTGAGGATCGCCACCACGAGCGGCGCCAGGGCAGCGAGCCCGTAGCCCCAACCGGCGCTCTTGAAGGCCGACTTGGCCTTCTCCACCTCTCCCGGGTCGCCACCGGCCATCAGATAGCGGACGCCGCCCAGGCTGAGGATTACCGTGGCCAGCCCGGCGAGGATGCCCATGATCCAGTTCCGGATGTTGTCCAGGACCTCGTTCACGGACTTCGCCAGGGCCAGCACCGAGCCGGCGTCGACGGCGCTCGCGGAGGTTGCGCCGACGAGACACAGAGCCAGCACGGCTGAACCCACGAACGTCCAGCGGCGAATCCGACCAGCACGCAGTGATGTGGTGCGCCCGGCGACATGGGCCCGGTGCGTTCGCGGGAATTGGGGCCTGCGCATGGGGGCACACCTCCGAGTGCGGTACGAACGATTCGCGGGTCGTCAGGAAACCCCCGCATTAGGAAAGGCCGCGTTTCGCGCTGTTTTTGGACACCAGTTCGCGAAAATTTGCCGTAGAAGTGTGCGGAGGGCAGGAGTTGGTCCGGGCGTGTGCCCGAACTCGCCCGACCTCGGCGCCGGTCCCTGTCCGGCCTTTGCAGGGCCGTGTCCGGCCTCGGAGGAAGGTGACCAGTCGGTCCTCGGCCCGCTGGCGGGCCTTGTAGGCCGCCTGGGCGGCCGTCCCGTGGGAGTCCGCCCAGTCCGCCATGGCCTGGCCGTCCAGCCGGGTGGCGCCGATCAGGTCCGCCTCGGTCCGAGTCAGGACTCCCTCCCGCACCGCCCGCGCCAGGACCAGGTCCGGGTGACCCCACGGGCGTTGCGGCGGGGCCGAGCAGAACCGCGGTGCGACGGGCACCGGTGCGTCCAGCGCCTCGTTGAGTGCGGCGAACCCGCGTCGGTAAGCCGTCCACCGCAGCCGCACCAGCACCCGGGGCCGGTCCAGGTCGACGGTGGCCAGGGCTTCGAGGAACCCTGCCAGTACCTCGGCCTGCATGTCGTAGGCATCCCCGGGGTATCGGGCGGTCAGCCAGCGACTGACCCCGGTGAGGGCCGGCAGGGCCATCCCCACACAGGCCAGGCTCCAGGCCGCCCCCTGCTCCCGTGCACAGCGCACCAGGTGTGCCCACACCGCATCCCGAGTCCTTTTCGGGCAGCGGCGCAGCAGCAACCACCGGCGGACCTCGCCGAGGGGGAGTGGCCGGTTCGGCAGTCCGGCGAAGGGCCGTCCGTCCAGGCAAAGCGGCCTCGGCCCGTCCGCCAGCATCGTGAACCAGGCCTGGGCGGCCTCCAACGGCAGTGGGTCTTCCGGGCGTTGAGGCCGCTGAGTTGCCTCGGCGGTCCGTTGTTCCTTCATGTCGGTCGCCTCCCTCGGGGCCGAAGAAGTGAGGGTTCGAGGCAACCGGGGCGCCGACAAGGAACGACTAAGAAGGAGCTATTTGGCGCGCCGCCACCGCGACGGCCCGTGTGGGCCGTCGATTTGGCGATCCGTTGCCTTGGCGTAGTAGTGGCTTAGCTGTGATCTAGTCGCTGGGTAGTAGTGGTGCTGCTTCCGTTGGATTCGTGGGAGCAGGGTTGTGTCCAAAACAGCGGGATTCGGCGGCCTCTATAGATGGGGGGTGAGTCGGACGGCCGGACCTACTCCGTGCGGCGACAACGGCCAGGGGGGCCTCATGCCGGGTTACGCCAGCTGGGCTGCATGGATGCGTCGCGTGGGAGCCCTGGCGGTGGCCGGGGTGGCCGCCTATGCCTCCTACGTCCATCAGTACGCGTTCGCGCTCCAGGGTGGTGCGGACCGGGCGAGCGCCGCCATCTGGCCGTTGTCTGTGGACGGTTTGCTGCTCCTGGCGACCGCCGCACTGCTCACGCGGCCGGTCCGTACCGATCGCCGCTTCCGCTGGACCGTCTGGCCGGCCTTTTGGTTGGGGATCGCCGTCTCACTCGTCGCGAACATCGCCGCCGCGCCGGCTCTGGCGTGGAAGCCGATGCTGGTCGCGGGCTGGCCGCCAGTGGCGCTGCTGCTGGCGGTGGAACTCCTGGCCCGTGGTCAGGGCCAAGAAGTGAACACCTCAGCCGGTGGCGGCCAAGGAGCCGTCATGGCGGAGGCTGTCGATCCCTTGCTCGACCAGGCGCGCCAGGTGGATGCCCGGCACCGTGAGGCGTATCAGCGTCCGGTTTCGGCCGAGTCGTTGCGCAAAGCGCTGCATGTCGGGACCGAACGCTCGAGGCACCTAGTGAGGTTGATACGCGCGGGGCAGAACGGCGACATCGTGCAGTCCTGAGTGTGCCTTCGCCTGCAGCACCATGCTACGGCGAGGTGGGCCGGTGCGGGGAGCGGAGTACGAGCAGGGTGATCTCGCTGGGGGCGAAGACGCGGAACGGCGGGCCCCAGAAGCCGGTGCCGCGGCTGGTGTAGAGGAGGGTGCGGGTGCCGTGGTGGGTGAGGCCGGCGAGGGCGGGCTGGTCGATGCGGACCAGGTGGTGGAAGGGCCAGATCTGGCCGCCGTGGGTGTGGCCGGAGAGTTGGAGGTCGACGCCGTCGGCTGCCGCCCGGTCGACGAACTTGGGCTGGTGGGCCAGGAGCAGGACGGGTAGGTCGGGGTCGGCGCCGTTCAAAGCTCCGGCGAGGTGGGCGCGGTGGCCTGGCAGGCCGGAGGACTCGGCGGTGACGTCGTCCACGCCGGCGACCACGAGGGTGTCGCCGCCGCGTTCGAGCAGCAGATGGCGGTTGCGCAGCGGCTCCCAGCCCAGCTCGCCCATCAGGTCGACCCAGCCCTGGGCCTCGCTGTAGTACTCGTGGTTGCCGGTGACGTACACACGGCCCCAGGTGGCCTGCACGGTACCGAGTGGGACGGCCTGGGCGCGGCGGCGTTCGGCCGTGCCGTCCGCGATGTCGCCGGTGTGGCAGACCAGGTCGGCTTCCAGAGTGTTCACCGTCTCGCACACCCGCGCCGACCAGCGAGTGCGATCGAGCGGGCCGTAGTGGGTGTCGGTGATGAGGACGACGCGGAGGCCGTCCAACCCCGCACCCAGCCGTGGGAGTTGCACGTCGAGGCGGCGCACCCGTGGCACGCGGCGGGCCTCGGCGTACCCCCAGGCGAGCAGTACGGCGGTTGTGCCGAGGACGGCCCAAGTGACGATTCGGGCCCGGTCCTGACTCTCACCGACGCCGGCCACGGTCAGGGCGAGCCGCAAGAGGACACCGAGCAGAACGGACCAGGTGAACAGAACCCAGCTGGTGCCCAGCAGGGTGTCGCCGACTATCGCCGTCCGGTCCTGCTGGCGTCGACCGTGGCCGCGCACCATCGCGAGCGGCATACCGACGAGGCCGAGGGCGAACAGGGCGGTGCCGACCAGCGTGACCGGCAGCGGCCAGTGCTGGCCGGTGTACAGGAGCACCCAGCAGGGCACGGCCCACAGCAGGACGGGGGCGATCAGGGGGATGTAGCGCATCAGGCGGAGCAGTCGGCTCTGCCGCGGAGCTTGCACTTCGCTGTCGGCGGGTCGGGTGTCGCTGGTGTCGGTCACGCTTCCCCTCTCGGACCGGGCTGCCGTCTCGCGCACTGTATCCGGTCGTCCTCGGGCCGGCCGGACGGGCGTTCATAAGTGCGGCGCTGTGGGGCGAAGGGTGGGGGACCCCGCGGAGCAGCGGGGTGTAACGGGCGTGCGGGCTGGTAAGTCCCGGGACTTGCTCGGCGAACGTCACTGCTGAACAACGGGAGTTGAGGCCCTTGAAGCGCCGCACCACCGACAGGACGTACTTCAGCCGATGGTCAGCGAGTGGCGGTGTCGGCGGCCAGGTCGTCCGCGTGCTCGCCGGTGACCAGGTAGACGACACGGCGGGCGACGGAGACGGCGTGGTCGGCGAAGCGTTCGTAGTAGCGGCCGACCAGGGTGACGTCGACGGCCGTCTCCACCCCGTGGTGCCAGCGGTCGTCCATCAGGTGCTGGAAGATCATGCGGTGCAGCTCGTCCATGCGGTCGTCGTCGTTCTCCAGCTGCAGCGCGGCGTCGATGTCGTGGGTGATGAGCACCTCGGCGGCCTGTGCCATCAGCCGCTGGGCGAGCTGGCCCATCTCCAGGATCGTGCGGCGCAGATCCCGCGGCACGGCGTGCTGGGGATACCGCCGCCGGGCCACACCGGCGACATGCTGGGCCAGGACTCCGCAGCGCTCGAGTTCCGCACTCATCCGCAGGGAGGTGACCACCACCCGAAGATCGGTGGCGACCGGCTGCTGGCGGGCCAGCACGGCGATCGCCTGGCTCTCCAGATCCCGTTGCATGTCCTCGGCCCGCTCCTCGATGGAGATCACGCTCTCCGCGAGCTGAAGGTCAGCGTCCAGCAGGGCGCTGGTCGCGCGCCCCATGGCCGAACCGACCAGGTTCGCCATCTCCACCAGGGCCTCGCTGATCGAATCCAGCTCCTTGTGGTACGACTCCCGCATCCGTCCTCGTCCCCTGTCCTCGGTCTGCCTGCACCAGCTGCCAGATTCGCACACGGTGGTGGCCGGGTGTCCGCGGGAGGCGCGTCAGCATCGAGGCGGTAGCCGGTGACGATCTCGGCGGCGAAGCGGATGACCCGGTCCGTGTCAGGGTGCGCGGGTGGCCGTCGTCGACGCGCTGGAGGCGCGTCGAAGAGGTCAGGCCGCCGAGTTCGCCGCAGTTCCGGAGACCGGTTTGATGTGGGCGAAGGCGCTGCGGGCGTTCCAGGTGGGGAACGCCCGTACCAGCCACGAGGGGCCGTGGAGCTGGATGCGGCGGTCGCGGACGGCTGCGGCCCAGGTCTGCCGGCCGGCGTGCCACCTGACGAAGGCTTCGGCTTCCGCCGTGATGTAGAGGTCCTCGTCGAGACCGGGGTACGTCTTGCAGATCTCAGTGTCTCCGTGCTCGATCAGCAGCCAGTACCGCTCGTGGCGCGGTCGGCCGGTGAAATCGAAGCGGATGACGACGCGCTGCTCCGGGAGCCGGTCCCGACGGAGCATGTTGCACATCGACCAGAGCGCCACAAAGGGATCGAGGTGCTCGGGGGCGATCTCGAGCCAGGCGGCACCCCACTCGCCGAGTGACACGCAGACCTTGAAGAGGTCGTGACCGGCGGGTGTGAGCTCGTAATGGCGTCCGCGTCCGTCGGGCTTGGGCGCCGACTCGACGATGCCGAGTCGTTCGAGCTGTTTGAGCCGCCCGGAGAGCAGGGTGCGGGAGAGCCCGGGCGCGCCCTGCAGGATCTCACCGAAGCTTCCGCAGCCGAGATACAGGTTGCGGATGATCAGCGGCGTCCAGCGCTCGGCGAAGATCTCGGCGCCGCGGGCGATGGGGCAGTACTGGCCATAGCTCCGCACGGCACCAGTGTCCCACCGCTGCCCGCGGCGCCGTGGTCCAGATTCTTGACTTCACGGCCGCGGGCCCCGGTGATGCGATGGATGTCGAGCGAGGAGGCGATCGCCATGGAGATCGATGGGTTCCGGGGCGAGCTGATTACCGCTGATCACGCCGACTACGACACCGCACGAGCGGTGTGGAACGGCGCCGTCGACCGGCGCCCCGGGCTGATCGCCCGATGCGGCGGGAGCGCCGACGTGGCCGCGGCCGTGCGCTTCGCCCGCGACCACGACCTGGAAATCGCGGTTCGGGGCGGAGGCCACAACGTGGCCGGCACCGCGGTGTGCGACGACGGGTTCGTGATCGACCTTTCGGCGATGCGGGCCGTGTGGGTCGATCCCGTGCACCGCACCGCCCGGGCGCAGGGCGGTGCGCTGTGGGGCGATGTCGACCACGAGACACAGGCCCACGCGCTGGCCACCACCGGCGGCATCGTGAGCCACACCGGCGTCGCCGGGCTCACCCTCGGCGGCGGCATCGGCTTCCTCATGCGCACACACGGGCTCACCGTCGACAACCTCCTGGCCGCCGAGGTGGTGACCGCCGAGGGCGACATCGTGCGGGCATCCGCCGACGAACACCCCGATCTGTTCTGGGCGCTGCGAGGCGGCGGCGGCAACTTCGGCGTCGTCAGCTCGTTCCGGTTCGCTCTGCATCCCGTCGGCCCGACCGTGCTGGCCGGCCCCGTCTTCTGGGCCGCCGACGACACCACCGAAGTGCTGCGCTTCTACCGGGACTTCGCCGGCGAGGCACCCGACGAGCTCGGTACCGTCGTGCGGCTCGGCGCCGTCCCCCCATTGCCGGCCATCCCCGAGGATCTGCACTGGCGGCCGGCCATCGCCGTCATCTGCTGCTACGCCGGCGCCGTCGAGGACGCCGAGCGGACGGTGCGGGCCCTGCGGCGGTTCGGGACGCCGCTCGTCGACCTTCTCGCACCCACTCCGTACGCCGCCTTCCAGGCCGCCACCGACGACACCGTCCTTCACGGGTGGCACTACTACTGGAAGTCCACCAACCTCGCCGGGCTCTCCGACGACACCATCGCCGTCATCGCCGACCACGCATACGCCGCCCGCTCGCCCCGGTCGTACTCCGCGATGTTCCACATGGGTGGCGCCGTCGCCCGCGTCCCCCAGGACGCCACCGCCTACGCCGGTCGCGATGTGGCCCACAACATCATCATCGACGGCGTGTGGCTCCCTGCCGAGTCCGACAAGCACGCCGCTGCCGAGACCGCCTGGGCGCGGCGATTCCTCCAGGCCCTCCAACCGCACCGCGCCACCGGCGTCTACGTCAACTTCCTCGACTCCGACGACGACACCGGCCGCGTCCGCGAAGCCTACGGCGATCGCACCTACCGGCGACTCGCCGAGGTCAAGGCCAAGTACGACCCCGACAACGCCTTCCACCACAACAAGAACATCCGCCCCGGTTGAGCATGGCCGGAAGGCGCGCTCGGGGAGGACGGCGCACCGCCACCGAGCCAACTGCGGTGCCTTCCGGTCCTTACGCCCGCCGAAAAGGGGGCGGTGAGCCGGACGCGTGACGTTTCGTCCGGCAAGGCGGCAGAGGTCGTGTGCGCCGGCCGTGCGGTGGCTGAATTGGCCGCAGCAGCCACCGACCGCAGGTAAGGAGACCGGGCATGCCACGGGCTGAAGTGAACGGCATCGAGCTCTTCTACGAGGTGGCAGGGGACGGCGATCCGCTGGTCCTGGTGCACGGGTCCTGGGGCGACCATCACAACTGGGCCCCGGTCCTCGACGCCCTCACGGCGAGGTTCCGGGTGCTGGTCTACGACCGGCGCGGGCACAGCCAGAGCGAGCGTCCGCCCGGGCAAGGGTCGCGATTCGAGGACGAGGAGGACCTGGCGGCGCTGATGGAAACCCTGGGGCTCGCGCCGGCATTCGTCGCGGGCAACTCCTTCGGCGCCTCGACCGCCCTCGGCCTGGCCGCCCGGCGCCCCGAACTCTTCCGGGGTCTTGTCGCCCACGAACCCCCGCTCATGGGCATCGTGGCAGACGACCCCGAGCTGCGGCCGCTGATGGCGTCGACCGGAAAAAAGATCGACTCTGTCATCGGACACCTACGGGCCGACGAGTTCCACGCGGGAGCACGCCAGTTCGTGGAGGAGGTCGCCCTGGGCCCGGGAGCCTGGGACCAGCTGCCTCAACAGCTGCGCCAGACGTTCCTCACCAACGCCCCCACATTCCTGGACGAGCAGGCCGACCCCGAGTGGTCCGATCTCGACCTCGACAGCCTCTCGGGCTATGCCGGGCCCGCCCTACTGACGAAGGGCACCAACAGCCCGCCCTGGTTCGCCACGATCACCACCCGGCTGGCCGGGGCGCTGCCGCAGGCGCAGACGTACACCTTCGAAGGAGCCGGGCACATCCCCCACGTCACGCACCCGGACGCCTACGCGCGCCGCGTGACCGGCTTCATCGAAGACAGCCATGGCCACTCATGACCGGTGAGCGCCCGAGGCGGCGGTCGTCCCTCAGCTCTGCGATTCGCTGATGTTGACCATCCACGGGATGCCGAACCGGTCGGTGCACATGCCGAAGACGTCGCCCCACATCTGCTTCTCCAGGGGTACGGACACCGTGCCGCCGGCGGACAGCTTCTCCCAGTAGCCGCGCAGCTCGGAGTCGTCGTCGCCGCTCAGGCTCACGGAGAAGTTGCTGCCGGGGGTGTGTTCCATGCCGGGCGGGGAGTCGGCGCCCATCAGGGTGAAGCCGCCGGCGGTCTCCAGCATGCCGTGCATGATCTTGTCCGCTTCCGGGGAGTCCGGGTTGCCGTATTCGCCATAGGTGTTGAGTGCGAGCGTGCCGCCGAAGACTTCCTTGTAGAACTCCATCGCCTGGCGGGCGTCGCCGGCGAAGCTGATGTACGGGTTGAGTCGCGAGGCCATTGCAGTCCTCCCTGAACGGGGCAGAGGGTCAGTTTCGGTTGGTCGTGTCGCCGGTGCGCTCCGCGAGCGTGTGGGCGACGAGGGCGTTGGCGTGGCCGTGGCCCAGTCCGTGTTCGGACTTCAGCCAGTTCACGAGCTCCATGTGTTTGGTCAGCGGCGAGGAACGGATGAGGTCCTGCCATTCCGCGATCGGGCGGCCGTACTTCTTCTCGATGGAGGGGAAGTAGCTCGCAGGGCCTTTCACTGGGGCGGTCATGGTGGTGGTCTCCCGTCTGTGCCGGTGTCGTCCGCCCTTTGACCGACGGCGCCGTCCGAAGTCATCGGCGATCCGGTGTGTGCTGCGTCACATGCGTGCCTCCCAGTTCGCCGCCTCACTTGGGCGGCAGACCCGCCGCGAAGGCCCGTCCCTCGGCGATCCAGGCGCCGAGCGTCTCGTCCTCCGCGACCGCGGCGCCGTCGACCACGACCCAGCCGCGCATCGGGCGGCCGGTCATGTCGAAGATCCGCGCTCCCGGCCGGGTGAGCGCCGCGTCCGTCGCCTCCGGCCCGACCCGCACCATGAGGTCGTCGCCGGTGACGCCCACGGCCATGTTGCCGTGCAGCAGGAACGCGATCCCGCCGAACATCCGCTTCTCCGTGATCGCCGGATCCGCGGCGAGTCGCTCGCGGATCCGCTCCGCCAGCCCTTCGTCGTACGCCATCGCCGTCTCACCCTCGATCCACGAGTCGCGCTTCCAGGTCGCGCAGGTCCTTGACGAGATTGCCCCGCACCTGGCGGGCGAGCAGGGGTGCCGCCAGCCGGTAGAAGCCGCCGTCGCCGCCCCGGACGCGGATCCGAGCGAGGGTGCCTTCCGGGTGGCGGTCGAAGGTGTATGTGACGTGCATGGGCATGGGGCCCGCCACCGAGATCATGTCCAGCAAGCGGGGCGGGTCGTACGCGGCCACCTGCAGCACGTAGTCGATGCGCCGGCCCAGGAAGTACGCCGTGCGCGTGACCTCGGCCCCGACGCCGAAGCTCCCGCCTTCCGCCTCCCGAGTCAGTTCCGCCGTACGGATGCCCTGGGTCCTCCCCCATAGCCCTGAACGGGCATGGGAGGTGCCCCCAGGCGTCATGCCGCCAGTCCATCGCGTACGCGGCCACCCGCTCGGGCGGCAGCCGGACGACGCGCTCGGCCGTCACGTCGATCGTCATGCCTTCACCTTCCGCGCTCCCGCCCGAGGTCACCACCCGGTGCGCAGCGGATGGCCGAAGGGCAGCGCGAGCACCACCTGGGACCTCCTTCAGCCGCCTGACGTGTGCCGCCGGGGGCGGATGACGCGGGAAGACGCCGCGCGGCTTCGCCCGGGGGCGAAGAGGGCAGGTCCTGACATCGGTGAAATAGTCGCCGCGCGCGATTGACGTTTCAGTGGTGATGTCCGTCCTGCATGCGAGCGTCGTCGTGCTCGTGTTCAGCGCTGGCGGGTGCCCCGCCCATCATCCGCAGCATGGCCGGGCCGCCGGTGCGCCAGAACCGTACGAGCAGGGCCGCGGCCAGCAACAGGAAGGCGATGTTGAGCCAGGTCGTGTAGTTCCAGGTGATGCCCTCGTCCGGGATCGTGGCGTCGGCCTGGTCGGGGATCAGCCCCAGGCCGCCGAAGACGAACTCGACGACGTACCCGGCGACGGCCATCGCGGCGAAGAAGGTGACCAGCAGGAAGGCGGCCATCCGGGCGCCGTAGTACTTCCGGTAGATGTTCAGGATCGGCAGGATCAGCAGGTCCGCGTAGATGAAGGCGATCACACCGCCGAAGCTGATGCCGCCCTTCCACAGCACGACCGCCAGCGGCACGTTGCCGATGGAGCACACGAAGGTCGCGATCGCGACGAGCGGTCCGACGAGCGGGCCGACCAGCTTGGCGGCGAGCGGATGGCCCTCCAGGAAGAGGCCGCGCCAGAAGTCGTCCGGCACCCATGCAGCGATCGCGCCCGCGATCAGCAGCCCGGCCACCAGGTCGCGCAGGATCGCCGCCCACTCCATCACGAAGATGTGCGACACGGACGTGAACCCGTCCCGAGAGAGCAGCCTGCGCCGGAAGCTGCCCGTCCCTCCCACCGACATGTCCATCGCAGCGTGGCCTTCCATGGAGCCGGCCAGCCCGTGATCGGCCTGCTCGCGAGCCTTGGCGAGAAGCCGTTGGCGCAGGAACAGGCGGAACAGCACGGCGAGTACGAGGATCATGACCGGCCCGCCGATGAACTCCGCGGCGGTGAACTGCCAGCCCATCAACAGCGCCATGATGATGCCGAGTTCGATGACCAGGTTGGTGGAGGCGATCTCGAACGCCATCGCCGCGGTGAAGTCGGCGCCCTTGCGGAACAGCGAGCGGGCGAGGGCCACGGCCGCGTAGGAGCAGGAGGACGAGGCGGCGCCGAGCCCGGCGGACAGGGCGAGCGTCCGGGGGCGATCGTCGCCGAGCAGCCGTACGACCGTGGAGCGGCGCACCACCGCCTGCACGACGGCCGAGAGTGCGAAGCCGAGGATCAGCGCCCAGGTGACTTCCCAGGTCATCGATCCGGCAATGGACAACGCGTGCCCGATCGCAGCCATGGACCCACCCCTTCCCGACGTGTTTCTGGTGTCGGCGCAGACCCTACCCCTAGGGGGTATATCTTGCGTGTCCTCGGCGTACTTGCGCTTGAGGGAGAAGGGGCTCACGGGGACTGAAGTGTCGGGCGACGGTCATCGTCCAGCCTTCGAGAGCTGGTGTGCCGCCTTCCACGTGGTCGAAGGGGTCCTGGACGAGTGGGACTGTCCGGCGTGGACTTCGCCCTGTACAACCAGTTCCCCACCGGCAGCTTGCAGGCGTTCGGCCTGACCTTCGAGCCGGCGTACGGCGAAGTGCCCGAGCGCACGTTCTCCAGCGAAGCGCCCGAGGGTGCGCCTACCGGCGCGGGAGGAGGTGGGGGACGTCTCCTCCCGCGCCACCGCCGAGAGTCTTGAGCGGCCGATGACTCAGCTGCGGGAGGGCCGTTCGGCGGGGTGATCGACAGCCGGTCAGGGCGCCGCACCCAGCATCTGGTCCATCGACGGATCCGACATCTGCAGGCCCGGCAGCAGCCAGTCCTGGAACGGAGCGAGCACGGCCAGCACGAGGAAGGCGACGCCCACCGCCCAGCTGAGCCACGGACCGCCTCGCCACAGCTTCTCCAGGAAGATCACCGCCGCCAGTGCCGCCATCGCCGCCACATTCATCACGCCGAGCGGGATCAGGACGATCATCAGCCCCCAGCAGCAGCCGACGCAGTAGAGCCCGTGGTGCGCGCCCACCCGCAGATCCTTCGCCCACGGTCGGAACCGCGCGTACCGCAGCAGCTGGAACATCGGGCTGCGGCAGTGGCGTAGACAGACCCGCTTCAGCGGCCCGAACTGCTGGACGCCCGCGAGCAGGAAGGCGCCCGCGCCGATCCAGCGGCCCGCCTCAGGGTGATCGTCCACCAGGTGCCCGGTCGCCGCCAGGGCCGCGTACACGAGCAGCCCGAACCCGGCCCAGGCCAGCAGGTAACCGCCGACGAATTCCGTCAGGCGCAGCGCACGGACGCGGCCCGCGGTGCTGCGGTTGATCGCCTGCACCCAGGTCAGAGCCACGGGTGCGAGGGACGGCAGCATCATCGCCGCCATCATGACCACCCACAGGAGGAGGAAGAGCGGAAGTGCCAGGCCCATGGTGCCCGGCTCCATCCCCATGTCGCGCGACTGCGCGGCCGTGAGCACCCACGCCAGAGCGGCGATCAGGGTCAGCAGGGACCAGCCGAGGGCCAGATCACGCCTCGGCAGCAGGACCCCCGGCCGGGTGGGCTCCGGCGGGGCCAGCCGGAGATACGGCATGGCTTGCCTCCCAAGGACGCCCACTGCTGCCGTGGCCGCGGCGAGCACTCCGAAGACATCTCCAGCAGAGCACAGAATCGAGGGCTTCAAAAGCGCAGGACCGGGACACGGGGCGCAGCCCTCACGACAGCGAGCGGGCCCCGTTCGAGGAACTGGGGTTGCCGAGTGAGGGGTCCCGATCAGCCGCTCCCGCCTCCAGAGGACACTCCGCTTTCGCGTCGGCGAGGCGCACCGTGGAAGTGACGCACCTCCGTGTCCTGGGAGAGGAGGTGCCAGATGGCTGAGCAGACCGGCAGCAGCCCGCCCTGGCGCGTGGTCGGCGATTGGTTCGAGTTCGTGGAGGACTTCCGACCCGAGATGCGCGGCATGGACATCGCTCCGATCACCGTCGAGGTCGACGAGGACCTGGGGTCGTGGCGCGCCGAAATCCTCGGCCGGGTGACCGCCCGTGCCGAGGCCCTCACCGGTCCCACCACGCCCGAGGGGGCGCGGGTCCAGCTCCACAACCCGCCGGGTGCCGAGGTCGGCCCGGGGCAGATTGCCACCTGGGGCCGGGCCACCACCGGCCAGGTCGACGCCTTCGGCTTCAGCTGGAGCCGCAGCGGCAAGTCCAGCAAGTACTTCCCCTTCGACTGGAGCGGCCCCGGCTGACGTGCGATCGGTCGGGGCTCAGTGCGGCCGGTCGTCAGGGTCCGCGCTGCCACAGCTTCTCCAGGACGGGACGACTCGGGTACTCGCGTGGAGTCGTCGGGAAGCGCTCTGAGAGGGCCGCCCGACCCGCACAGGGCGGGAGGCCCGGACTGCCGCGAGGCAGTAGGCCCTCTCAGAGGACGTCACCGACGTAAGAGCTGCCCCCCTTTGTCGCCCACTGCCTCCGCCAGGTCTTGTGTACGGGCGCGGCCGCGGACCCCGCCCAGGTCGCCCACCGGGCAGGGAGCAGCGTGGAGGGCAGCGTTCAGTATTGCTCGGTCTCCACGAAACCCGCGTCCACGTCGTTGTTCGCGCCGAAGGCTTCGGCGGCGGCGGGCGCGTTGAATCCGGGCGGGCTGTCCTTCAGGGCCAGGCCCATGCCGGCCAGCTTTTCCTTGACCTCGTCGATGGACTTCGCACCGAAGTTGCGGATGTCGAGCAGGTCGGCCTCGGAGCGGGCGACGAGTTCACCCACGGAGTGGACGCCCTCGCGCTTGAGGCAGTTGTAGGAGCGGACGGTGAGGTCGAGGTCCTCGATCGGCAGTACGAGGTCGGCGGCGAGGGCGGCGTCCGTGGGGGACGGGCCCATGTCGATGCCCTCGGCGTCGATGTTGAGCTCGCGGGCCAGACCGAACAGCTCGACCAGGGTCTTGCCGGCCGACGCCATGGCGTCACGCGGACGCATGGCCTGCTTGGTCTCGACGTCGACGATCAGCTTGTCGAAGTCGGTGCGCTGCTCGACACGGGTCGCCTCGACCTTGTACGTGACCTTCAGCACCGGCGAGTAAATGGAGTCGACCGGGATACGGCCGATCTCCTGGCCCACCTGCTTGTTCTGCACGGCGGAGACGTAACCGCGGCCACGCTCGACCGTCAGCTCCATCTCCAGCTTGCCCTTGCCGTTGAGCGTGGCGAGGACCAGGTCGGGGTTGTGCACCTCGACACCGGCCGGGGGCGCGATGTCGGCGGCGGTGACCAGACCCGGGCCCTGCTTGCGCAGGTACATCACGACCGGCTCGTCGTGCTCCGAGGAGACGACCAGCTGCTTGATGTTGAGGATCAGGTCGGTGACGTCCTCCTTGACGCCCGGCACGGTGGTGAACTCGTGCAGCACGCCGTCGACGCGGATGCTGGTGACAGCAGCGCCGGGGATCGACGACAGGAGGGTGCGGCGAAGGGAGTTGCCGAGGGTGTAGCCGAAGCCCGGCTCCAGCGGCTCGATCACGAACCGGGAGCGGAACTCGTCGACGACCTCTTCGGTCAACGACGGACGCTGAGCAATCAGCACGAGGTGTTGCCTCCAATGTGTCCGGCGCCCGCTATGTGACGCCGTGGATACCACGAAGGGTACGGGCGATACGGGCGATACGGTCGCCGCAGCGGCCGAACGGCCCGACTCTCCAACCCGGCGCGGAGGCGTGAGCCCCGAGCGGGAGAGGGTCGGGGCCTTCTTCGTGTCGTGGTCGCAGCTGGGTGAGGGGGTGTCGACCGTGGCCAGGACGCGGTTCCAGGAACTGACCGACGCACTGTGTCGGGACTCGTTGCCTGTGCGCTCAGTTTCTGTCCGACACCTGACGATTCCCGCGCCCGATGACCACGTCCCGGCATCTGTCGTCACCCTCTCCGACGCTACAATTGAAGAGTTCTTCAATTGGTTAGTTGCCGTGGAGCCTAGGTGATCCGGAGCCCGGAGGTCGGAGTGAACGAAGTCACCGAGGCACTGCTGGCGCGGGTACACGCGGCGCGGGCCGGACTGGCGGCCGCCGTGGCCGCCGACGACGCGTACGCCGTTGCCGTGGCCCAGGACGAGCTGGACGACGCGGTGCGCCTGGCGCGGCGGCACGGGCTGGACGTCGAGGCGACGGAAGCGGACGAGGGGTGATCGGGATGCCGGTTCCGCTGTACGAGGCGAAGGCCGAGTTCTTCCGGATGCTCGGCCACCCGGTGCGGATAAGGGTTCTTGAGCTGCTGCAGGACGGGCCGAAGCCGGTGCGCGACCTGCTCGCGGCCATCGAGGTCGAGCCGTCGAACCTGTCCCAGCAGCTGGCCGTGCTGCGCCGCTCGGGCATCGTGACCGCCACGCGTAGCGGTTCGACGGTGGTCTACGAGCTGGCCGGCGGCGACGTGGCCGAGCTGCTCGCCGCCGCGCGGCGGATCCTGGCCACCTTGCTGACCGGTCGGCAGGACCTGCTGGACGAGCTGCGTGCGGCGGAGCCGGCGAGTTGAGCGACAGCGGCGGGTTTTGGCTGCCGTAGCGGCGCAGCACGCCGATCGCGGCCGTCGACCAAGTGCCGCCCGCGGTGCAGCGGCACATCGCCTCGTTCAGGCTGGGGCCCGGCACGTGGGGTGAAGCGGCCGCCTCCCGGTGCCGCAGAGCGCTGTCAACTCCCGGGAGGCGGCCGCCGATTGAGGGCCGTCGCTACGACGGCGGTTTCCCCTCGACCTGGGCGGCTTGCAGGTCGGCGAGGAGTTCCGCCTGGCCGGCCAGCACGCCCTGGAGGATGGTGCGGGCCACCCGCAGCAGCTCGGCCACGTGCGGGCTGGTCAGCGAGTAGTACACGGTCGAGCCCTCCTTGCGGGTCACGACCAGGTTCGCCCGCCGCAGCACGGCCAGCTGCTGCGAGAGGTGCGCGGGCTCGATCCCCACCTCGGGCAGCATCTCCGCGACCGCGTGCTCGCGCTCGCTCAGCAGCTCCAGGACGCGGATGCGCGCGGGGTGGCCGAGGGTTTTGAAGAACTCGGCCTTCAGCTGGTACAGCGGCGTACTCACCGTGCCGTTCCCTCCCCCGTGCAGCAGCACGGCCGCACCGGCCGGGCCTTGGCGCATCGCATCCACCCACTCGTCAAGAACATGCGGCCCATCCTCGCGTGCGGCACCGGCCAGACCGAATCCGCACCGGGGATGAGAGCCGTCGATTTCAACAGTGATGACCTCAGCAGTTGCTAAGATTAGCAACTGCTGAGGTCATGTGAGGGAGGTTCGCGTGAGGATCACGCCGCTGCGCGGTTTCGGCGTCGCCTGGCTCAAGTGCCCGGCCTGCCGTCTGAAGTGCCGCCCCACCGCCGTCGCCCCGGACGGCAGCTGCCCCCGCTGCGGCGAGCCCCGCCTGCTGAAACTGTCCCTCGGCGGCCGTCCCGATCGGCCGTCCCAGGACGCCGACCGCCACTGACCCGCGCACGGCAGGCGAGCCGGGGAGAGCAGCCATGGGTGACTGGGACGTCCAGTCCTGCAGTGGGGTCCGCTTCGAATGGGGGCCCGCGGGAGCGAGCCGCCTCGCGACCGAAGCGGCCTGTCTGGTCACTGTGGATGTGCTGTCGTTCTCCACGACGGTGAGCGTCGCCGTCGACAGGGGCATCCGCGTCCTTCCCTTCCGGTGGCCGGGCGGTCTCGCCTCCGAGGACGAGTGCAGCGGTGCCGCGCAGGCCGCCGCCGCGTACGCGCGCCGGTCGGGCGCCCGGCTGGCCGCGCACCGCCACGCCGTCACACCGGACACCCCTTGGTCACTGTCGCCCGCCCATCTGCGCGCCGCCCCCTTCGTGGCCCGCCTGGTGCTGCCGTCACCCGACGGCGCCGCGGTTGCAGCCGCCGCGCCGTCCGGTGTGCGGGTGGTCGCCGCCTGCCTGCGCAACCTCACCGCGGTCGGCAACTGGCTCACCGCCCGCAACTACGGCACCCCCGAACACCCAGTCGCCGTGATAGCCGCCGGTGAGCGGTGGCCGGACGGCAGCCTGCGCCCCGCTCTGGAGGACCTGCTCGGCGCCGGAGCCCTCATCTCCGACCTGTTCTCCCAGGGCGCGGGCCCCCTCTCCACCGAGGCCGCCGCCGCGAAGGCGAGCTACGAAGGCACCGCCGACCTCGTCCACGCGGTCGCCACCAGCGCGTCCGGCCGCCGGCTGGCGGCGATGGGGTTCGTCGAGGACGTGGCGATCGCCACCGAGGAGGACGCCTCCGCCCTCGTCCCCGTACGGCACGGTGACGGCGCCTTCGCCTCGGGCTGAGAGCCGGCCAGGTCAGTCGCCCGACTCGGCCACGTCCGGCCACCCCGTGGTGCGCCACTCATGACGCCCCTCCACCTGTCGCCCGTGCACTGCGCTGTGCGCGGCGAGCGCCGCAGCCAGGTCGGCATGGACCGGGATGGGCGGGCAGTCGCCGGCGGGGACGAGGGACCCGTCGGCGGGAATGGCGGCCAGCTCCAGGCCGCGGCCCGCCTGGGCGAGGCGACGGGCGGCCTCGGTGATCGCCAGCTGTCCCTCGGCCGACCAGCTGCGCAGCTCGGTCAGGTCGACGACGACCGGGCCCGTGCCACGAGCCAGCGCCCAGCCGACCGCACCGGTGAAGCGGCGGACGGCGTCCGGGCCCAGGTACCCGGCGACGGAGAGGACGCCGAGGTTCTCCTCGACGGTGTAGCGCCAGTCGATGGTCATGGTGGTGAACTTCCTTGCCGTGCGGCCCGGTTGGATTCAAAGGGGGAGGGTGATCGAGACGCTCTTGCCGTCGGTGTCGCCATGTACGGCCGCGGTGCCGCCGAATTGCCGGGCGAGCTCCACGACCGTGCCGAGACCACCCTCGGTGCCGGCGGCTTCCCGAAGCGGCGGCTGGTGGGGGTGGCGGTCGTGGACGGCGAAGGCCAGGCGGCTTCCGCTCGCCGCATACATCACCATGATCTGCGGGGACCGCTCGGCGGCGTGCCGCACGCTGTTGGTCACCAGCTCGCTGAGGATCAGCAGCGCCGCGTCCACGACGGGCCGGTGCAGGCCGATCCCCCACTCGGCCAGCGCCTGTTCGGCGGTCTCGCGGGCGAGGCGGACGGCGGACGGCTCGGCGGGCAGCGTGACTATGTGCCGGTGGGGCAGGGCTTCGAGCTGCATGGCCGTCAACCGTCCGTAGCCCGGGTGAACCGGAAGCCGGTCACGCTCTGCGGGCGGATGCGGACGAGCGTGTCGTGCGGACCGTGCACCCAGCCGGGCAGGGTCCGCTGGTAGTGGGCGGCCTCGTCCGTATCGGTGATCACGTCGGCCTTGCCGGTCGCGGTCACCGTCCAGCCGGTGCCCGTCTCGGCACCCACCTCGTCCACCTGGTACGTCACGGACAAGGGCACCGCCGCGGCCGGGGTCGGCGTGCGGGCGATCAGGCTGCCGAACTCCCACACGTGCCGCGCGGGACGGACCACGGCCTGCTCCCGCTGCACGTACACCAGCCGCCCCAGACCGCTGCCCTCCAGCAGCCACACCGCCTCCGCACCGGAGACCTCGGACATGCGCAGTACGGCGGGACGGGGACTCATCGGACTGCTTCCTCGCTGGTGGCTTCGGTCGGCCGGGCCGCGACGGCGGACAGGACACCGGCCGTTTCCAGGTGATCGCGCGCGCCGCGGATCGCGTCGGGGGTGGTGGCGTACTCCCGGCCTTCGTGGCCCAGCAGGTCCAGGGCGCCGACGGAGTCGAGGACCTGGCGCTGGCCGGGGCGTATCCCGGAGGCCAGGACGAGGATGCCGCGCCGGTTCAGCTTCTCCACGGCGTCCTTGAGGACCAGCGCCCCGGTGGCGTCCATGGTCGACACCCGGGACATGCGCAGGATGACGACCCGTACGTCGGCGACCTCGGTCAGCTCCAGCAGGAAGCGGTGCGCGGCGGCGAAGAACAGCGGTCCGTCGATGCGGTACGCCACGATGTGCTCGGCCAGCAGGGCGTGCTCCTCGGCGCTGTGGTCGCCCCGGTCGAGCGGGACCTGGTCGAAGCGGGCCTGCTTGGCGACGGCACGCAGGGCGAGGGCGCTCGCCACGACCAGGCCGATGATCACCGCGTAGACCAGGTCCAGGGCGAGCGTGGCCACGGCGGTCAGGACGAGGATGAGCGCGTCGGAGCGAGTGGCCTTCGCCATGGCCTTCAGCGAACCGACCTCGACCATGCGGATCGCGGTGGCTAGCAGGACGCCGGCGAGCGCGGCGAGCGGGATCTTCGAGACGAGCGGTGCGGCGGCGAAGACGATCACTGCGAGGACCGCGGCATGGGTGAGAGCGGCCAGCCGCGAACTCGCACCGGTGCGGACGTTGACAGCGGTGCGGGCGATCGCGCCCGTGGCCGGAACCCCGCCGAACAGCGGGGCGGCGATGTTGGCCAGACCCTGCCCGAACAGTTCCCGGTCCGGGTCGTGCTTCTGGCCCACGGTCATGCCGTCGCCCACCGACGCCGACAGCAGCGACTCCAGCGCGGCCAGGGCGGCGACCGCCACGGCAGAAGTGAGGAGGCTGTCGAGCGAGCCGAGGTCGAGGAAGGACAACGACGGCACGGGCAGCCCGGCCGGCAGCGCGCCGATCGGCTTCGCCGCGTCCAGATGCGCGAGCTGCGCAACGATCGTCGCGGCGATCACGGCCAGGATGGAGAACGGGACGGTCGGCCGCCACCGGGCACCGAGCAGCATGACGGCGGCCACCGCGAGCGCGAAGCCGACGGCCGTCCAGTTCGGAGAGTCTGCGAACTCCTCGACGGCCCGCCAGGTCACCACCAGCACCCGGTCGCCCTCGGGCTTGGGCACGCCGAGGGCGTTCGGGATCTGCTGCAGGCCGATCACGCAGGCGATACCGAGGGTGAAGCCCTCGACGACCGGGGCGGGCACGTACTGCATGTACTTGCCGGCCCGCAGCGCGGCGAGGCCGACGAGCATGACGCCGGCCATCAGACCGACGGTGAGCACCCCGGTCGGCCCGTACCGTCCCACGATCGGTACGAGGACCACCGTCATCGCGCCGGTCGGGCCGGACACCTGCAGATTCGACCCGCCGAAGACCGCGGCGAGCGCGCCCGCGACGACGGCGGTCGCCAACCCCGCCTCCGCGCCGAGCCCCGAGGAGACCCCGAAACCCAGCGCCAGCGGCAGCGCGACGATCGCCACGGTCAGGCCGGCCAGCAGGTCCCGGCGCGGGTTGCGCCCCACTTGGGCCAGATCCTCCCGGCCGGGCAGCAGCGCGGCGATCCGGGCCCACGCCCGGCTGAAAGCCGTGGTCATCGCGCGACGACCTCGGCTTCCCGCAACTCGGCCAGCAACTCGTTGCGCCCGGCCAGCAGCTCGGTCAGGATCCGGCGCGCTGCCTTCATAAGGTCGGCCACGTCCCCGCCGGCCAGCTCGTAGACGACGGTGGAGCCTTCCCGCGTCGACGTGACGATCCCCGAGCAGCGCAGCACCGCCAGCTGCTGCGACAGGCTGGACGGCTCCACCTCGATGGCCGCGAGCAGGTCCCGTACCGGCATCGGCCCGTCCTGCAGCAGCTCCAGCACCCGTATCCGTACGGGATGCCCCAGCATCCGGAAGAACTCGGCCTTGGCCTGGTACAGCGGAACGGACACGACCCTCGGCTTCCCCTACACCCCACCCGGGGCAGACGCGAAAGGCTCTGCCCGCGGCTACCTGCGAGCACAGTCAACACAGCATCTAACCAATTGCGAAATTTTGCAATTCAGCATCCGATTGCAGCCTTGGTAGCCCCGGCACGGAGGGGGGTGCCGGCCGCGGATCAGGCCTTCTTGACCACGCTCGACTTGAGCTGCATCGCCCCGAAACCATCGACCTTGCAGTCGATGTCGTGGCCGTCGACCCCGTCGACCAGCCGGATGTTGCGCACCTTGGTCCCGGCCTTGATCCCCGAGGGGCTGCCCTTGACCTTGAGTGCCTTCACGACCACGACGCTGTCGCCGTCCTGCAGCACATTGCCGACGGCGTCCTTGACCACGCGCTCTCCGGCCAAGTCGCCGCCGTCTGCACCGGCCTCGGCGGGAACCCATTCGTGGCCGCACTCGGGGCACACCACCAGGGCGTTCATCTCGTAGGTGTACTCACAGGAGCACTTCGGACAGGGAGGAAGATTCTCAAGCATCCCGTCAGCGTATCCGGCCCGTCACCTGGGACGTTCCCCGCTGCCGGCTCGCCGATACGCCGCTGCGGGGCCCGGACGGCCGGTTCGAACGGTACGCGGACGCCTGGTCGCGGGGGTCAGCGGGGCACACCGACGGGACACTGAGAGAGCCACAAAGGCGCGTACGCAGTTTTCTGAGGGCTCGGGGCTGTCAGCGATGAGTTCTGCGGCGTCCGGCGGTCGTACTGTCGAACCCGTTATGGAGGAGGGCCTCTGATGCGCAGCGTGACCTATTCGATGAACGTCTCACTCGACGGCTACATCGTCGGGCCGGACGGCGGCTTCGACTGGACGGTGCCCGACAAGGAGGTCTTTCGCTTCTGGATCGACGAGATTCGAGAGGTCGGCGTCCACCTGATGGGACGGAGGCTGTACGAGACGATGCTGTACTGGGAGACCGCCGAGCAGGAAGCCTCGCTCGACGACGCGGAGCTCGAGTGGGCCGCGCTCTGGAATCCGCTGCCCAAGGTGGTGTTCTCCCACACGCTGTCGGCAGTGCAGGGCAATGCCCGCCTGGCCACCGGCGGCCTGGCGGAGGAGATCGAACGGTTGCGGGCCGAGCCGGGGGAGGGCGACATCGCGATCGGCGGCGCGACTCTCGCCGCCGAGGCGGCCTCGTTGGACCTGATCGACGAGTACCGGGCCATGCTCTACCCGGTGCTGATCGGCGGTGGCATTTCGTTCTTCCCCCAGCACGAGCGCCGGGTGGATCTCGAACTCGTCGAGACCCGCACCTTCAACTCGAAAGTCGTCTACCTCCGCCACCGCGTGACGCGCCCGTAGGGTTGCGGGATGCGGTGACCGGAGGTTCGGCGGCATGCACCTTCGAAGAAGGGGCCGGCTCGCGGCCGCGGTTCGCATCTGTCCGCGCACGGGACTGCGTCACGCTGTGCGGCGAGATCCTCGCCCGGTCGGCGGGCGCCGGCTCCGCATAGGACTTCGGCGAGGCGTTCGAGCACTACCGTGAATTCATGGCGGCACCCTTGGATGTACTGGTGGTCGGAGCGGGACCCACCGGGCTCGCACTCGCCGCACAACTGCGTGCCTACGGCGCGTCGTTCCGAATCGTCGACCGCTCCCTCGACCGGGCCCGTGAGTCGCGCGCGTTGGCCATCCAGCCGCGCACCCTGGAGGCACTCGCCCCGTTCGGGGTGACCGACGAACTGATCGGACGCGGCAACCCCGCGATGCGGGTGAGGATGCATCTGCCGCGGCGGGTGGTGCAGCTGCCGTTGTTCGACATCGGGCTGACCGACACCGCGTACCCCTTCCTCCTGTTCCTGTCGCAGGCGGAGACCGAAAGCGTCCTTTGCGAGCATCTGCGGGGTCAGGGCGTGGGAGTGGAGCGAGGTACGGAGCTGGTCGGCTTGGAGCGCGCGGGCTCGTCCGTCTCCTGTCGGCTCCGCCGCGGCGACGGCACCGAGGAGGCCGTAGCGGCGACGTACGTCGTGGGCTGCGACGGTGCGCACAGTACGGTGCGGGCCCAGGCGGGCATCGGTTTCGAGGGGTACGCCTATCCGCAGACGTTCCTGCTGGCCGACCTGGAGGTCGACGGGCTGGAGCCGGGGGCGGTGCACACATACATGAGCGGGGCCGGTGTGCTGTTGTTCTTCCCGCTCGGCTCGCCGGCCACCTGGCGGATGCTCACCATGCGGCCACCGGGCGCCCCGGACACCCAGGTGACCCTGGGGCTGCTGCAGGAGATCACCGACCGATACGCCGGCGACCGGCTGGCGTTGCGTGATCCGGTGTGGATGACCGACTTCCGTCTCCACAACCGGGGAGCCGCCCGCTACCGGTCGGGGCCGTTCTTCCTTGCCGGGGACGCGGCCCACATCCACAGCCCGGCCGGCGCCCAGGGCATGAACACCGGTATCCAGGACGCCCTCAACCTGGGCTGGAAGCTCGCCCTCGTGAGCCGGGGGAGGGCTCCGGAGAAGTGGTTGGAGACGTACGAGGCCGAGCGCGCTCCGGTCGGCCGCAGCGTGCTGCGCTTCACCGACCGGGCGTTCACCATCGGCACCAGCAGCAACCCGGTGATCCGTTTCGCCCGCACCCAACTCGCCCCACGCCTGGCTCCGTTGGCGCTGCGAGCGACCGGGCCGCGCGGGCTGGTCTTCCGTACGGTGTCGGAGCTGGGCATCCACTATCGGCGCGGCCCTGCCAGCACGGCGGGCCCGCAGTCGCCGAGGCGCGGTCCGCGCGCGGGCGACCGGCTGCCCGACCTGCCGCGCGGCCTTCAGGCGCGGACCGCCGGGCCGGGATGGCACCTGCTCCTGTCCGGGCCGCCGGAGCTCTGGGGCGAGGAACGGCTCGTCTCGCTGCTGAAGGGACGGGACGACCTGGTCGAGGTGCACCGGCTCGGGGACGAGGGCCCGTGGAGGGGGGTGACCCACGGGCTCGTACGCCCCGACGGCTACCTCGGCTACGTCGCTCGCGGCATCCATCTGGACGGTCTGCGTGCGTACCTCGACTCTTGGCTACTTGCACAGCACCGATGAAGAGGGCGCGTCCGTAGTCGCAGAGGCGGGCGTCGCCGCAGCCCATGGTGACGACGCCGGCGGCGCGGACAGCGCCGGGCCACTCAGCGACCCGGCAAGCCATCCGTCCGGTCCCGGCCGCTGCCCCGCCGATGGGTCCCGTAAGTTCCCGGCGAGGGGCCAGCCCAAGGTCTCTACAGCAGGGGGTGGTCATCGGTGACAGCGGGATCGGGCTCGGCCGGCCCGAGCGCCCAGAAGCCGCCGTCATCGGCCGGTCCGAAGTACGCGTCGCAGTCGGCGAAGTCCACAGTGAGCAGTGGCCCGTCGGACCCCGCGAGGGCGTCCGCGAGCCGTTCGTCGAGACCGCCCGCGCACTGCCGTACGACGTCGAAGCCGGGCGGGAGCCAGGGGGCGGGAGCGCCGTCCCGTACGAGGACGCGGCGGGTCGCCGGGGTGGCCGCCACGGTGAGCCGGGTCTTGACCCGGCCCGGCATCGGTTCCTTGGCGATGACGAGCAGCGTGGTCACCGTGCGGCCCTTCCGTCGGCCAGCACGCGGCTATGTCCCGTACAGCCTGCCAGGTGCCGTGCCAGGTGCCCGTCGCCTTCGAAGCACCGGGCCGGGGCAGATAGCAGACGTTGTGCTCGGTGATCCGTCGGCTCGCGTCGGCGGTGTGCACCACCATCTGCAGGGGATAGCCGCTGCGCCGGTCGGTGAGGCCGAGGGCGAGCAGCGGCTCGCGGCCGGCGGCACGGGGGCGAGGTCGTCCAGCCCAGCTCGTCCCGCAGGGGGGACGAGTCCGCGGTGATGTGCCGGACGTCGCCGAGCCGGTACTCGCCGATGACGAGGGGTACAGGTCCTCCGTGCGCGGCAGCCAGCGCCCGCGCCATCTTGACCACAGTGTGCGGCTCACTGCTGCCGGTGGTGTACGCCATCAGCACACCGCCCCGTGCCTCGGCCTCCAGCGCGGCCACGTTTGCGGCGGCCACGTCCCGCACGTGGACGACGTCCCGGCGCTGGAGCCCGTCCTCGAAGATGCGCGGCGCCTCGCCCCGCGCCGGTGCCAGCCGACGGGGCGCGTGCGTCAGCTGGGTGCTGCAGGATCGAGTTGGAGGTCGAGCCAGACCCGGTCGCGTATTTCGATGCCGTCGATGCGGGTGCCGGGTTCGTAGCCGGTGCGGGGGGTGAAGGCGTCCCGTTCGATCGTCTGGAGACGGAATCCCTGGCGCTGGTAGAAGCGCAGGTTGCCGATGTCGGCCGCGGCAGTGGCGACCAGCAGGCGTCTGCTCGACTCGCGGGAGACCAGGTCGATCGCACACCGCACCAGGCGTCTGCCCACACCGGTGTGCTGAAGGTCTTCCCGTACAGCCATGTTCTTGATCTCGAAGGTGTCGGCGCGGTCGGTTGCCACCAGTTGCAGGTGACCGATGGCATTCGTTCCGCGTAACGCGACGAGCACGCGCCCGTCCTGGATGTAGGAGTCGAGTTGGGTCGACGAGTCCTCGGCCAGTGCGAACAGCGGCCTGAGCCTCTCCCGCGAGCCGTTGTACTGCACCACCCGCACCCCGTCAGGGGTTTCGGCCTCTGGTCCTCGGACCGTGCGGGCCGCATGATCGGCAACCGGAGCATCGGGGCGAGTCGCGGCTTCGCTCGGCGGAACCTGCTTCACCAGAACGGAACGGGTGTACAGCAGGTGGAAGCCTCGGCGCTGCACGTTCTGCTGGGACTTGGAGCCCGGTTGGGTGGTCACGACGGCGATGTCGCAGCCGGTGGCAGCGGCGTCGGCGAGCCGGGCCGAGAGCAGGGCGGTCTGGACGCCGCGTCGGCGGTACGCGGGGGCGGTCGCCGCGCCCGTGAGCTGTGCAACGCCGTCCGCGGTGCGGAGGCTGCCGCCCCCGGCGACGGTGCCGTCGTACAGCGCGATGTAGTGCACCACACCCGCCGCGGCGAAGTCTCGCTCGGCGTTCGCGAGCACCTGACGCGGGAACTCCTCGTGCGAGGGAACCCCCTGGTCGTCGGGATGAGCGAAACCCTCCACCACCACGTCCAGCCACGCATCGAACTCGTCGTCGCGACTCACCCGGACCTCGATTCCAGGAGGAGTCACCCGCTCGTACTCGCCGTCGAGCGCGAGCCCGAGCACGTTCTCGAACGAGGCCAGCCGGTAGCCGCGCTCCGTGAACAGGGCGCCGACCGCCGGGTCGGCCAGCTCGGACACCTCGGCCTGCACGGGAACACCGCGATCGCCGAAGGCACGCTCAATGCGGTCGAGCGTGGCCGTGTCGGGTACACCGTCGAATCCCAGACCGGCGATCTTGTTGAAGGGCGAGCCGTCCTCGGCGAACGTGGCGACTGCGCCGGCTACCCGCATCATGAAACTGCCGTCGTCTCCCCGGCGTCGGCGGGCGGCCTCGGCCGCCGCTGTCATCAGCTGAGACTCGACGCGTTCGATGCGCTGCGCCATGGCGACATCGCAGAAGAGCGGCAACTGGTTCATGTCCGCCCGCACCCCATTTCCACGCTCACGATCCGAGGCTAGCGGCTGTCGCCTGAGCCACAGCGGCCGAGATTCTTACGGTTTCGGGATCGGGCCGGCCGGACACCGGGCCCCGTCTCAGGGCTTCCCGGCGGCCAGTTCCACCCACGGCTCGGCGGCAGCACTCTCCGGGCACCGCTGAGCGGAGTCGGGGGTGTTGTGCATGAGGCGCGCCTGCGCCGCACGGTTTACGGCCGAATCGTTGTGGGAGCGGCGGTCCGGCCCGCCGCTCCCACAACGGCGATGGGCTCTATACGGCGGTTCGGCCGGCGTCGGCCGCGACGATGGCGCCGGTGAGGTAGGCGGACCGGTCCGTGGCCAGGAAGAGGATCACCTCTGCGATCTCGCGAGGCGTGGCGAGCCGGCCGAGGACGGTGGTCTTGGCGAACTGCTCGGCGCCCTCCTCGCCCACCGTGTCGAGCACCATGTCGGTACGGGTCGGGCCGGGGGCGACGGCGTTCACGCGGACCCCGGCCGGGCTGAACTCGGCGGCCCAGGTGCGGGTCAGTGACTCCAGGGCCGCCTTGGTCGCGCTGTAGACGGACAGCCCGGGCAGGCCGATCCGGGCGGCCATGGTGCTGACGTTGACGATGGTGCCGGTGCCCTTGGCGACCATGGCGGGGGCCAGGGCCGCGGTGAGGAAGTACGGCGCGCGGAAGTTCGCCGCGAGAGCGGTGTCGAAGGTGTCGACATCCTGGTCCACGGTCGGCGCGCCGGGGAAGATCGCCGCGTTGTTGACCAGTACGTCCACGTCCCCTACCGCCTCGGCCAGGTGCCGCAACGACGCCAGGTCCGTGAGGTCGGCCGCGACGAACCGGGCGCGGCCCCCGGCGTCCGTGATCGAGCGCACGGTCGCCGCACCGCGCCCGGCGTCGCGGCCAGAGACGACGACCTCGGCGCCCCGCGCGGCCAGCAGCCGAGCCGTCTCACTGCCGATACCGCCGGTCGCGCCGGTGACGAGCGCACGCTTTTTGCTGAGTTCCATGCCTGGGTCCTTCCAGAGGTTGTGCCCGTGGAATGGGATGCATGACCCACAATGGGCACGAAAAAATGGGTTGTCCAATCCAGAAACTGGTAGCCTGTGCGACTATGGGGACCCAGGCGGAGACAGGACGGCCGGAGCGGAAACTGACCCGCAAGGGCAAGGAGACCCGGCGCCGGATCGTCGAGGCGGCCGCGCAGCTCATGTATGAGCGCGGCGTCACGGAGGCGACCCTGGAGGACGTGCGAGCCGCGGCCGGGGTCAGCGGCTCGCAGATCTACCACTACTTCGCCGACAAGGACGCGCTGCTGCTGGCGGTGATCGAGCACCAGACGGAAGCGGTGCTGGACCGGCAGCAGTCCCTCTTCGCCGACATGGACACCCTCGAGGGCCTACGACGCTGGCGGGACGGCCTCGTCGAGTACCAGCTGCGCCTGCAGTGCCGTGGCGGCTGCCCGATCGGCTCCCTCGGCAGCGAGGTCGCCGAAACCAATCCGGAGGCCCGGCTCGCCGCGGCCACCGGCTTCCTGCGCTGGGAGTCCGCCATCCGCTCCGGCCTGCAGGCCATGCATGACCGCGGCGACCTCGACGGCGACCCCGAAGAACTCGCCCTCGCCACCCTCGCCGCACTCCAGGGCGGCCTTCTCCTTACCCAACTGCAGCGCCAGGTCAGGCCGTTGGAGGTGGCCCTCGACGCGATGCTCGCCCACATCGCATCGCACACGAGACACCCTTGACGCTGTCGTCGGTGTCAGCGACAACCGCTGAATCCCTCGGCGGCCGCATCGGGTGCACGGTGCTCGACAAGGCGGAGCGGCGGGTGATTCCGCCGTGCCCGAACGAGTGTGGAGCGCGCCCTGCGCCGCCACCACGAGACGATCGGCGCGGGGTCGGGATTCCTGATATCCGAGAACACGCGACATCGGTCGAATTGATGACGGATGAGAGGCAAAGCGCGACAAACGGAGATCCGCGCGAGAGGCTGCGGCTGGACCGCCCCCGTTCCGGGACAGCCTGCCGTCCGACGCGAAGGAGCCCGCCGTGACCGCCACGAACCCCGACGACGCGTACCGCTTCGACGACCTCACCGCCGTGTTCATCAACTGCACGCTCAAGCCCTCTCCGCAGCTCAGCCACACCCAGGGCCTGATCGACAAGAGCGCGGAGATCATGATGTCGCGCGGCGTCACCACGTCCGAGATCCGGGCCGTCGACCACGACATCGCCCCGGGCGTCTATCCGGACATGACCGAGCACGGCTTCGCCACGGACGAGTGGCCCGCACTGTACGAGCGCGTCATGGCCGCGGACATCCTGGTGCTCGCCGGACCGATCTGGCTCGGCGACAACAGCTCGGTCACCAAGCATGTCATCGAGCGGCTCTACAGCTGCTCCGGACTGCTCAACCCCGAAGGCCAGTACGCCTATTACGGCCGGGTCGGCGGCTGCCTCATCACGGGCAACGAGGACGGTGTGAAGCATTGCGCGATGAACATCCTCTACAGCCTCCAGCACCTCGGCTACACCATCCCGCCGCAGGCCGACGCCGGCTGGATCGGCCCGGCGGGCCCCGGCCCCTCCTACCTCGACCCCGGTTCGGGCGGCCCGGAGAACGACTTCACCAACCGCAACACCACCTTCATGACCTGGAACCTGATGCATATGGCGGCCATGCTGAAACGAGCCAAGGGCTTCCCTGCCCACGGCAACCAGCGCTCGGAGTGGGACGCGGGCTGCCGCTTCGACGCACCCAACCCCGACTACCGGTGAGCCTGGACTTCTTCCGTGGACACGCGCCAGGCGCAGGTACTCGGCAGCGCCGGATCATCCTGTGCCGCGGCGTCGCAGACAACGGCGATCCGGCACACCGCGGTAGCCGAGAGCTCATGAATGAGCCGCTCGTCCCTCCCCGCGTCCGCTCTCCTCGGCGTCGAACCAGATCCGGCATCCGCCGTCTGCGCACGGGCAGCCGCAGGTGCGTATGTCTTCCCTCAGCCTGCCCTGCCGCCCACGCTTGCCGCCCTGAGGCAACTGTATGCACTCGGGATCGTGGTTCCTCTCAAGGTCGCCCGCCCGCGGTTCGAGAGAGTCCCGTCGTTACGACGGGCTCCAGCGCCGAACTGGTTACGGGGGGCCAATGACGGTGAGCATTCGGGCGAGCTTCCATGGTCGGCGGCCCCAGGCGGCGAGCTTCGCTCCAAGAAGATGAACCAGCGCGCGAACTGGCGGCCGACTTCCGCGGAGCCGTGCGGCGCCCGGGCCCCGAGCTTTCAACACCGTCTACCGGCGAGTGCGCCGCGAGGATGCCGGTACGGCCAAGGTCTCGGCCCGGTGGACGATGACGTTGAAGGTGCCGTGGTCGCGTTCGATGTGGCCGTCGAGCAGGACGGCGGGGGCCTCGAGCAGGGTGCGACGGCAGCGTTCCCACACGGGTGGGGAGAAGACCAGGTTGACCATGCCGGTCTCGTCTTCCAGGGCGCCGAAGGCGACGCCGTTCGCGGTGGGCGGGCGCTGGAGGTATTTGGCGAGTCCGCCGAGTCGTACGCGGGTCTGGTCGGCCATGTCGCGTACGGCCGCTGCGGTCAGGGCGCCGCGCTGCGCGAGGCGGGGTCGGGCGTGGCGGACCGGGTGGGTGGTGGCGCTGGCTCCGGTGGCCGACAGGTCGGCGATCGTTTCTTCCGCGGGGGTCATGACCGGCAGGTCGGGGGCGGGGGAGAGGGTGCCCAGGCCGGGGAGGTAGGGCTGGTGGGTGCGGGGGAAGGCGCCGGCCGTCCACAGGGCGCTGCGGCGGTGGCCGTCGAAGGCGGCGAAGGCGCCGGCGGTGGCGAGTTGCTCCATCAGCCGGGCGGGCAGCCGCGTGCGGCGGGCGAAGTCCTCCAGGTCCGCGAAGGGCTGCTCGGTGCGGGCGGCGACGATCGCGTCGGCGGCGTCCTCGCTCAGGCCGTTGACGCCGGTCAGGCCGCGGCGGATGGCGAACTGCCCGTCCTGGTCGTCGGGTTCGAGGGTGGCATGCACGTGGGAGGCCCGGACGTCGACGTCCCGCACGGTGATGCCGTGCCGTTGGGCGTCCTGGATGAGGGTCTGGACGTCGTAGAAGCCCATCGGCATGTTCGCCAGGATCCCCGCGGTCAGGGCGGCCGGGTAGTAGTGCCTGATCCAGGCGCTGGCGTAGATGATGTGGGCCATCGACTGGGCGTGGCTCTCGGGGAAGCCGTAGTCGCTGAACGCCTCGATCATGGAGGTGATCTGCGCGGCGGCCGCGGGCGGGATGCCGTTCGCGGCCATGCCCTCCAGCAGGCGGCCGCGCAGTTGGGCGACCTTCTCGGGGGCGTGCTTGGCGGCCATCGCCTTGCGCAGTCGGTCCGCCTCGCCGGGGGTGAAGCCGGCGCAGTCGATGGCCAGTTGCATGGCCTGTTCCTGGTAGAGGGCGACGCCGAGGGTCTTCTCCAGCGCGCGGCGGGCGAGCGGGTGCGGGTAGGTGACCGGCTCCTCGCCACGTCTGCGCCGTAGGAAGGGGTGTTTGGAGCCGGCCTGGATCGGGCCGGGCCGGATGATCGAGGCGGCGATGGCCAGGTCGTTGAAGTTCTCCGGGCGCAGCTGCGGCAGCGTGCTGATCTGCGCCCGGGATTCGACCTGGAAGACGCCGATGGTGTCCGCGCGGGCGATCATGCGGTAGACGTCGGGGTCGTCGGGCGGGATCGAGGTGAGGTCCAGGCGCACGCCGTGGTGCTCGCGGATCAGATCGCAGGCGGTGTGCAGCGCGCCGAGGGTGCCCAGCCCCAGCAGATCGATCTTGATCAGTCCGGCTGCGGCCACGTCGTCCTTGTCGCCCTGGAGCACCGAGCGGCCCTCGCGGGTGGCCCACTCCAGCGGCATCACCTCTCCGAGCGGTTGGCGGGTCAGCACCATGCCGCCGACGTGGATGCCCATGTGGCGGGGCAGGGTGTGGAGTCGGGCGGCGAGATCGCGCACGTCCGGCGGCAGGGCGACGTCGGGGCCGGGCGGGCCGTGGTCGATGTGCCGGGTCATCTCCCGGATCTGTGCGGCCGGGTGGCCCAGCACTCTGGCCGCGTCGTGCGTGGCAAGCTTCGGCTGGTAGGTGATCACGTTGGCGACCTGGGCGGCGTGGTCGCGGCCGTAGCACCGGTAGACGTACTGGATGACCTCCTCGCGGCGGCCGGCTTCGAAGTCGATGTCGATGTCGGGCGGCCCGGCCTTCTCCACGCTGAGGAAGCGTTCGAAGAGGAGGCCGTTCTTGAGGGCGTCGACGGCGGTGATGTTGAGGACGTAGCAGACCACGCTGCTGGCCGCGGAGCCGCGGCCCTGGCACCAGATGCCGCGGCCGATCGCGAACTGCACGATGTCGTGGACGATGAGGAAGTAGCCGGCCATGTCCAGCTCGGCGATCACCGACAGTTCGTGGTCGAGCTGCTTCCAGGCCGCCACCGCCTCGGGCGACGGATCGTCACGGTCGCCATAGCGGGCGGCGCAGGCCCGCTCGGCGAGGTAGCGCAGCCACGCGATCTCCGTGAACCCGGCCGGCGTGGGGAAACCGGGCAGTTGGGGCCGTAGCTCACCGAGGTCGATCACCCACGAGTGGCCGAGCTCCACAGTTGTCTCCAGGACGCCGGGATAGCGGGCGAACCGCTTGGCCATCTCCGCGTACGAGCGCAAGTGAGCGGTCGGCGCCGGCATCAGGTGGCCGGCGGCGCGGTCGAGGGTCTCGCGGCGACGCAGCGCGGTCAGCGCCTGGGCGAGCCGGGCCTGGTGCGGGGCCGCGTAGTGGACGGCCCCGGTCGCCACCACCGGCAGGCCCAGGCGGCGGGCGGCGACGACGGTGACGTCGCCCGCGACCGAGTCCTCGGGCAGGTGGTGGTCGATGAGTTCGGCGTACACGCTGCCGGTGCCGAAGACGTCGGTCAGACGCCGGAGACGATGGGCGACCGTGGTGACGTCGCACCGCTCGGCGTCCGGTGCGGGGCACCCCGGCAGCACCGCCCAGTGTCCGCTGCTCGCGGCCGCGGACAGCGCGTGCAGGTCGTAGACGGGGGCGTTCTTGGCGCCGGCCAGCTGGGCGGCACTGATCGTCGCCGACAGGAGCCGGAAGCCTTCCAGACTGCGGGCGAGCACCACGGGCGTGCCCAACTCCGGGTCGTCGAGGGTGAGTTCGGCGCCGTATAAGGTGCCGATCCCGGCCGGGCCTGCGGCCTCGGCCAGGCGTCGCGCGCCGTACAGTCCGTCCCGGTCGGTGACCGCCAGCACCGAGATGCCCAGCCGGAGGGCCTCGGCGACGAGTTCGTCCGGCTGGGCGGCGCCCTGCAGGAAGGAGAAGGCGCTGTGGACGTGGAGTTCGGCCCAGCCCGGCTCGTCCGGCACGAGACGTGCGGTGGGCAGCTGCAGGACGTCGGCGCCGTCGTCACCCATAGTGCGCCTCCGCCCACCAGCGACCGTGCTCGATCACGAGTAGCCAGGCGCGGCCGTCGGCGGCGGCGACCTGCATACGGGCGATCCGGCGGGAGCGGTCGCGATCCCACCACCACTCGAGCACCGGCCACGGGCCGGCCCACCCGTCGACCGCGGCCTCGCCGTGTCCCTCCACGGCGAGATGGGCGGGCGGGGCGGACAGAGCCAGGCGGCCGGAGACGGCGACCTGCCGCCCGCTCGCGTCGGTGAGCCGGGCCGGCAACCAGTGCGGGAAGACCGTGGCCGGGTGCGGGCTCGGCAGCCGCCCGGGCCAGGGCCCGTCGGGCGGCCGCGGCCCGGTGTCGACGTCGCCGAACGGGACGAGGCGCACCTGGTCGGCCGGGCCGCGCCCGCCGCCCAGCTCGACGCGCACGACCGCCTGGTGGCCGAGCATCGCCTGCACCCGGGCGGCGGCCCGCTCGATCTCCTCCGGGGTGTGACGCTCGCCGAACAGCGCACTCTGGCGGCCGGTGGCCGCCGTCAGCTGCTCGGGGCGCAGCACCAGACGGACGATGCCGTGCTCGCCGCCGGTGTCGAGCAGCCCGGCGTCGGTCCAGGCCTGCAGCACGCCCCGCACCCGCTCGGCGACCGCCGGCGCGGACAGCCGCCCCTCGTGGCGGAAGACCCTCGACAGGGTGCGGCCGTCGGCGAGTTCCACGGCGGCCTCCAGCCGGGCGCACACCACCCCGGCCGCCGCCAGCCGCTCATGGAGCTGCTCGGCGCTCGCCTTCGCGGCGAACACGACGGGTTCGAGGAGATCGGCGACCGGCTCGAAGGCATACGCCACGGTGTGCTCGCCGGTGTTCTCCCGCACGGCCAGCGGGCGTTCGTGCCGGCCGCGGGCGGTGCGGTGGGCGGCGATGCCCTCGGCGCCGAAGCGGGCCAGCACCTTGTTCTCGGGCAGCGCCGCGAACGCGCCGACCGTGCGGATGCCCAGACGTTCCAGCAGCTCCGCCAGCCGGGGTGCCCCCAGCACGCCCACCGGATACGGGGCCAGCCAGGCCGCGTCGCCGCCGAGGGGGACGAGGTGTCCGCTACGGGCGGCGAGCGCCGCCGTGAAGACCGAGTCGGCGATGCCCGCGCGGGCCGGAAGACGCAGCTCGGCCAGGGCGGCGACGAGGCGCTCGGCCAGCTGCGGCTCGCCGCCCCAGTAGCGGGACGGACCACGGGCGGGCGCGGCGATCAGGCCGGGCCGGATCACCTCCAGACGCGGCATGACCGTGCCCTCGAGGTGGCGGACGGCGGGCTCGAAAACCCGTATCTCGGCAGCCAAGTCCCGCTCGACCACGCGCAGTTGCGCACAGCGGGCCTGGGCGACCCGCACCCGCATCCGCCGCCGCACACCCGCCGCGCGCGCGGCCGCCGAGCACGCCACCACCTCGTCCCGGTGCACGACCGCGACCGCCTCGCCGCCCTCGGCACCGGACGCGATGACCGGGAAGTCGGGGATCCAGCCGACGATGACCCTGCTGTCCACCGCGGCTCACCCCACCACGCGCAGGACCGGCCGCCCCCTGTGTCCGGCGGGGCTTGCGGTCACGGCCGCTGGTCCGCCCGCCGCGGCGTCGGTGTGCACCGGAACGATCCGGCCGCCGGGACCGGGCAGCCACATCTCCGCATACCGCGGCGCGGCGGCCGCGCCGCGCCCGACGGACGCCACCCGGACGCGCCGTCCACGCAGCAGACCGTGCCCGCCTCCGATGCCCTCCCAGGCCGCGGAGACCACCCTCATCCGGACCTCGGCGCCCTGCCAGGAGTCGGCGGCCAGCAGCACCGATCCACCGCGCCGCAGCACGGCGGCCAGCCGACGGGCGATCCGGTCGGGCACCGCGCCGAGCCGGCCGCCCACGAGGACCACCGGGACCGCCTCGGCCACGGTGGCCACCACCTGGGCCCATTGGCGGCCGGGGTCGTCGATCCGCATCCCGCTTTCCAGCTCCAGACCGGCGGCCTGGGCCGCGAGCGCCCCCATCTGCGGCAGGCCGACCGCAGCCCAGCCGACACCGCCGCTGGACACTTCGGCGGCGAGTGCCAACAACAGCGGCATGTCCCCACCGGCGCTGACCGCCGTCCCCGGGCGGATGCGCCCCTCCGGCAGCAAGGCACCGAGCGGCGACGTGTTCGCCGACTCGGCAGGACCGCCATTCCCTCGCGCGCTCGCCACCGGTCTTGCAGACATGCCTAGATATTCGAGCATTAGTTCGAATGAATCAAGTCGCCGAGCGCTGGGGTGGCGGTGGGGGAGCGGCGTGGGCCACCAGTCCCGCACGCCGGCCGCCGTACGGGATCAGCGCAGGGTGGCGCGGACGACGTCGGTGAGTGATGTGGCGGGGCGGCCGGTGAGGCGTGGTACGGCGTCGCTGACGCCGTCGAGCTGGCCGGCGGCGATGGCCGTGTAGGTGGACACCCAGGCGTCCAGCTGCCATTGCGGGGCGCCGTAGGTGGCACGGGAGGCGTACGCCTCCTCGACCGTCTCGGGACGGTAGGTGACCGTGCGGCCCTCCACCTGGGAGAGGACGGCCGCGGCCTCGTCCAGCGTCAGGGACTCGGGACCGGTCAGGTCGTAGGTGTCGCCCGCGTGGTCGGCCGGCCGGGTCAGTACCGCGGCGGCGGCATCGGCGATGTCGTCCTGGGCGACGAAGGCGGCCCGTCCCTGCCCGGCCGGACCACGGATGACTCCGTCCTCGCCGACGAGGGCGGGGACGAAGTCGGCGTAGATGTTGTCGCGGAGGAAGGTGTACGCCAGGCCGCTCCTGCGGATGTGCTCCTCGGTGTGGAAGTGGTCGCGGGCCAGGGTGAAGACGGCATCGGGGGCGGCGCCGAAGAAGGACACGTACACCAGGTGCTCGACGCCCGCCTCCACGGCGGCGTCGACGAAGGCCCTGTGCTGGGAGAGCCGGTCGACGTTCTCGGCGGCGGACACCATCAACAGGGTCTTCGCGCCGCCCAGTGCGCGCACGGCGGCGTCGCGGTCCTCGTAGCTGCCGCGCACCGGTGCGGCACCGGGCAGCCGGGGCGCCCGCTCGGGGCTGCGCACCAGCAGCCGCTGCGCCAGGCCCCGCTCGGCGAGGCGGCGGGCGACGCGTCCGCCAAGGCGTCCGGTGGCCCCGGTGACGACCAGTGTCGGTTCAGTCGATTCGGTCATGGCTTACGTCGCTTCCGGTGAGTGGGTTCAGGAGCCGGTTCGCCTTGCACGGTACGGACGGGGCGCGGGTTTCGAGGTCGGTGGGGCCTTCGGGGTGGTCGGGATCGACCCGCACCAGGTGCGCGCCAAGGGTGTGGCGTACGACGTTCTCGGCGGGCAGGCGGATCACGCCGGGAACATTGAAACCGGCGCGGATCTCCCGGACGAGCAGCGGGGTGGCACTGGGCGCGTCGCCGAGCCACGGCACAGGTGCCTCAAGTGCCTCAAGTGCCTCAACTGTCGAAGTCGACCGTGAGGGTGTCGGAGGCGGCGTACGTCTGACATGTGAGGACGTAGCCCGCGGAGACCTCCGCCGGTTCCAGGGCGTAGTTGCGGCGCATGTCGGCGTCGCCGTCGGTGACGAGGGCGCGGCAGGTTCCGCAGACGCCGCCCTTGCAGGCGAACGGCAGGTCGGGGCGGGCCTGTTGGGCGGCGTCGAGGATGCTCCGGTGGCGTGGCGCGGTGAATGTGGTCGCCCTGCTGTCGAGGACCACGGTGACCTCGCTCGTCGGGCCACGGTCGGTGACGTCGTCGTGGTCGGCGGAGCGTGTGGGGGCCGGTTCCTCGTCCGCGTGGAACAGTTCCTGGTGGACGCGGTCCGTCGGGACGCCGAGCCCGGTGAGGAGGGTTCGGGCGTCGCGCACCATGCCGTGCGGGCCGCACAGCCACCAGTGGGACACCTCCCTTACGTCGACGAGGGCGTCCAGCAGCGCGGTCAGCCGCCCCGTGTCCAGACGGCCGGAGAGCAACTCCGCCTCGCGCGGCTCGCGGGACAGCACGTGCGCGAGGTGGAAGCGGGCCGGGTAGCGGTCCTTCAGGTCTGCGAGCTCGTCCGCGAACATCACCGTGCCGGTGCGCCGGTTGCCGTACAGGAGCGTGACGCGCGCGTCCATGTCCGCGGCGAGCACGGACGCGGCGATGGACAGCATCGGCGTGATGCCGGACCCGGCGGCGAGGAGGACATGGTGGCCGAGGCCGTCGGCGGCGGTCAGGTCCGGGGTGAACGCACCCGCCGGGGCCATGACTTGGAGGGTGTCCCCAGGCTTGACGCCGTGCACGAGCCAGGAGGAGAACAACCCGCCCGGGACCACGCGGACGCCGATGCGCGGTGCCGTACCGGCCGGTGAGCAGATCGAGTACGAGCGCCGCTCGTCACGACCGTCGATCTCGCGGCGCACGGTGAGGCACTGACCCGGCCGGAACGCGAACTCGGCGGCGAGACGGTCGGGGACCTCCAGGGTGAGGGCGGCAGCGTCCGCGCACAGCGGTTCCACGGCGGACACCCGCAGGGCGTGGAAGGCCGGGCGGCGGCGGGACTGGACGGAAGTCAGGGTCATGGCAGGTCCTTGACGTGCGGGAACGGCTCCAGACAGGCACGGCAGCGGCGAAGTGCGGTGCAGGCGGTGGCGGCGAAGTGCGAGATCTCCTCGGTGTCGGCCGAGGCGCAACGAGGGCAAGGGACATCGGCCGGCGCGGTCGTCAGGCTCAGCCAGATCCGGGCCGGCCCCGAACCCTGCACGCCTCGTGGGCCGGGCGGTGCGATGCCGTGCTCCGCCAGCTTGCGGCGGCCCTCGTCCGTGATCCGGTCCGTCGTCCACGGTGGATCGAGCACCGTGATGACCCGTACATCGGCGAAGCCGGCCGCCCGCAGCCGGGCCGCCACCTCCGCGCGCATCTCGGCCACGGCAGGGCAGCCCGCGTAGGTCGGGGTGAGCCGTGCGACGACGGTTCCGTCCGGTGTCACCTCGACGCCGTGCAGCACCCCGAGGTCGGCGAGGGTCAGCATCGGCAGTTCGGGGTCGGGGACCTCGGCGGCGATCTGCAACGCCCGCTCCGGCGAGGCCGTCACCATGACGCCCCCGGGTGGGCGCGGGCGACGCTCTGCAGTTCGGCGAGGAGCGGTGCCAGGTGCGGGGTGTGGTCTCCGTTCCGGCCGGAACCCGGGACCGGGGACGCCGGCGTGTCCAGCGGGGAGACGTCGTCGGGCCGGTTCAGCCCGGCATCGGCCAGCACGTGGAACAGCTCCAGGCGGGTCCGCGCGGCGACGGCAACCGGATCCGCGCCGAGGCGCGCGGCCGTACGGTCCGTCAGCAGCTCGTCCAGCCAGGGGGCGAGGGCGTCCAGTGCGGCCCGCACCCGGCCGGCAGACTCGTCGGTGCCGTCACCGAGCCGTACCGTCCACTCGGCGGCCCAACGGCGGTGGTAGGCAAGCTCCTTGACGCTCTTCGCGGAGATCGCGGCCAGTACCGGGTCGGGGGCGGCGGTGAGCGCCTCGCACACGGCCAGCCGCCAGATGGAGAAGACCAGGAGACGGGCGACGGTGAACGCGAAGTCGCCGCCCGGCAGTTCGGCGAGGCGTACGTTGCGGAAGTCCTCCGGGTCGCGGAAGTAGGCGTAGGCGTCCTCGCCGCGGCCCGTGCCGTCGGCGCGACCGGCGCGCGCGTACAGCAGGCGCGCCTGGCCCAGGAGGTCGAGGCCGATGTTGGCCAGCGCCAGCTCCTCCTCCAACTCCGGGGCGCGGGTGCACCATTCGGCCAGCCGCTGGGCGGACACCAGGGCGTCGTCGCCGAGCGCCACACAGCAGGCGGCCAGGTCGTCCGCGTCGACCCCGTCGGGCACCGCCTGGTCGACGCCGTGCAGCGGGTCGGTGAAGCCGGTGCCGAACGCCCAGCGCGCGCTGTCGCCGTCGACGTACAGGTCCTCGTCGTTCATGCGCTGCTCCTCGGTGTCGCTAGATGTGGGGTACGTCGTCGGGGATGTCGTAGAAGGTGGGGTGCCGGTAGACCTTGTCGCCGCTGGGCGCGAAGAAGGGGTCCTTCTCGTCGGGCGCGGAGGCGGCGATGGTGTCCGAGCGCACGGCCCAGATGCTCACGCCCTCGTTGCGCCGGGTGTAGAGGTCGCGGGCGTGGAGCAGGGCCATGTCGTCGTCGGCGGCGCGCAGGGAGCCGACATGGACGTGGTTGAGCCCGCGCTTGCCGCGGACGAACACCTCGTACAGCGGCCAGTCGGCCTTGGTGGTCTCACTCATGCTGCGCTCCCCTTCCGCTTGGCCGCGTGGACGATGGCCGCCGCGCGCACCCAGGCGCCCTCTTCGTGTGCGGCCCGGCGGCGGGCGATCCGCTCGGCGTTGCACGGACCGTCGCCCGAGACGACCCGCTTCAGCTCGTCCCAGTCGGGGGCGCCGAAGTCGTGGTGGCCGCGTTCCTCGTTCCAGCGCAGGTCCGGGTCGGGCAGGGTGACGCCCAGCTTCTCGGCCTGCGGGACGGTCATGTCGACGAAGCGCTGCCGCAGGGCGTCGTTGGTGTGCCGCTTGATCCTCCAGGCCATGGACCGCGCCGAGTTGGGGGAGTCGTCGTCGGGCGGGCCGAACATCATCAGGGACGGCCACCACCAGCGGTCGACGGCGTCCTGCACCATGGCGCGCTGCTCGTCGGTACCGCGCATCATGGTCAACAGCAGTTCGTAGCCCTGCCGTTGGTGGAAGGACTCCTCCTTGCAGACGCGGACCATGGCGCGTCCGTACGGGCCGTAGGAGGTGCGGCACAGCGGGACCTGGTTGCAGATGGCCGCCCCGTCGACGAACCAGCCGATCACTCCGACGTCGGCGAAGGTACGGGTGGGGTAGTTGAAGATCGAGGAGTACTTCTGGCGGCCGTCGATCAGCCGCTCCGTCAGCTCCGTGCGGTCGGCGCCGAGCGTCTCGGCCGCCGAGTAGAGATACAGCCCGTGCCCGGCCTCGTCCTGCACCTTGGCGAACAGGATCGCCTTGCGGCGCAGCGAGGGCGCCCGGGTGATCCACTCGCCCTCCGGCTGCATGCCGATGACCTCGGAGTGGGCGTGCTGGGCGATCTGCCGGACGAGTGTGGACCGGTAGGCGTCGGGCATCCAGTCGCGGGGTTCGATCCGCTGGTCGCGGGCGATGGTGTCCTCGAAGGCGGACATGTTCATGGAGGCGGGTGGCTCTGTCATGGGTGCTCCTTTGGGGGTGGGTGGTCAGCGGCCGTGGAAGACCGGCCCGCGCCGTTCGAGGAAGGCGGTGACGGCCTCGCGGTGGTCGTCGGTGGTGCCGAGCCGCCGCTGGACGACGGACTCGCGCTCCAGCGCCGCCGGCAGGGCCGTGGTGGCCGCCGACCGCAACAGCGCCTTGGTCTCCCGCTGCGCGGCGGTGGGTCCGGCGGCCAGCGTGCGGGCCAAAGCCACGCCCTCGGCGGCGGCCGAGCCGTCCGCCACGACGCGGTGCACCAACCCCCACCGCTCGGCGTCCCGCGCGGAGAACGTGTCGCCGAGCAGCATGAGTCCGGCGGTGCGGGAGGGGCCCAGCTGCCGGGCCAGGGCGCGGGCCACGCCCGAGTCCGAGGCGAGGCCGACACCGCCGAACGCGGTGGCGAAACGGGCGCCCTCCGCAGCCACGCGTACGTCGGCGCAGAGCGCGAGGCCCAGTCCGGCGCCGACGCAGGAGCCCTCGACCGCGACGACGAGCGGGATCGCCAGTGCGTGCAGCTCCTTCACCAGCGGGTTGTAGTGCTCGGGGATGTTGGCGAAGGCGGTGGCGGGCGAGGTCTTCAGCAGGTGGGCGTGTTCCTTGAGGTCCTGGCCGACGCAGAAGTGCCGGCCGCGGGCGGTGATCAGCGCCGCCCGCACCTCGCGCCGGGCGTCCGTGGTCAGCCGCCGGGCGGCCATGAGGAGGGCGCTGCGCAGATGGGCGTCGAGCGCGTTGCCGGTCGCCCGGCCGCGCAGTTCGATCACGGCCACGGCGTCGGTGACCTCGTACGACACGCCGTGCAATCTCGGAATCTCGGTCACTGCCATCGATAGAACCCCTGACCGCTCTTGCGGCCCAGCTCACCGCGGGCGACCTTCTCCCGCAGCAGCCGCGGCGGCGCGAACCGGTCGCCGAGCGTCGCGTGCAGGTGCTCCGCGATGGCGAGCCGTACGTCGAGTCCCACCACGTCGGTCAGGCGCAGCGGGCCCATCGGGTGCCGGTAGCCGAGGTGCATGGCCGTGTCGATGGCGTCCGGGGCGGCGACGCCTTCCTCGACCATGCGGATCGCCTCCAGACCGAGGGCGAGGCCGAGGCGGCTGCTGGCGAATCCGGGCGAGTCCCTGACCACGACGTCCTGCTTGCCGAGGGCGTGCGTCCAGCGGACCGCCGCGGCCCGTGTCGCTTCCGTCGTGTCGGGGGCCAGGACCAGCTCGACGAGGGCGGACACGGGCACGGGATTGAAGAAGTGCATCCCCAGGAACCGCCCCGGACGCATCAGCGCCGCCGCGAGTTCGGTGACGGACAGGGAGCTGGTGTTGCTGGCCAGCACGCACCCGTCGTGCACGACAGCCTCGGCGGCGGCCAGCAACTCCGCCTTGAGCGCCGCGTCTTCGAAGACGGCCTCGACGACCAGGTCCGTGTCGTGGGGCAGTTGGGCGATCGAGGAGACGACGGTGACACGGTCCGGTACGCCGAGGTCCGGCGGCCCGGCGAGGGTCCCGCGCTCCGCCGCCTGCCGAAGTCCCTTGGTGATCCGCTCCATTGCCGCGGCCGCGGTCGAGCCGTCGCGCTCCACCACGACCACCCGCGACCCTGCGGCCGCGAACGACTGGGCGATCCCGGCCCCCATACGGCCGCCGCCGATCACCCCCACCTCAGCGGGTGTTGCTGCCGTGCTCATCCCCGGCCTCCCTTCTTCTCCAGGAAGCGCGTCATGCGCTCCTCCTTGTCCGGGCTCTCGAAGAGCACCGCCTGGGCGAGGTCGTCGGCCACCGGATGAGCCCCCGAGGCGTCGGTGACGAGCTTGGTGAGCCGCAGGGCGAGCGCCGAGGAACGGGACATCCGGTCGAGCAGCGCGTGCGCCTCGGCCATCAGCCGGTCCATCGGTACGACGTCCAGGACCAGCCCGCAGGCGAGCGCGGCACGGGCGTCGAGGGTGCGCCCGGCGAGCAGGACCTGCTTGGCCACCGACTCGCCCACCAGCTCCCGCAACCGCCAGCACGCACCGGCGGCGGCGAGGATGCCCAGACCCGGCTCGGGGTTGCCGAAGACCGCGTCGGGCCCGGCGATCCTGAGGTCGCAGGCGTACGCCAACTCGGCGCCACCGCCCAGCGCCCAGCCCGGCACCGCGGCCACGGTCGGCAGCGGCAGCCTGCGCACCCGCTCGAACAGGCGGCTGTTGATCCCCTCGAGCGCCTCGTCCCGCCCGCGTCGCCGCAGTTCGCCGATGTCGGCGCCGCCGGCGAAGACCCCGCCGTGCCCGGTCAGCAGGAGAAGCTTCGGGGAGTGCTCCAACTCCTCGCACACGCGGTGGAGTTCGGCGATCATGCGCCCGTTGATGGCGTTGCGGGCGGCGGGCCGACTGAGGGTGACGACCATGCGGTCCGTGCGCTCCTCGACCGACAGCGTCTCGTACGACGGGCTTTCCGCACGGGAGTTGTCGTACGCCGGTCTCGCAGCCGCGCTCATACCCGCTCCACGAGCATGGCCACGCCCTGCCCGACCCCGACGCACAGGGTCGCCAACCCCCGTCGGCCGCCCTCGCGTTCCAGTCGGCCCAGCAGTGTGAGCAGGATGCGGGTGCCGGAGCAGCCCAGAGGGTGGCCCAGGGCGATGGCGCCGCCGTCGGCATTGACGCGGTCCGGGTCGAGCTTCAACCGGCGTATGACCGCCAGGGCCTGGGCGGCGAAGGCCTCGTTGAGTTCGATGGCGTCGAGGTCGGCGGCCGTCCAGCCCGCCCGGTCCAGGGCCTTGGCGGTGGCCGGCACCGGGCCGAGTCCCATCAGGTGCGGCTCGACCCCGGCCGAGGCGGCGGTGACGACACGGGCCCGGGGCGTGAGCCCGTACCGTTCCACGGCTGTCCCGCTCGCCACCACCAGCGCGGCCGCCCCGTCGGACAGCGGTGAGGAGTTGCCCGCGGTGACGATGCCGTTCCGGCGGAAGACGGTGCGCAGGCCGCTGAGCCTCTCCAACGTGGTGGTCGGGCGCGGCCCTTCGTCCTCGGTCACCTCACCGTCGGCCACCGGCACCGGGACGATCTCCGCGGTGAAACGGCCCGCCCGCTGCGCGGCCACGGCACGCCGGTGGCTGCGCAGCGCGAAGGCGTCCGCGTCCAGGCGGCCGATGCCGTCCAGGGCGGCGACCTCCTCCGCGGTCTCGCCCATCGACAGGGTGGTCGTCGCGGGGAAGCGCGGGTTGGTGAAGCGCCAGCCGAGGGAGCTGTCGTGGACCTCGCCCGGCCGCGCCCAGGGGGTGCCCGGCTTGGCCATCACCCACGGTGCCCGGGTCATCGACTCGACTCCGCCGGCCACGACCAGTTCGGCCTCACCCGCCCGTATCGACTGGGCGGCGGACGCGACCGCCGTGAGCCCGGACGCGCACAGCCGGTTGACGGTGTAGCCGGGCACGGTGTGCGGAAGTCCGGCCAGCAGTACGGCCATCCGGGCGACGTCACGGTTGTCCTCGCCGGCCTGGTTCGCGGCGCCGAGGATCACCTCGTCCACGCCGTCGGCCGGGATCCCGGCACGCCGCACCGCCTCGCCGACGACGAGCGCGGCCAGGTCGTCGGGGCGCACGGACGCCAGGGCACCGCCGTAACGGCCCTGCGGGGTACGGGCCCCGTCGATCAGATAGACCTCATCGGACATCGGTGTGCTCCTCGTGCTGCTCGGCCGGGGCGTGGCGGCGGGACTGGAGGACGGCGAACCGGCCGGTGACGAACGCCGGGTCGGTCAGCGTCGCGTTGGCGGCCGGGTTGGCCGAGCTGCCGTGGAAGTCGCTGAAGGCGGCGGACTGGTTGGGGAACACGTCGCCGGTCAGGTTCTCCGAGAGGTGCACGCCCGCCTCCAGGGCCGTCTTGCGGGCCGCCGCCAGCACGTCCTCGCCGGTCGCGTACACGCACGCGGTGAGCGCGCCGTGGCGCCGTACGGTGTCGTGCAGCACGCGCAGGGAGTGCGCGGTGTCGTCGGTGGCGATGACGAAGGAGACCGGCCCGAACCACTCGCTTGTGTAGGTCTTTTCGTCGGTCTCGGCGTCGAGCCGGGCCACGAGCGGGGTGCGGACGACGGCGTCCGGGTGGTCGGGGTGCGCAACGGCCCGCGAGGGATGGGCGGTACGGTCCAGGGCCGCCGCCTCCTCCAGCCGCGCGAGGACTCCGTCGTTCACGATCGCGCCGAGGGTGGCGGCGGCCCGGGCCGGATCGCCCAGCAGCTCGTCCAGCGCGGAGCCCAGATCGGCGGCGAACTCGTCGGCCGTACGCGGCCCTTGGTCGGTGTCGAACCCGTCCCGGGGTACCAGGATGTTCTGCGGGGTGGTGCACATCTGCCCGCTGTAGAGCGACAGCGAGAACGCGAGGTTGCGCAGCAGCCCGGCGTAGTCGTCCGTGGAGTCCACGACAACGGTGTTGAGACCCGCCTTCTCTGTGTGGACGACGGCCTGGCGGGCGTTGTCCTCCAGCCAGTCGCCGAACTCGCTCGACCCGGTGAAGTCCACGATCCGTACGTCGCGGTGGGTGGCCAGGGCGGGTGCGGTGCGCTCCTCCGGGCGCGAGGCGGCCAGCAGCACCACGTCCGGGTCGAAACCGGCCTCCGCCAGCACCTCGCGGGCGATCCGCACGGTGATCGCCAGCGGCAGCACGGCCCGCCGGTGCGGCTTGACGATCACCGGGTTGCCGGTGACCAGGCTCGCGAAGAACCCCGGGTAGCCGTTCCAGGTGGGGAAGGTGTTGCAGGCGACGAGCACGGCCACGCCCCGGCCGACCGGCGTGTACGTCTTGTCCATGACCAGCGGTCCGCCCCGGCGCCGGGGCTTGCTCCAGCGCGCGGTGGCCGGGTGGCGCCGCTGTGCCTCCCAGGCGTACGCCACCGCCTCCAGGCCGCGGTCCTGGGCGTGCGGGCCGCCCGCCTGGAAGGCCATCACGAAGGGCTGGCCGGTGGTGTGCTGGACGGCGTGCGCGATCTCGAAGCTCGCCGCGTTGAGGCGGGCCAGGATCTCGGCCGCCACACCGGCCCGCACATCGGGGCTCGCCGAACGCCACGCCGGGGCAGCGGACTTGGCGGTCGCCACGGCGGCCTCGGGCGCCAGATGCGGGTAGCTGACGCCGAGCGGGAAGCCGTACGGCGACACCTCTGTGGCGGGGACGGTGCCGGTGGTGGGGTGTCCGTCGAGCGGGAAGGGACGGTCGAGGAGGGCACGGAAGGCCGCCTCGCCCGCCTCGGGCGATCCCGCTCCGTACACGGAGGCGCTGGGGGTCTCCGGATAGGGCGTCCAGTAGCGGCGGTCGGTGGTGCGGGCCACGGCCTGTTCGAGCAGGTCGGCGTGGCGGGCGTAGAAGGTGGACATGAAAACTCCAGGCCGAACGTTCGGTCGGTTGGTGGGTGCAGTGCGCCCAAGTGCGGGGAAAGGAAGGTCGGGTCGGTCAGACGTCGGCGAGCAGGATCGCCGGGCGTTCCACGCAGTCGGCCACGAAGCGCAGGAAGCCGCCGGCGGTGCCGCCGTCGCAGACTCGGTGGTCGAAGCTGAACGACAGCTGCGTGACCTTGCGGACGGTCAACTCACCGTCCACCACCCAGGGTTTGTCGACGATACGGCCGACGCCGAGGAGGGCCGCCTCCGGATGGTTGATGATGGGCGTGGAGCCGTCGACGCCGAACACGCCGTAGTTGTTGAGGGTGAAGGTGCCTCCGGTCAGCCGGTCGGGCGGCAGGTTCCCGGTCCGGGCCAGCTCGGTCAACCGGGCGAGTTCCGCGGCCAGTTGGACCGTGGTCAGCCGGTGGGCGTCGCGCACGACGGGGACGACCAGTCCGCGGTCGGTCTGCGCGGCGAAGCCCAGGTGCACCTCGTCGTAGCGCAGGATCTCCCGGCGTTCGGTGTCGACGGCCGAGTTCAGCTCGGGGTAGCGGCGCAGACCGGCGACACAGATGCGGGCCAGCAGCGCCAACAGGCCGACGCGGCGGCCGGGTTCGGCGGCCTCCAGCGCCTTCTTGGCCTGGAGCAGTCCGGTCGCGTCCACGTCGACCCAGGTCGTGGCGTCGGGGATCTCGGTCCGGCTGCGGGAGAGCTTGTCGGCGACGGCCTTGCGGACGCCTCGGAGGGGGATGCGGACGGGGCCGTCGGAGGCGGGCTCCGGCCGCGCGGCCGGCGTAGGTTCGGTCGTGATCGGCGTGCTCTGGGCGACAGCCCGCTCCACGTCCCGCCGCAGGACGACCCCGGCGGGACCGGACGGCGCGAGCGCGGTGAGGTCGATCCCGTGGTCCCGGGCCATCCTGCGCACGAGCGGTGAGATGACCCGCGGAGCGTGCGGCTCGGCCGACGGTGCCGCGGCGGCCGACGGCGCGCCGGCCGCCGTGGACCCGGCACGTCGGCGGCGACGGCGCGGTGCCGGTTCGTGCCCGGTGCCGTAACCGATCAAGACGTTGCCGGACCCGGCCTGCTCCTCCTCGCGGTAGCGCTCGGCGGCGGCTTCGGGCGCCGGAGCCGCCGCCCCCACCGTGATGAGTGGTTCTCCCACCCCGAGCGCCGTGCCTGCCTCGGCGTGCAGCCGCAGCACCGTGCCCGCGTACGGCACCGGCACCTCGACCGCGGCCTTGGCGGTCTCCACCTCGACCACGATCTGGTCGATCGTCACGGTGTCGCCGACGGCGACCTTCCACTCGACGATCTCCGCGTCGGTCAGCCCCTCGCCGAGGTCGGGGAGCCGGAAGAGCTGCTCGTCCGTCGTTGCCGTGGTCACGCGACCGCTCCCTTCAGCAGATGCCGGGTGTCGGGCTCGTCGGCGAACTGCAGGCGGTCGACGGCGTCCAGGACCCGGTCCACGCCGGGCAGGTGCGCGTGTTCCAGCTTCGGCGGCGGGTACGGGATGTCGAAGCCGGCCACCCGCAGCACGGGCGCGGCGAGCGAGTGGAAGCAGCGCTCCTGCACCCGGGCGGCGATCTCCGCGCCGACCCCGGCGAAGCCCTGCGCCTCCTGCACGACCACACAGCGCCCGGTCCTGCGCACCGACTCCGTGACCGTCTCGTCGTCGAAGGGCACCAGCGTCCGAAGGTCCACGACCTCCAGCTCGATCCCGTCCTCGGCGGCGGCCTCGGCCGCGGCCAGGGCCACCGGGACCGAGGGGCCGTAGGCGACGAGGGTGGCGTCCCGCCCGGCCCGGCGGATCGCCGCCTTCCCGAACGGCAGCGCCCCGCGCGTCCGGAGGTCGGTGTCCTCGCGCGACCAGTACAGCTTCTTCGGCTCCAGGAAGACCACCGGGTCGGGGTCGGCCACCGCGTCCCGCAGCAGCCAGTACGCGTCCTCGGCCGTGGCCGGGGTGACGACCTTCAGGCCGGGCGTGTGCGCGTAGTAGGCCTCGCTGGAGTCGCAGTGGTGCTCCACTCCGCCGATCCCGCCGGCGTAGGGGATACGGATCACCATCGGCAGACCGATCCGGCCGCGGGTGCGGTTGCGGGTCTTGGCGACGTGCGAGGCGATCTGCTCGAACGCCGGGTAGGCGAAGGCGTCGAACTGCATCTCCACCACGGGCCGGAACCCGCCCATCGCCATGCCGACCGCAAGACCGACGATGCCGGCCTCCGCGAGCGGGGTGTCGAAGCAGCGCTGCTCGCCGAAGTCGCGGGTCAGCCCGTCGGTGATGCGGAAGACGCCGCCGAGCGGGCCGACGTCCTCGCCGAAGACGAGGACTCGTTCGTCCTCGCGCAGCACATCGCGCAGGGCGGTGTTCAGCGCCTGCGCCATCGTGACCTTGGCCATGGTCGTCAGTCCTCCTGGGCCTGGGTGGTTTCGGCGAGCTCGGCCGCCAACTGGGCACGCTGCTCGCGCAGTTGCGGGGTCGGCTCGGCGTAGACGTGGTCGAACAGCTCCAGCGGGTCCGGCACGGAGTCCGCGTTCAGGCCCGCGCGCACCCGCGCCGCCAGCTCCTCGGCCTCCTCCCGCAGCGCCGCCACGTCCTCGTCCGTCAGCGCGCCGCGCGAGCGCAGATACGCCTCCAGCCGGTCGACCGGATCGGCCGCCCGCCACTGCTCGACCTCGTCGTCCTCCCGGTAGCGGGTGGCGTCGTCGGCGTTGGTGTGTGCGTCCATGCGGTAGGTGTGCGCCTCGACCAGGACGGGACCGTGTCCGGCGCGGGCGTGCTCGACGGCCGCGGTCAGCACCGCCAGCACCGCGACCAGGTCATTGCCGTCGACCTGCTCGGAGCGCACGCCGTAGCCGATGCCCTTGTACGCCAGCGCGGGCGCCGCGGTCTGCCGGGCCAGCGGCACGGAGATCGCGTACTGGTTGTTCTGCACGAAGAAGACCACCGGCGCGCGGAAGACGGCCGCGAAGTTCAGCGCCTCGTGGAAGTCGCCCTCGCTGGTCGCGCCGTCGCCGACGAGGGCCATCGCCACGCCGTCCTCGCCCTTGCGGCGCAGCGACTCGGCCATGCCGGTCGCGTGCAGCACCTGGGTGGCCAGCGGGGTGCACTGCGGGGCGGTACGGGTGGCGGCGGGGTCGTAGCCGCAGTGCCAGTCGCCGCGCAGCAGCGTCAGCACCTCGACCGGATCGATGTCCCGGGTCACCAGGGCGACGGAGTCGCGGTAGGTCGGGAACAGCCAGTCGTCCGGGCGCAGCGCGAGCACGGCGCCGACCTGGCAGGCCTCCTGGCCCCGGCTGGACGGATACACCGCGAGGCGGCCCTGCTTGGTGAGGGCGGTCGCCTGGGTGTCGAACCGGCGGCCCAGGACCATCCGCCGCCAGGCCTCGCGCAGGGCCTCGACCGGGGGCTCGGGGTACTCGATCGGCGGCTTGGCGACCGGGGTGCCGTCCTCGGCCACGAACCGCACCGGCGTCAGCGACGGCAGGAGGCCCTGGACCGTCTGGCGGAGGCTCTTCACGGACATGGAGGGCACTCGCTTTCTCTGGACACTTGACAGGAGAATGGTGGCCATCGCGGAATATGTGTTCAATAGCTCGACCGAATCGGCGATGAACTGCCGAATCCTGAGGTCCGGGAGGACAAAGTGTCCGAGGAATTCTCGCCGCCGGGGGCGGTGGCCGGACGAACTGCCGTCCCGCTCGACGACATCGACCGCCAGATCCTGAGCCGGCTCCTGCAGGACGGCCGGATCTCGGTCCGGGCACTCGCCGAGCAGGTGCACATCTCCCGGGCCAACGCCTACACGCGCATCGGCCGGCTCGTGGCCGAGGACGTCATCACCGGCTTCACCGCGCAGCTCAACGCCCAGCGGGCGGGCCTGGGCACCAGCGCCTACGTCACGATGGGCATCGAGCAGAACGCCTGGCGGGACATCTCGCGCGAGCTGCGCGAGATCCCGTACGTGGAGCATGTCGCCCTCGTCACCGGCGACTTCGACGTCCTGGTCCTCGTGCGCGCCCCGGACAACCTCGCCCTGCGCCAGGTGGTGCTGGAGAAGATCCAGGGCATCCCAGGGGTGCGCTCCACCCGCACCTGGCTCGTCTTCGACGAGGTGCGGGGGCGCGGGGCCACCTGGACGGACTGAGGACCGGCGCGGTCATACGTCGATCAGCGCGCCGGTGGCCTCGAGCCGGGCCGGTGGCGGTGCGGACGCCGGCGGTGGTGCGTGCCGTCGGGCGCGGACCACGCTGAACCGTCCGGTGATGAAGTGGGCGCCCGCGCCCGGCAGTTCTGCCAGCGCCGAGGACGGGTCGGCGGGCAGGTCGTCGAGGTTCTCCACGAGATGTACCCCGGCGTCCAGCGCCGCCGTCTCGGCCGCCGCAAGGACCAGCGGGTCGGTGGAGTGCACCGCGGCGTACAGCGCGCCGTGCCGCGCCACCGTACGGCGTAGGAGAGCGAGGCTGTGCGAGGTCGAGTCGGTGCCCACCAGGAAGGACACCGGCCCGGGCCACTCGCGCGTGTAGACCCGCTCGTCCGCGGCGCGCAGCCGCACCAGCAGCGGGCTGCGCAGGTCGGCGTACGGGTGGTCGGGGTGGGCCACGGGCCCGGAGGAGTGCAGGACCGGCCCGTACCGGGCGGCCTCCGTAAGGGCGCTGCGCACCTCGTCGGCGGTGATCGCGCCCAACACCCGTGCCGCGCGGGCGGGATGGGCCAGCAGCCGGTCCACGGCGTCGCCGAGGTCGGCCCCGAGGTCCCGCAGGGTCTTGTGCCCCTCGTCGGTGAGGAAGCCGCGCTCCGGCACCAGGATGTTCTGCGGGGTGGTGCGCACCGTGCCGTTGCACCGGCACGAGGAGAGGGCGAGGCCGCGCACCAGGCCCCGGTAGTTGTCGGTGGAGTCCACGACCACGGTGTTCAGTCCGGTCCGGTTGGTGAACACGGCGGCCTGGCGGGCGTGTTGCTCCAGCCAGTCGGCGAAACGGGCGGAGCCGGTGTAGTCGACGATGCGCACCGCCGGGTCCGTGGCCAGCCGCCGGTGCACCTGCCGCTCCGGTTCCGCCACCGCAAGCGTCACGAGGTCGGGGGAGTGACCGGCCTCCGCCAGCACCTGCCGGGCGACCCGCACCGTGATCGCCAGCGGCAGCACCGAGCGCGGGTGCGGGGCCACCACCACCGGGTTGCCGGTCACCAGGCTGGCGAACAGGCCCGGATACCCGTTCCACAGCGGGAAGTCGGGGCAGCCCACGAGCAGCGACACCCCGCGGGGCACCAGCGTGCAGGTGCCCCGCAGGGCACGCGGCTGCCCACCCCGTTCGGCGCTCTGCCAGTGCAGGTCGGCCGGGACCCGTTCCGACTCGGTGAAGGCCTGGGCCACCGCCTCCAGGGCGCGGTCCTGGGCGGGCGGCCCGGCCGCGCGGAAGGCCGCCTGGAGGGGCTGGCCGGTGGTGTGGTGCACCGCGAGGGCCAGTTCGTGGCTGCGCGTGTTGAGCCGGCGCAGGATCTCCACGGCGAGCCCGGCCCGCTGGTAGGGCCCGGCGGCCCGCCAGCCCGCCGCCGCCCGCCCGGCCGCCGCGACCAGCTCCGCGGGATCGCAGCGCGGGTAGTCGATGGCCAGAGCGAGGCCGTACGGGGACAACTCCGTGTGCACGCGGCCGAGTTCGCCGGGTTGCCCCAGCTCGAAGGGCCGCCCCAGCAGCGAGCGGAACACCTTGCCCGCGGTGCGGGTCGACCGCATGCCCGCGTCGGCCGCGTCCTGGCCGGTCGCCTCGGTGAAGGGGCGATGGCACGCACCGGCGGCGATCGCGCGAACAACGCTGTGCAGCAGCTCGCGGTGCCGTTCGTAGGGACCGGGGCGCATGGCCGTCAGCCTCTCCGACTCGCGGCGAGCGCGAGGAGGGCGTCGTTCTCCTCCGGCAGCCCGATCGTCACCCGGACGCCCTCGCCGGGGAACGGGCGGACCACGACCTTCCCGTCGGCGCAGTGCCCCGCGAAGGCGGCGCTGTCCGCACCGAGCGGCAGCCAGACGAAGTTGGACTGGGATTCGGGTACTTCGTGGCCCAGCGCCTGCAACTGCTTGGTGACACGGTCGCGTTCGCCGATGGTGAGGGCGGCCCGCCGGGCGACCTCCGCACCCTCGCCGAGGGCGATCACGGCCGCCCGCTGGGCCAGGGCGCTGACGCTGAACGGCACCTGCGTCCGGCGCACATGTGCGGCGATCCCGGGCGGCGCGACGCAGTAGCCGACCCGCAGCCCCGCCAGTCCGTACGCCTTGGAGAAGGTCCGCAGCACCGCCACGTTCGGCCGGTCGCCGAGCAGGGCGAGGCCGTCGGGGACCCGGTCGGGATTGGCGTACTCCCGGTAGGCCTCGTCGACGACGATCAGCACGTCCCGCGGCACCCGGTCCGCGAAGTCGGTCAGGGCCCGCGCGCCGACCGCCGTGGACGTCGGGTTGTTCGGGTTGCACACGAAGACCAGCCGGGTCCGGGCGGTGACCGCCGCGGCCATCGCGTCGAGGTCGAGGGCGTGGTCGCGCAGCGGCACCTTCACCGCCGTACCGCCCGCCACGGCGGTCAGGATCGGGTACGCCTCGAACGACCGCCAGCCGAAGACCACTTCGTCACCGGGCCCGACCACGGTGTGCAGCAACTGCCCGCACACCTCCGAGGAACCGGCGCCCACCGCGATCCGGTCCGGCTCGACCCCGTGATGCGCCGCCAGGGCCTCGACCAGCGAGGCAGCGTGCAGATCGGGGTACCGCGAGACGCCGCCGGCGGCCTCCGCGAGGGCCGCGGCCACCCCAGGCAGCAGGCCGTACGGCGATTCGTTGCTGGCCAGCACGACGGCTCCGGGCAGTTTGCGGCCCGGGACGTAGGCGGGCAGCTGGGACAGGAACGCACGGACACGCACCATGCTGGTCTCGCTTCTGCAGCGCTGGGGCCCGAGGCCTGGCCGTCGGGCACTTGACAGGCAAATCGTGAAGAGCGGACGACAACCGCTCAACTGTTTGGGAAATTCGGCTACGAATCGCCGAAATCGAGGCGCCTTATCGGCAAACCGTCTCTCGGCGGCCCCTGCGGGACCTTTGGTGCGAGACGGACGGCACGCGCCCTGCCGGGCACCGCATCCCCTCCTTGATCACGGGACGGACACAGCGGCCCCTCGAGGCCCCCGTCCCGGGCGAGCCGCCAGCAGACTGCTCGCCGCCCGCGCCACGCGATGTCCGCGGCCCGCCCCGTTCCGATCGAGGGAGACCATGCACAGCACCCAGACCCGCCTGCGCGGCACAGTCATGACGGCCTGCGCGGCGGCTCTCGCGCTGCTCGCGGCCGGCTGCTCGCAGGCGTCCGCGGGCACGCAGACCGGAGGCTGCCGCGACGACGGCCACTGGACGGGACGGCAACAGGCGGCGTGGCTGCGGACCGCGGTGACCATCACCGCCGACGGGACCCAACCGTCGTACAAGGACGCGTCGGTCGTCGTCCGCCCACCCCGCACGGGCGATGTCCGGGTGCTGTGCCAACCCCTCGCCGTACAGGTCGAGTTCTGGACCCTCACGGCCACGACATCGGGGACGGAGATGTCGTCCGTCATGCGCTACCGGTTGTCCACGGACGGCAGCAGGACGCGAACCGTCGGCTTCCCCGCTGGCCTTCCCGGCGGACAGTACGGCACCTGCACCCGGGTCCTTGTGGCGGCGTACGTGGGCGTGCCTTTGACCAACCGTCAACTACCGCGGATGACACGGAACTTGGGCGCCGCCGACGACACCGACGTGCGGTTCGCGACGGAACGGATCGGCGTGCACCGGCTGCTCCCGACGGGGGATTCCGCGCAGTGCGACGCGGATCGGCCGACCCCGAGCCCCGCCCGCACGGGGGCGACGGACTGGGACATTTACCATCCGTGACCCGGTCACGGCCGGGTGGTCGGCCGCAACCATGGTCACGTGCGCGGCGTGTGATCCGGTGGGACGGCTTTCGCCCGTCCCCCGAAGGCAGGGCGAGGGGGGTCGATGACGCAGGAGCAGACGGAGGACGCGACAGCGCGGACGAGACCGGGCACGAGGCAGGGCAGGACAGCGAAAGCCCACGTGGTGCGCTGGGTGTTCCGCCTCGTCATGGCGGTTCTGATCGTGATGCTCGCCGTACGCACCTACGAGGAGACGGCCGTCGCGTACGCACGGTCGCACGGGACGCTGCGCACGGCCGAGGCCACCGTCACCAAGCTGACGTCCCACACGACGAGAGGGCGGGACGGCGGAGGCCAGGACGGCGGCAACGGCGACATCGTCATCACCACCACGTACACCATCGAACTGCGCGTCGGCGATCGGACGAAGACCCTGACCGACGTCCCGGACCAGTCCGCGTACCGCCTCCGGGAGGGACAGCGGGTCGAGGCGAGCCTGTGGCGCGGGCGGGTCGTGGAGATCGACGGACGTGACGTGTGGCTGGGCTGGCACCCCAGTTGGTGGGACGGCACGCTGTATGCGACGTATCCGTTGATCATGGGGTACGTCATCGCCCTCGCCGTGAACGCCGCCGGGTACCTGGCCGGGCTCCGCGGCCGGGTGCGGCTGGCGCAGGAGCACCGGATCGGGCCCTTGGGATGCGGGCTGGTCGCGGGGACGGCGGCGATCCTCGTACTGCTCGCGACCGCGGCTCTGGGGCACCCCCTCGTGTTCTGGCCGCTCATTCCCATCGGTGCCGGAACCGTGGCCGCGCTCGTGGCACTGCAGGGGAAGCTCCGGTGGGCCCGGATCCTCTCCGCCGCGGACACACCCGGCGGGACCGCTCTGTAATGATCATGCGAACTCGGTGGGGAATGGAGACACGCGGTGCCCGCATGGGACGAGACGACGCTGCTGGTGGGCAGATCCGAGGAAACGGCCCGGCTCGACTCGGTGATCGACCGTCTCGGGCAGGACGGCGTTCCCGCGGTCGTCGACATCGCCGCGGACGCCGGCATGGGCAAGAGCCGACTGCTGAGCGAGCTCTGCGCGCGGGCGCGGCAGCGTGGGCTCACCGTGTTGCGCGGCAGGGCCACGGAGTACGAACAGCACACTCCCTTCCAGACCTTCACGGACGCCTTCGCCGACGTCGACCACGCCTTCCTCGACTCGGATGCCGTGCCCGAAGCGGCGGCACCCGTGCTGCGCGGCGCCGACAGCGCGCAGGGCGCCGCCTCGGGCATCGCGAACCGCGATCGATTCGGCCTCTATCGGGCCGTGGCGCACGTACTGACCGGGCTCGGTGAGCGGAGCGGGCTGGTGCTGGCCCTGGACGACCTGCACTGGGCCGATCCCGCGTCCCTGGAGCTGCTGGACCACCTGATCCGGCACCCGGTGCGCGGCCGGGTGCTGCTGGTCGTGGCCCGGCGGGCACGGCAGACACCCCACTCGCTCGCCGCCGCTCTGACCCGCGGCGTCGACAGCGCGGCCGTACTGCCCATGGCGCTGCGGCCGCTGCCGGAGCAGGACGCCATCGAGGCGCTGGCCTGCGACCTGCCGCCCGGCGACGCGAGGGAGATCCATCGAGCCAGCGAGGGCAACCCGCTCTACTTCCACTGCCTGCTGCACGCCTACCGGCACGGCGCGTCCTCGCCCGGCACCGCCCTCCGGGCCCACGACGACACCGTGTCCGGTGTGCCGAGCGGACTGGGGTCGCTGCTCCTGGACGAACTGGCCGCGCTGAGTGAGGCTCAGCGCCGCACCGTCGAAGCAGTGGCTGTCCTCGGCGACCACGCCACGCCCGCGCTGCTGAGCCGGACGACCGGCCCCCTTACGGCCGAGGAACTCGACGCCTGCATCAGCGCGTTGGCGCGGCGCGATCTGCTGCGCAGGGGGTCCGACGGCCGCTGGACCCTGCGCCACCCGCTGCTGCGGGCACTGGTCTACGAGAACACCGCCGCCTCGCGCCGCGCCGAGATCCATCGCGGCGCGGCACAGGAACTGGCACGGGCGGGGGCCTCCGCGGCCGAGCGGGCCCATCACGTCGAGAGATCTCTGGCCGGCTGGGATCCGGTGGCGGCGGCCGTGCTGAGCGAGGCGGCCGCCCAGTTCGCCCACACGGCGCCCGCGACCGCCGCCCATCTGCTGGACGTCGTCCTGCGGCTCATGCCGGACACACCCGTATTCGCAAGACAGCGCGGGGAGTTGACGCTGGCGCGGGCCAGAGCCCTCGGTGTGGGCGGCAGCCTGCGGGAGAGCCGCGATCTGCTGCACACACTCATCAGCAGCTCCGGGCCGGCCGACGCCTCGCTGCGCGGGGACGCGACAGCGCTGTGCGCCATGATGGAACGTCACCTCGGCCACTCCCCGGAGGCGATCGCCCTCCTGCAGCGGGAACTGGTCCGCAGTCCCGGCCCCGAGCCCCGGCAGGCGGTCTCCCTGGGACTCGCGCTGGGCATGGCCGCCCTGAACACCGTCTCCTATCCCGACGTACGCGACGACATCGAGCGGACGCGCGCGGTGGCCCGCTCCCACGGCGACCTCATGGGAGAGATGGGAGCCCTGGCGCTGGGGTCGCTGGGCGAGGCGTACGAAGGCGAGACCCTGGCGGCCCGCCGGTTCGCCGATGCCGCCGCCGGGCTGGTGGACGGCCTGACCGACCCCGGTCTCACGGAACTGTGCGAGTCGCTGGTCTGGCTGGCCTGGGCGGAAGCCCTGCTGGAGCGCTACGCCGACGCGGAACGCCACGCCGAGCGGGGTCTGGACATCGCCCGCCGCAGCGGTCAGGTCCACGTCCTGCCCCACCTGCTGAGCAGCAGGGCCTTCGTGCACCTCAACACCTGCCGGCTGCCGTCCGCCCTGGAGTCGGCCGAGGAGGCGGAATCCGTCGCCCGAGCCATCGGCAGCAGCGATCTGCTGGCCTTCACCCTGACCTTCAAGGCGCTGATCCTTCTCCTGCGCCGCCCCCTCGGTGACACCAGCGCCCTGACCACCGCCGAGGAGGCCGTGGCCACGGCCGGCCGCAGCGGCCACTGGTGGGCGTCGCTGGCCCGATGCGTGCTCGGCCACACGGCCCTTGTCAGCGGCGACCCGTACCGGGCACAGGACTCCATCCTGCAGGCCGGCGGTCCCGAACTCCTGGGCCTGCAGCCCTCCATACGCCCCGGCCAGCTGGACACCCTCGTCGGCACCGCCCTCGCGCTCGGCGACGTCGAGCAGGCCGCGCGCTGGGCCGCACGAGCCGCCGAGGAAGCCGACCGGATGGGACTGCACGGCCAGCGCGGGGCGGCACTGCGCGCCGAGGCCGCGCTCGCCCAGCACCGCGGAGACGCCCGCGCGGCCACGGACCTCTTCGAGCGCGCCGCGCAGGCCTACGCACCCTCCGGCGCCGCGGTCTGGGAGGCGTACTCCCTGCTGCTGGCCAGTATCCAGGCGCAGGCCGCGGGCGAGGGGCAGCGGGCCGCCGCGATGTGGGAACGGGCCCGCCGTATCGCCGACACCGGCGGCGCACGCCTGCTGTCCGACCTCGCCGCGCTCGTGCGCCCCCAGCCCGAGGAACCCTCGCGGACACCCACGGAACTCGACCAACTGACCACCCGCGAAAGGGAGATCGCCGAACTCGTCGCCGAAGGACTGAGCAACCAGGCCATCGCGACCAAGCTCTACCTCAGCCGCCGTACGGTCGAGACCCACCTGTCGGCCATCTACCGCAAGACCTCCGTGTCGTCCCGCTCGGCACTGGCGGGCCTCATGACGCGTGCCGCCCTCGACCGGCCGACCTGAGGTGACTCAGTCTCAGGCCGTGGCATCCCGGTAGTCGCCGAGACAGCGGAACGCGCCCCCGCTCGCCCGGAACAGATACATCGCGTCCGCGTAGCGGTAGGTGGACGAGTCGTAGCGCAGCCGCTTGGTGATCCCCCGGTAGTCGGTCTCGCGCAACTGGCCCACGATCGCGCCCCGTTGGGCCCCCGAGGCGCCCAGGGCCGTCATGGCGCGGGCGACGAAGAGCGTCGCGTCGTAGGCCTCGGCGGCATACCAGGGCGGCGCGGTATCGAAGCGCGCTCGGTAGGCGGCGGCGAACGACTTCGCGGCCGCCACCCGCGTCGGATCGAGGAAATCGGCAGCGAACACCCACCCCTCGGCGGCATCCCCCGCCGAGCTGAGGAAACGGGGGTCGAGCGCGCGCCGGCCGGCCAGCCGCGCACCCGAGTAGCCGGCGGAGCGCAGCGCCCGGGCCAGCCGCGCGGCCCGGGCGTACCCGCCGCCGAAGACCACCGCGTCCGCCCCCGCGTCCGTGACCGACTTCGCGAGGGCACGGAAGTCTTCAGCCGAGCCGTCATCGGCGGCCAGGGTGCGCCGGATCGTGGTGCGCTGCGCACTCCGTACGGCGTCGTCGATGCCGGCGCACAGCCGCCAGCTGAAGTCGCCCTCGGCGGCGTCGTCGATCAGCACCGTCTTTCGGGCCTCGGCGGTGCGGACGAGGTAGGTGGCGACCGGCGCCGCCAGGGTGGCGTCATCGGGGCGGGTGGCCGCGTACACGCGGTACTTGGTGGGGCTCACCTCGTCGAGTCCGACCGACACGGTGACCATCGGGAGCCGCGCCTGCTGGTAGAGGCCGAGGACGGCCTTCGCGCAGGCGTCGGTGGTCGGCCCGATCACGGCGCGGACCCGGTCGTCGGCCGCCAGCCGCCGGGCGATCTGCCGTGCCCGGGCCGTGCCGCCCGCGTCGTCGTGCACCTGGAGCGCCAGGTCGAAGCCGCGGCCGGTACGGGAGTTGAGGTGGTCGACGGCGAGCCGGACGCCGTTCTCCTGGGCGCGGCCCGTCGTGCGACCGCTGCCGCTCAGGTCGGCGTGCAGGGCAACCACCAGGCGGGGGCGCCGGGTTCGGCCCGCCGGGGGCGTGGTGCTGCCGGGGCGGTTCGCCGTCCACCAGGCCGCCGTACCGCCGGCCGCCAGGACTCCGGCGGCCGAGCCCAGTATCAGCAAGCGGCGGCGCGTGGCGCCTGCCGGGCCGACGGCTGTCGTGTCACCGGGCGCTGCGTCGGCCACCGTTGCAGCGGTGATCTCGGTCGCCTCGACGGCCGGCAGCGCGAGCACCGCGGCCGAACGGCGCGCGATCAGCCGGGTCAGGGGCTCCGGCAACCAGCCCCCGCCCTCGCCCGCACCGTCCAAGGCCTGCCGTACGTCGGCCACTGCCGGCCGGGCGCCGGGCTCCTTCGCCAGGCACCCCCGCAGCAGCGGCAGCAACGCCTCCGGGACGCCGTCCAGGACCGGCTCGTCATGGACCGTGCGCACCAGCGACTCGGCCGCGGAGCCCCATCCGAACGGGCGCGCGCCCGTCACCGCGTAGGCCAGCAGACAGCCGAGCGAGAAGACGTCACTCGCCGGACCGATCTCCCGGCCCCTCCCCTGGGCCTGTTCGGGGGAGAGGAAGCCGGGGGAGCCGACCACCATCCCACTGGCGGTGAGCGCGGTGTCCTCCGGCATCCGCGCGATACCGAAGTCGATCATCCGGGGACCGTCGACCGCGAGCAGCACATTGCCGGGCTTGACGTCCCGGTGCACCAGTCCCGCCCCGTGCACCGCCTCCAGCGCCTCGGCCAGCCGCGCGCCCAAGACGCGGACACTCTCGTACGGCAGCCGGCCGCACTCCTCGACCGCCTCCGCGAGCGAGGGTCCCGGCACGAACGCGGTGGCCAGCCACGGCGATTCGGCGTCCGGGTCCGCGTCGAGCAGCGGCACCACCCAGGGGTTGGCGACCCGGCCCGCCGTCTCCACCTCACGGCGGAACCGGGCCCGGAATCCCGCGTCGTCGGCGTGCGCCGCGCGGATCACCTTCACCGCGGCGAGCGCGCCTCCGGGAGAGCGGGCCAGATACACCACACCCATGCCGCCCGCGCCCAGCCGGCGCAGCAGCCGATAGCCCGCGATCCTGGCCGGGTCGGCGCCGCGCAACGGCTCCATCAGCGCCCCAACGGGCGGACGCCGGGGGTGAATTGCCCCATCAGGTCGACACCTGGAAGGGCGCCACGCCCTGGTACGCGAACCGGCCGCCGTCCACCTTCCACAGGTAGACCCCGCTGCCGTCGACGACCAGGGCCCCGGTCGTCTTGTTGAACGCCAGGTTCCGGGAGATCCCCTTGTACGTGGCCGAGCGCAGCGCCGTCGTCAGGTTCTGCCGGGTACGACGCCCGGCGGTCAGCGAACGCAGAGTGCGTACGGCGAGCTGCGCCACGTCGTACGTCTCGACGGCGTACCGCTCCGGCTCCGCGTCGAAACGCTTGCGGTAGGCGGCCCTGAACGTCTTCGCCTCGGGCGCCACCGTGGCGTCCATGACCGGGGCGACGATCACCCAGCCGTCGGCCGCGTCCCCGGCGGCGGACAGGAACCGGGCGTCGAGCACCCCCTGAGCGGCGGTCCTGGCCCCCGGGAAGTCACGGCCGCTCAGTTCCCGGGCCAGCAGCGCGGCCCGGTTGTGGTAGCCGGCGAACACCACCGAGTCCGCGCCCCCGTCGAGCAGCGCGTCCAGCGTCGGCCCGAAATCGGTGCGCAGGGCGCTGACCACCTTCGGCACGGCCGGCTGCCGTGCCTTGCGCAGGATGTTGGCGAGGGTGCTGCTGATCTCCCAGGCGTAGGCGTCCGCCGCCCGGTCGTCGACGATCCCGACCGAGCGCGACTTCGCCGTGCCGCGCAGATACGCGTCGAGGTAGAACGGCAGAATCGTGTCCGTCACCCGGGCGTGCAGGAACGACCGGCTGCCCATCACCCCCAGCGCGGTGCCGCCGGGCGACACCGCGATCAGGGGCAGCGAGGCCGCGTCGTACGTCGCCAGCGAGGCCAGCGCGGTGGCGTCCGTGGTGGGACCGATCACGGCCAGCACGGAACGGTCGGCGACGAGCTTCTTGGCCGCGGCGACCGACCGGGCCGGATCGCCGCCGTCGTCCACCGTCTTCACGGCGAGCACGAAGGGGCTGCCGGGACGGGCGTTGAACTCGTCGACCGCGAGCCGCAGCCCCCGCTCCTGGGCCCGGCCGACCGCCTTCTGATCGCCGCTCAGGTCGGCGTGCAGCCCGAGGGTGTGCACGGGATAACTGGAATTCGGGGCGGCCTTGTCGTTCTCGCCGTCCCCGGCGAGCGCCGCCCACGCGGCAAGTCCGCCCCCGGCCGCGACGACCGCCGCGCCTCCGCTCAGGAGCAGGAAACGGCGTCTGCCGACGGCACGGGGCGCCGACTGTGAAGCATCCGTCTCCGTCGGAGCGGTGCCGGCGGACGCGGGGTCGACCTCGGTGTCGTCGATGGAGGGCAGCGCGAGCCCGGCGGCCGACCGCTCCGCGATCAGCAGGACCAACGACTCGGGCAGCCAGGCCTCTTCGTCGGGGGCCGACTCGTCCTCGGATTCTGGAGGACGTACGACCCTCAAGGCCTCCCGGGGGTCGGAAGGCGAAGCGGGCGAGGTGGCCGTGAGGGCCTCGGACAGCGTCTCGGCCGTGGGCCGCAGCTCCGGGTCCTTCTCCAGACAGCTGCTCACCACCTCGGCGAGCGCCGCCGGCACACCCTCCAGATCCGGCGCGTCGTGCACCGTCCGGTACAGCAGTGCGTCGATGGACCCGGTGCCGAACGGCAGGCGGCCGGTCGCCGCGAAGGCCAGCACACAGCCCAGGGAGAAGACGTCTCCGGCCGGCCCCGGATCCCCCGCCCCGCGCGCCTGTTCCGGCGGCAGGAACCCCGGCGTGCCGACCACCACACCGGTCGAGGTGAGCGACGTGTCCTCGGGATCCCGGGCCACACCGAAGTCGATCAGCCGTGGTCCGTCCAGCGCCAGCAGCACATTGCCGGGCTTGACGTCCCGGTGCACAAGCCCGGCCGCGTGCAGCTCACCCAGCGCCTGGGCGAGCCGCGCCCCCAGCACCCGCAGGCTCGACACCGGCAGCGGCCCGTGCGCGGCGAGTGCCTCGGCGAGCGAGGGACCAGGGACGAACGTGGTCGCCAGCCACGGCTGCGCCGCCTCGGGATCCGCGTCCACCAGCGACGCCACCCACGGGCTGGTCATCCGACGGGCCGTGTCCGCCTCGCGCCGGAACCGCTCCCGGAAATCGGTGTCCTCGGCGTACTCGGCCTGAATCACCTTCAGCGCGACCAGACTTCCGCCCGCCGAGCGCGCCAGGTACACCACGCCCATGCCGCCGGCGCCCAGCCGTCCGAGCAGCCGGTAGCCCGCCAGCCTGGCGGGATCTGAAGTACGCAGCGGCTCCATCACTTCTCCTTCAGCCGCTGCTCGATGCGCGTCAGCATCTGAGCCAGGGCCTTGCTGCCCATTTGGTTGATTTCCGGTTCGGTGTAGCCGGTGCCGGCCGTCACGGAGACGGCCACGACGACCGTGCCCAGCCGGGCGACCATCCACCGGTACGGCTGTGCGGAACCGCCGTTCTCCGCGTAAGTGCCGGCCTCCAGTACGGAGTCGTCGGCGTACTCCTGCTCACGGGCGCCGAAGGGCGTGCCGAGCGACATCAGACCCGTGATCCGTTCCTCGGACCGGGGCCGCTGTTCCGGGCAGCGCAGCACCTCCTCGAGGGTGGTGCTCAGCTGTTCGTCGGCGCCGAGGGCGGAGGCGTGCACGGTGGCCACGGCCGTCACCTTGACCGCGCCCTTGCCCTGGCCGGCCGGCAGCCGGCTGTAGCGGGACGTGCTCGCCAGCACCCCGCGAGGCAGCTTCTCCCGCTCCCACCGGCAGTCCTCGTTCAGCACGGCCCAGGTGCCCGGGGCGCTCTCGGCCGGAGTCCGGGCGACGTAACCCCGCCCCCAGTCGTCCGGGGCGAGCACGACGGACGCGGCCAGCCGACGCCCGTCCTTCGCGGTCCGCGGGACGAGGGAGGCATCGGGTGTGAAGACGGAAGCGGCGGCGGACGAGTTGCCCGACGGCGTCGCCCCGGCACTCGGCGAAGCACCGGCCGAAACGCCCGGCGAAGCACTGACCGCGGGTGAACCGCTCGCCCGGGAAGCCCCGTTGTCCGCCCCCTGTGCCGAACACCCGGCCAGCAGACTCCCCGCCACCCACAAGGTCACCCAACTGCCCCGGATTCCACGGGAGTTGCTCGTCACTCAGTCCCCTCAAAACCGTTCACGCCGTCCGAGGTCTCGAACGTAGACGGCCGGGAGGAAGGGAACCTCAGTGGAACCACGTATCCGGCTACGTATTTCGCGTCAGCGGCCGGAAGACAGCCGCGGCCAGCACCAACGCGCCCGCGGACCCGCACAGCAACCGCTCGAAGAAGACCACCGGGATACGTCCGTCGGGAAGCAGCGCGGAGGCGACGGCGCCCAGTGCCGTCATGCCGGCCACCGATGCCCAGAACAGCGCAGGCCGCGCCACGACCGGCGGAGGCGGGCCGTGCCAGCGCCCGAGCAGACCGCGACGCCCGATGTGGACGGTCGCCCAGACCCAGCCGACGATTCCGATCACCGTGGAGGCGATGTGCAGGGCGACCCACCACGGTATGCCGGGCACCATGGGCCTGCCCAACACGGCGAAGCCCAGCGACGTCCCGGCCAGACCGTCGTGGGTCACGTCGTCCCAGAGCCGATGGGTGACCGCACCGAGCCACGCCGAGATCACCGTGACGTACCAGCGATGGCGCACCCGCCCCAGGACCCCGTACTCACGCCACCAGCCCGGCAGATGCGCGGCGACGACCGGGGCCGACCGCCGGATCAGCACAGCGGCGACGACACTCAACGGCACACCCCACAGGACGAGTCCGGCCCAGGTGTGCCCGTACGTCGGCAAGGGCGCGCCCACCGCGTAGGGCAGGTCCGGCGCGGTGGACCCGACCACCAGCGCGACGCCGTCGAACCAGTCGGGCCGGCGGATCTTCAGCGGCATCACGGCGGCGGCGTGAGACGGAAAAGTCAGCGGCACTGTTCGTCACCTGGCGCGTTCCTTGGACACCGTTTCGGGTGACCCTTCCACGCGGTACTGCCCGGAGGCGTCAGAGAAACCACGTAGCCGAATACGTAGGTTCAGCGGTCCGCACCGTGCCTGGGCCAGGACTCCTTGATGGCATGTGCCATCGTCCGGGCCGGCTCCGGACAACTTCAGTGCTGCGGTCTTGGTTCACAACAGAACGTGACCGGTGGAAGCCCCTGCTGCCGGTGAGTGGTGGAGGGCACTACACGTGCGGCCCGTCGACAGTGCGGGTGGGTTCCTTTTCCGCTGACCCGGATTCGTACGCTTCTGCTGGTTCGACTGCCACCTGGGTGATCAACCCGCTGGACGGTGTGCTGCTGCGGCCCCATATGGACCCGGCTCGGCTTTACGGGTGTTGCAGACTGGACGGACTCAACAGGCCGAACTTGTTGTGCGCCCACTGCGGCAGTGAGGTCGGCATCGAGATCTCCGATTGCTGGACCGAGTACGACATCCGACTGTTGCGCTCAGCGGTGCGTGGGAGTCCTTACAGCCGATCGACGAGTCGCGACATCAGCACGACTGCAGGACACGTTTCCGCAGGAGTTGGAAGCCTGCACTGACGGCACCGCGATGTCCGCGATCGACGGGAACGACGGCTCCTTGAGCCAGCGCATCCTCTTCCACGGCCAGGCCCTTCAGCCCAACCGCCTTGCCCACGGCTCACTTTCGGGCTACTTCGGGAGCCGCCCCGGGATGCTCAGTCGTCACTCACAGCGGCCCCTCCGCGTCCGGCAGGGGCTGGGCGAAGCGCCGCGGAGTGTGTCCGTGCGCGACCGATGTCGTGCTTGTCTAGTGGGCCGCCTGGTGACGACGGCAGCGGATGGCGCTGACAATCCCGCGAAGCTGGTGGAGGGTTGGGCCTCAGAACCGAGCCCGGTCAGCGCATGCCTGGAGCATCGTCGTCGTGCTCCCGACCATGAGAAGCCGCCTCCGGCCGGAAACCGTAATGTTCCAGCCGTTTGCGCTCAAAGACGACGAGGAGACCGAACAGGACTCCCGACACCAGTGCGACGAGTACGACCCCCCAGTCCAGCCGGCCGAGGGTCAGCGCACACATGCCACCGGCGAACACCGCGCCCGCGACCCCGAAGGGCACGGGGTGCCGGGTGGCCCGCATGCGGGCATCCGTGGGTCGCGTGGCTCCGCCGACGTGAGCGTCGAGCGCCCAGAACATCCGCTTGAGCCGACTCACCTTTTCCCCTCACGTCCCACGCCCACCCGGAGTCGAATCCGGGGCCGGACGACCCTACCGCCGCCCCGGTTCGTCGGCTACCGCCGAAACCAGTTATGTCCTCTTCGCCGCTTCGCGACGGTGCCTCCTACGAACCTCAACCCCACGTGGCCAGCTGAGGAGTTCAACCAATCAGTCATCTGGAGCTTCTCCAGCCAGTGCGACAGCACCAGTGCCTCGTCGCTCGTGAGCTTGATCGTGACCCGGCTGGTCCTCCGGAGCACGCGCCCACCACGTTGGGGGCCTGTGAGCAGGCGCTTGCCGCGGTAGTTGAGGGTACGGGAGACCTTCCTCCCGGCGCATGCACTGGTGAGTGCCTGTTTTCCCTTCCCCGGATGCGTCACTACACAGAGGAGTTCTGCTTCGCGGTGACGTTGCAGCAGGGCGAGGGTGGGGCCGGTCGAAATGTTGTCCCGGAACCCTGGTCACAGGCTACGGGCAACCATTCGTCCCGGACCCGCGTCGGGCGGGAGGCAGAGGAGCGGGGGCGTGGTGGCGGGCGCATTCGGACGGGCGGGGCGGTCGTCAGGACCGTGGCCGCTGCCGGCAGACGTGTCGGCGGATGATGGGCGACACTGACGCCAACAATCGACGGTGTCACCGAGGGGGAGACGTACGGCCATGACCGCGCCGAAGCCCCAGGCTTCCCACCCGGCCCCGCCGACCCGTATGCGGCCCTGGCGGTTCGTGGTGTGGTTCGGCACGGTCAGTCTGCTTGCGGACTTCGTGTATGAGGGCGCCCGTTCGATCACCGGACCGCTGCTGGCCTCGCTGGGTGCGTCGGCGCTGGTGGTGGGTGTGGTGACGGGCGCGGGCGAGGCGGCGGCGCTCGGACTGCGGCTGGTCTCGGGCCCGTTGGCGGACCGTACCCGCCGCTTCTGGGGGCTGGCGATCGCCGGGTACGCGCTGACGGTGATCTCCGTGCCCCTGCTGGGCACGGTCGGTGTGCTCTGGGCGGCCTGCGCGCTGGTGATCGCCGAACGGGTCGGCAAGGCGGTGCGCTCACCCGCCAAGGACACCCTGCTGTCGCACGCCACCGCCGCGACCGGCCGCGGGCGCGGTTTCGCCGTGCACGAGGCGATGGACCAGGTCGGCGCACTGATCGGGCCGCTCGTCGTGGCCGGCATGCTCGCGCTCACCGGCGGCGACTACGGGCCGGCACTCGGGGTGCTGGCCGTCCCGGGTGTCGCGGTGCTGGGTCTGCTGGTGTGGCTGCGGGCGCGGGTGCCCGACCCGGAGGCCTATGAGCGGGAGACGACCCCTTCTGCGAACGCACCCGCGCCGGAGGGCCGGCTGCCGCGCGCGTTTTGGACGTATGCCGCGTTCACCGCGGCCACCACGGCCGGCTTCACCACCTTCGGTGTGCTCTCCTACCACCTCGTCGAACGTCACCTGATGACAGCGGCCTGGGTGCCGGTGCTGTACGCCGCCGCCATGGCCGTCGACGCCCTCGCCGCGCTGGCGACGGGCTGGCTGTACGACCGTGTCGGGCCGCGGGTGTTGGTCGCCCTGCCGGTGCTGACCGCTGCCGTCCCGATGCTGGCGTTCACGAACACGGTGCCGGTGGCCGTGATCGGCTCCCTGGTGTGGGGCGCCGCCATGGGCATCCAGGAGTCGACACTGCGGGCGACGGTCGCCGACCTGGTGCCACCGGGCCGGCGAGCGACGGCGTACGGCGTCTTCGCGGGGGTGGTCGGCGGCGCGAGCCTGGTGGGCGGGGCGCTGACCGGCGCCCTGTACGGGGTGTCGATCCCGGCCCTGATCGCGGTGGTTGTGGCCATCCAGGTGCCGGCCCTTGTCCTGCTGGCATTCAGTGAGACGGCACGCTCGCGTTAGCGCGGGGACTGAACCGCGTACCACCGATCCGCCGGGTCATCGACCTCCGCGCGGGACGACCAGCCCGCTGTCGTACGCCAGGATGACGGCCTGGACCCGATCACGGAGGCCGTACTTCTCCAGGATGTGGGCGATGTGTGTCTTGACCGTGGTCTCGCCCACCCCGAGCTCGAGGGCGATCTCCGCGTTCGACAGGCCGCGGGTGAGCGCGCGCAGTACGTCGAGTTCGCGGCCGGTGAGAGCGTCGAGCCGGGCCGGCACGGGTGCGTCCGCGGGCGCGCCCAGGTGTGCGAACCGGTCGAGGAGCCGGTGGGTGACGCGCGGTGAGAGCACGGCGTCGCCGTCGGCGACGGTGCGGATGGCGCCGACCAGGGAGTCGGCGGGGCCGTCCTTGACGAGGAAGCCGCTGGCTCCGGCGCGCAGGGCGTCGACCACGTGGGCGTCGAGGTCGAAGGTCGTCAGGATGACGATCCTGCTGGGCGAGCCCGACCGCACGATGCGGCGTGTGGCCTCGACGCCGTCCATGCCCGGCATGCGGATGTCCATCAGGACGACGTCGGGGGACAGGGCCTCGGTGCGCTCGACGGCCTCGTCGCCGTCCGCCGCCTCGCCCACGACGGTGATGTCCGGCTCTGCTTCGAGGATGAGCCGGAATCCCGTCCGGATCATGGGCTGGTCATCGACCAGCAGGACGCGGATGACCTGCATACGGGGTGTGCCCTTCGTGCCGGGTTTCGGAGGTGGGGAGCGGGATGACGGCGTGCACGCAGTAGCCGCCGCCGGGCCGGGTGCCGGTGTGCAGGGAGCCGCCGACCGCGCCGACCCGCTCGCGCATGCCGACCAGGCCGTGCCCGGTGCCGTGCGCCGCGACCGGCGGCCGCACCGGCTCGCCCTCGGCCGCCGGTCCGTCGTCGCACAGCCGTACGGTGAGCCGCTCGCGCTCCGGTTCCCAGGCGAGGCTCAGCGCGGTCCGGGTGTGGCCGGCGTGCTTGAGGGTGTTGGTGAGGGCTTCCTGTACGACCCGGTACACGGTCAGGTGTGACCCGGCGGGCAGTTCGGCGGGCGTACCGCTGGTGCTGAAGTCGACCCGGAGCCCGGCCGCGCGCACGGAGTCCACGAGTGCGGGCAGGGCCTCGATGGTGGGCTGCGGCGGTTGCTTGCTGGGGTCGTCCTCCGCTTCCTCGTCGGTGCGCAGTACGTCGAGCAGGCGGCGCAGTTCGGTGACGGTGGCCCGTCCGGTCTCCTCGATGGCGCCGTGCAGTTCGTGGGCCTTGTGCGCGTCGCGGTCCTGGACCCGGTCGGCGGCGATGGTCTGCACGACCATCAGGCTGACGTTGTGCGCGACGATGTCGTGCAGTTCGCGGGCGATCCGGGCCCGCTCCTCCATGACCGCCGCCCGCGCGTCGGCGGCCTGCTCCCGCTCCAGGGCCGCGGCCCGCTCCAGCGCCTGGTCCCGGATGGCCGCGCGCGCCCGGGTCAGCCGGCCCAGCGCCCACGCGGCGACCAGCAGCACCGCCTCGGTCAGCAGCGCGGCGATCCGGTGCCCGGCCGGGGCGAGCACCGCCTCGGTCACGGCCGCCGCCGGGATGAGCACCGACCCGACCAGCGCCGCGGTCCTCGGCGTACTGCGGGTGGCGGTCAGGAAGAGGGCCGTGGCCACGGCCAGGTAGGTCGGCCCGATGGACGTGCCGTCGGGCCCGGACAGCGCGGGAAAGTAGTGCAGCCCCTGGAGCGCGCCCGCGGCCGCCGACACCACCAGCAGGGCGGGCAGCGGGAACAGCCGGTGCAGAGCCAGCGGAAGCGTGGTCAGCAGGACGAGTACGACCCACAGAGCGTCCGGCGTGCGCAGTTCGGGACCGTCGGGCGGCATCGCCAGGGGCAGCGCCAGGCACCCGGCGGTGAGCACCAGGGCGAGGGCCGTGTCGGTGACGGCCCGGGGCACGTGGCGTCCCGCCAGCGACTCGATCCGGTCCATGCCGTCACGTTAGCCGGATCGCCAACCCTCGTGATCTCACCTGGGGTTGAAACGGCCCGTCCGCTCTCCTCCGTGAAGCCTCCTCCGGAAGGAGGAGACGCCGGACCACCTCGCCCGACCGGCCGAGACGCCGGTTCGACTGCGTGGCCGAGGCCAAGTCCCCGTTTCGCCGGTGCACTTGAGGCATCACTCACGGACGGTCGCACGAGGAGTCACGGTGCTCGCAAGCCGGTACGCGGTCCAACTCACGGACCTGACGAAGCAGTACGGGGAGGGGCCGGATGCCGTCCTCGCCCTCGACAAGGTCAGCGCGGGCATCGAGTCCGGCACCTTCACGGCGGTGATGGGACCCTCGGGCTCCGGCAAGAGCACCTTCCTGCACTGCGCGGCCGGCCTGGACCGGCCCACGGCGGGCGAGGTGCGCCTCGGGGACCAGGACCTCTCGAAACTCAGGGAACAGCGGCTGACGGAACTGCGGCGCACGCGGATCGGTTTCGTCTTCCAGGCCTTCAATCTCCTCCCGTCCCTGACCGTCGAGCAGAACATCCTGCTGCCGCTGCGACTGGCCGGACGGCAGCCCGAGGAGACCTGGCTGCGCCACATCGTCACCGCCGTCGACCTCGGCCGGCGGCTGACCCGCTACCCCGCACAGCTCTCCGGCGGCCAGCAGCAGCGCGTGGCGATCGCCCGCGCCCTGGTCACCCGGCCCGAGGTGATCTTCGCCGACGAGCCCACCGGCGCTCTCGACCCGGAGACCGCCCGGGACATCCTGGTCCTGCTGCGCCAGGCCGTGACCGATCTGCACCAGACGGTGGTGATGGTCACCCATGACCCGGTGGCCGCCGCCCACACCGACCAGGTGCTCTTCCTCAGCGGCGGACGCATGGTCGACGGCATGGTCGGCCCGAGCGCGGACCGGGTCGCCGAGGTCATGTCCGGCCTGCGGAGGGCGGTGTGATGCTCACCCTCGCCCTGCAGACCCTCAAGGCCCGCAAAGGCGGCTTCGCCGGCACCTTCGTCGCCCTGCTGCTGGGCGCCGCCGTGCTCTGCGCCTCCGGCATCCTCCTGGAGTCGGGCATCCGGGCGGGCTCCTCGGCCGAGCGGTACGCGGCGGCCGACGCGATCGTCACCGGCCGACAGGACGTCACACTGACCCTGAAGGACCTGGACGGCTCCACTCTGAAGGAAACCCAGCCGCTGCCCGAACGCGCACCTCTCAACTCATCGACGGCCGACCGGATCCGGCAGATCGACGGCGTCCGCACGGTCATCGAGGACGACGGCGCGACGGTACGCCTGGCAACGGCCGAGGGACAGCCCGTACCCGGCCGCCACGGCACCGCACCCGAGGCCCACAACTGGTCGGGCCTCGGACTCGGCGACTTCCGGCTGACCACGGGCCATGCGCCGCACACGGCCGGGGAGGTGGTCCTGGACTCCGAACTCGCCGGACGCGCGGGAGCTCGCCCCGGCGACGAACTCCGGCTGATGACCACCTCCGCGCCCCGCACCTACACCGTCGCCGGCCTCGTCGCCCTGAAGGACGGCCGGGCACCCCGCCACTCCGTGCTGTTCCTGTCCGACGCGGGCCTGCGCCAACTTGCCCCCACCGCCTACGCGTTCGGCGTCCTGGCCACCCCGGACACCTCACCCGGACGGCTCGCCGACGCCATCCGCTCCGCGCTCGACGACGACCGTCTCGCCGTACAGACGGGAGAGGGGCGCGGCCGGGCGGAGTTCCTCGACGTCGTCGTCAGCGGATCCAACCTCGTGGTGCTGGCGGCCGCCGTCGGCGGCAACGTCCTGCTCATCGCCGTCTTCGTCCTCTACGCCACCACCTCGCTGTCCGTCCGGCACCGCCGCCGGGAGATCGCCCTGCTGCGTGCGATCGGCACCACGCCGGGCCAGGTGCGGCGCATGCTGGCGGCGGAGGCAGCGGCCACGGGACTCGTGGCCGGACTGCTGGGCTGCCCGCTCGGACTGGTCCTGGTGTACTGGCTGCGCGGCCGGTTCGCCGGGCACGGCATCGTGCCGCCCGACTTCCAACTCGCCCTCAGTCCGCTGCCGTTCCTTGGTGCGGTCCTGGCGACCGTGCTGACCGCGCTCGCCGCCGTCCTGACCGCGGCCCTGCGCGCGACCCGGATCCGGCCGACGGAGGCCCTCGGCGAGGCGGCCGTGGAGCCTTCCGGACTGAGCCGCGGACGCAGGATCACCGGTGGTGTGCTGCTGGCGCTAGCGGCCGGAGTCTTCGTCACCGGCCTCGCCCAGCACGCCGACTTCTTCACCTTGGTCGGCCTCGCCAACTCCCTTGTCCTCCTCCTGGTGATCACCACCGCGGTCCTCGGCCCGATGCTCGCCCGGGCGGCCGTACGCCTGCTCGCCCCGCTGCTCGACCGCACCGGCGTCACCGGCTACCTCGCCGCGGCCAACACCCGTGCAAACGTGGGCCGTTTGGCCGGGGCGATCACCCCGCTCGTGCTCGCCGTGTCCTTCGCGTCGACCGTCGTCTTCACCCAGACCACCGCCCTGCGGGAGTCCTCCGCCCAGGTGCGCTCGGGCCTCGTCGCCGACCATGTGCTCACCGCACCGAACGGCGTGTCCCCCGATCTGGCCGCGAAAGTGGGGGAGTTGAAGCAGGTCGAGTCGGCCACCGGACTGGTGAAGTCCAAGGTCGTCGCCGCGGGCGAGATGATGGGCGCCCAGGAGGCCGTCTCGCTCGGCGCCCAGGGAGTGGACCCCGACGCACTCGGCGCCACCCTCGATCTGCACACCGACAAGGGCGACTTGAAGGAGCTGTCACCCGGCACCGTGGCCCTCAGCACCACCGCGGCCTCCTGGCTCGGCCTCGGCGTCGGCGACACCGCACGGCTCCACCTCGGCGACGGCACCCCGTTCCGCGGCAAGGTGATCGCCGTCTACAGCCGCGGCTTCGCCGACGTCACTATGGACCACGATCTCCTGCTCGCCCACACCACCCAGAAGGCCGACGCGTCGGTCCTCGTCCGCGCCGCCCCCTCGGCGCACGGCCTTGCCCGGGCCCTGTCCCAGGTCGCCGCCGCCTACCCGGGCACGGTGGTCCGCGACGGCCTGGCCGTCGACGACCAGCTGGCGGAACAACGCGCGAACGCCTGGGTCAACTACCTCGTCGTCGGCGTGATCATCGCCTACACCGCGATCACCGTCGTCAACTCCCTCGCGATGACCACCGCGGCCCGCCGCCGGGAGTTCGCGCTGCTACGACTGTCCGGCACCGCGCGGGGCCAGGTCACCGCCATGATGCGCAGGGAGAGCGCCGTCGTCGTACTGGCCGGGGTGGGGCTGGGCACGCTGCTGGCCGTGTTCCCGCTGATCCTCGTCGCCCTGGCGCTGGGCGGGGCACCGTGGCCCGCCGTGCCCGCTCTCGGCTATCTGGCGATCGCGGGCGCCCTGGCGGCCCTGGCCACCGCGGGCACGATGGTGCCGGCACGGCTGCTGCTGCGGATCCGTCCGGTCGAGGCGATCGGGGTCAGGGAGTGAAGCCAGCGGTGTCCGGGCGGCGTCGGCTATTCGCTGTCATGGCGTCTGTGGAGTTCCTCGATCGCCGCTTGGTACGGCGGACGCTCGTATTCCAGGATCTCCGGCAGCTCGTCGAAGGTCACCGCGCCACGGGGTATCGCCTTCGTGCGGGACGACACCGCCGGCGGCGCGGCCTACCAGGTCTACCGGGCCCGGGTGGGGGCGTATCGCTTCAACGCCGGGTGATACGTCAGGGCAGCAGGACGATCTTGCCGTGGGTGTGCCGCTGCTCCAGTTCCGCGAAGGCGTCGGCGACGCGGTCGAGCGGGTAGGTGGCAGCGATCGGGATCTCGACGGCACCCGAGGCGACCAAGTCGACCAGCTCCACCAGGATCTCGCGGGCGGTCGCGCTGTGGCGGCCGTCGGTCCTGGCGCCGATCTCCGCGGCGCGTTCCATGGCGACGGTCGTCTGGATGCGGTCCGGCTTGATGCCGAGCGCGACCGCGAGGTCGAGGTACTCGGGTCCGTAGAGGTCGATGAACGCGTCGATTCCGCCTGCTCCCGCCGCCTGTTCGAGCCGTTCGCGCAGGCCGTCTCCGTACGGCACCGGGATGACGCCGTGCTTCTCCAGCCACTCGGCGTTGTCCGTTGAGGCGATGCCGAGCACGCGTACGCCCCGGTGGGTGAGCAGCTGCACGAGGAAGGAGCCGACCCCGCCCGCGGCGGCGGACACCGCGACCGTCTCCCCGGGCCGGGCGGCGACGGCGCGGGCGGCCGCGTAGGCCGTGGCGCCGACCATGTGCAGGGAGCCCGCCGCCTCCCAGCTCACCCGGGGCGGCTTGGCCACCAGCCGCTCCGCCATGACGGCAAGGTGCGTCGCGTGCGCGCCCGCTGCCGGTGTCCAGCCCAACACCTCGTCCCCGACACCGAGTTGGCCGACCTCGGCACCGACGGCCACGACGACTCCGGCGAGGTCGCTGCCCTGGCCGGAGGGGAAGTCCACGGGGAACAGATGCCGGATCACCCCGGAGCGGATCGTCGCGTCGAAGGGGTTGATGCCGGCGGCACGGACCTCGACGACGACTTCTCCCGGCCCCGGCCCCGGCTCGGGCGTCGGGACATCTGCGACGTACAGCACGCCACGGTCGCCGTACTGGTCGAAACGGACTGCCTGCGTTGTTCGGGTCATGTCTGCTCCGCAAATGTGATTCAAATTTGAAACGCATCACTGACGGTAGACTGCGAGTTCCAATTTGAACAACCGAGAAGGTGGTGGCGTGGGTCACACGCGATGGCTGAACGATGAGGAGAAGCGCGCCTGGACGGCCTTCACCACCGCGCACGCGCTGCTGTTCCGGCAACTGGAGCAGCGACTCAAGCGCGATGTCGGCCTGTCCGGTCTGCAGTACGAGATCCTCGCCCGGCTGAGCGGCGCCCCGAGCCGGGAGATGCGGATGGCCGAGCTGGCCGGCGCCCTGGTCAACTCCAAGAGCGGGCTGACCTATCAGATCGGGCAGCTGGAGAAGTCCGGCCTGGTGCGCCGCCGTTCCTGCCCGAGCGACGAGCGCGCGGTCTACGCCGTACTCACCGACGAAGGCATGGCCCTGCTCGAACAGGCGGCGCCCGGCCATGTGGAGACGGTGCGCGAACTGCTCTTCGACGCGCTCACGCCCGACCAGGTGCGGGCCCTCGCCGACGGCCTTGGCGAGGCGAGCCGCCGTATGGCCGAAGGGGCTGTCGAAGCCCGATGATCTTCGATGACCGGGGAGGTCGCCGTGCACGGAGCGGTGTGAGGGGTCTCAGGCCACTGCCGGACGGAGCAAGCCCCACAGCCCAAGAGCCGACTCACGGGGCCCAGCCGTCGGCCCCCGGGGCACTTGGTGTCAGAGAGTGTGTCACTCCCGTTGAGGCCAACGAGGGCCTTGTACCGGTCAAGGGCAGCACGGTTGTTCATGAACTTGCCGAGGCTGAGCGGGTTCATCGGCCGACGCGGTCCGCGATATGACATTGACTGCTCAGTCTGTGCGGTGACTGCTGGAGGCCACCGCTGCTGCGGCTCCCGCAGGCCCTGCCGTATTCGAGCGACTACGGCAACTGCTGTGCTCCGTTGCTCAGTTCGATCCGGCCTCGCGGACGTGGTGGAGGTAGGTCGGCGTGCTTGATGTCCGGGCGCTCGGTGTTTTGCGGCGTTTTGTATGAGGTCTCGGAGCGTTTTGGAACCGAGGCGGGTGTTCGGGCGATCGCCGATGTTGCCGCGCTGCTGCGGGAGGAGGTCGACTCCTGGATCGCGGGCGCCCATGCGCTGCACCGGGCCACGTCGAGGCACGACCCGGGCCTTTGTGATGAGCGAACTGCTGAGCCGCTTTCAGGCGCATCCATGCGTCCTGCTCCTGCTCCCGCGATGCTTGTATTCTCAGCTCACGCTGACAAGGAAATCGGCGATGCGTTTGGTTCCACCTGTCTGCACATAGCGAAGATGGGGGCACCATATTGTGTTGATGGATCCTTTGGAGGCCAGTTCACAGTTCTTTAGGTCTGATTCTTCCCCTCTGGTGAAGTCGGTAACGGAGAATCGGCAGACTGGGTCGTTCACGGCGCTCCCCGCCCCTTGTAGATCGTATGAAAGACACAAACTTTCATGTCTGATTCCATCCGGGAAGTAGGGCTTGATTGAATAGTTTGGAAGCAGTTGCGGGATGAGGCCGGAATTGACGAACTGAGGATCGCCGAGTACCCCAACTCCCGCGATCTTGTCCAGTACATCCTTGGGTGCATCCTTCAGGTATTGATGAATTACCCATGCGCCCTGTGAGAATCCGACGAGAACATACATTTCGGTGCCGTGGCACGCGCTTATCCTGCTGGTGAGTTGCTTCCTTAGTGCAGCAGCTCCGGCAACTACCTCCGGCCGTTCCCTTTTGAGCCTCTCTTTCATGTATTCCAAGGGCCCAAATTTGGGAAACTCCGTCCTTGGGTATGTGATGGCTTCGCCGTCGACTGACACATCAGGGTCAGCTTCGTTCATGCTTTTTAGGTATTGTTCGTAGGTGCTTTGGACTGTACTTCCCCAGTCGTTCGAGCCCCCTTCGCCCAGGCCGTGCCCGCCAAAGAAAAAGAGATCTCGGCATTGTTCGGGTACTTGCTGTCCGGTGCTGGCGCTAGCGGTAGCCTGAGGCGTTGCCGTGCCGCAGAAGAGAACCGCTACTCCGAAGCCAGTGGCCAGCTTCCTGAGGATCATGAATCCACCTTGGGCAGGAGTGATCAACTCGCCTTTGATGGCTGCAGAACCGTGGCCCCGATCAGGCCAGCCCTGGCTTCAGGAATCTGTCGGGTTTCAGGACCACATGGCCCTGACGTAAATCAACAGAAAGGTGCGTCTGGAGCGTTGGCCCAGAAGGATAGGAAGGACCAAGTCTGGGCTCCGATGAGCCCGTCGACGACGATATCGGCACATTGCTGGAAGTCCTCTGTTGCGGACTCCGTGAGCTGGCCAAAGTCTCCGTCCTCGTCCAGGCCGGCACCGATGGCCTGATTTAGGTAGCACTGGGCTTGCTGGACGGCCCGCCCGGAGGACCCCTGGTGAAGCTTTGGGCGACTCTTGGTGTAGTTGCATATGTCGTCCGGCCCCTGGGCCACGAGGGTTGTTGGATGCTTCAACTTGTGTGCCGTCTGGGCGCTGACCACGACGGCGGTTGCAGAAGTGCCGTGGGATGCCGCGACAGCCGGCGCTCCTGCAAAGGCAATTGGAAGGGCCAGGGCCGCTGCGGTGGTGAAAGCACGTCGCATCCTCATCACCTCCAAGGAGGGTGCCCTCTCCTCATCATGCGCTTCGCTCACCCCGGTTGCATCTCGAGGACGACTGCCTGAGGATGCCGAACGATCCCTGAAAAGTACCCGTGCCGCCACTGAGTGACGGCGCGGTGGTGGGATGTGAGTCTCTCGGCGTGCAGGATGCCGCAGGCTGGTGGGCTGTTTGCCGAACCTTTATAAGGGCACGTCAGAAAGCGGTGCGCTGGCATCCCGACCGACTCCGGCTACGCCCAACTGCAAGCCACTACCGGACCAGTAACCAGATCAACCTCCAGAACCAGCTCGGGTACGCCGAACAGGGCACCCTGAGCAACTCGAGTTCAGTCGGCGCACAGTGAGAGTTCCTGTCCACCCGCCGGCGAACACGCATCGGCGGGTCCCGGCACTCCGGGGCCCGCCGACCCTTCATCCGGTCATCCGCGGATCAGCTGCAGGAAGCCCGCCAGCGGTGGGAACGGAGCTTGACGTCGAGGTTCGCCCAGGTGCCACCGTGCTGCTCGATGCAGTAGCCGGGATAGCCGTAGTTGGCACCTTCGTAGAGGATGACGTAGTTGTACGAGGACGACGTGCCGCTGTTCTTGGCCGACCCGACGACCTGGTTGTCGGCCCACGAACACTGGACGGAACCGCTGTACCAGTCGCTGTCGGCGTTGCTCCACGTGCACCGGCTGCCCGTGCCGTTGTCGCCGGTCCAGATGCACAGATTGCCGCTCGGGCAGTCCCACGCCGCCTGCGCCGAGGCACTCGCGGCGTTCGGTGCGATCAGACCCAGGGCGGCCGTGGCGAAGGTGAGCGACGCCGCGACGAGGGCCCTGCGGCCCCGGCGGGGTGTGCGGCTGGACTTCCGGTCGTGCTCCTGCTCGTACGAGGACATCCCGTGCCCTTTCTCGTGGAGGGTGTGCCAACTGGCTCACGGCTGGCGGGAATTCATGTTTCCGGCCCGGCAACGGCACTGTCATGCTCATGCGAGTGCACTGACACTTCGCAGGTCGACAACGGTGGACCACGGAGAAACGGATGCTCCGCTTTCATTTCACGTCCGAGGACCTCACCAAGGTCACAGTGGCGACCGAGCCGCATGCGCTCTGGGAGATCGCGGTCAGTCTGCACCGGCTCCAGACCCGCGAAGGCCGCTGGGCCTACGCGCCCTGGTTCCGTACCGCGCGTGACTCGTTGCGCGAGGCCGGGCTCGAACGGACGGTGAAGACCTTCCTGTTGCCGCTCTTCCCGCGCGCCAGCTACTTCCCCGACTTCCTGACGCCACCGGAGGGCACCCAAGGACTGGACGCCGGGCTGGAGGCCGTTGTGGCGACACCGTACGAGCGGGTCGTGCGGGAGGTCGACACGCTCACCCGGGCCGTCGGCGCCCCGGCCTGGGCACACCGGCTCACCGAGCGGGACATGCGCGAACAACTCGTGGGCGCCCTGCGCGCCTACTACGGTGCCGTGATCGCCCCTCACGAGGAGAGCATCCAGGAGCGTCTGCACGCCGAGCGGGCCCGGCACGCCCACACCCTGTTCCACGCCGGGACGGATGGCATGCTCACCGGACTGGGCCCCACGATCCGCTGGCGGCCACCGGTCCTGGAGATCGATCCGTATCCGGACCACCGCGACGTCCACCTGGACGGGCGGGGGCTGCTCCTGATCCCCTCGCACTTCTGCTGGCACGCGCCCATCGCCCTGGCCGACCCCGGGCTCCCGCCCGTGCTTCTCTACTCCCTCCACCACCTGCCGGCGACAGCCCCGCACGCCGACTCCCCACCGCTGAGCGTGCTGCTCGGCCCCACCCGCGCCGCCATCCTGCGAGCCAGCGCGACCGGCTCCACCACCACCGAGGCCGCCCGCCGGGCCGGCGTGACACCTACGACGGCAAGCCATCACACCGCCGTACTGCGCGACGCCGGCCTGATCACCAGCCACCGCCACGCCAACACGGTCCTGCACACCCTGACCCCACTCGGAGCCGCCCTGCTGCGAACGGAGCCGGGTGGCCGCTGAGCCCCGTGCAGTGGCGGCGCAATTCGGTGGCAGACCCAGCGGTGCCTGGGGCAGGCTCACATGCATGGTCTCAGTGGTGCAGAACGTGGCGATCGACTGTGCGGATGCCTATGAACTGGCCCGATTCTGGAGCGAGGTGCTCGATTGTCCACTGCATCCGGAGGACAAGCCGGGTGCCCCGGAGACCGAGGTGATGCTGCCGGAGGGGCCGCTGCTGCACTTCAACCAGGTGCCGGAACCGAAGACGGTCAAGAACAGGATCCACCTGTGCCTGCGCCCGGAGACCTCGCGCGAGGAGGAGGTCGAGAGGCTCCTCGGCCTCGGTGCCACGCTGGTCACCGATCGCCGCCAAAGCGACGGCGCGGGCTGGGCCGTCCTCGCGGACCCTGAGGGCAACGAATTCTGTGTTCTCCGCAGCGCGGCCGAGCGGGCTGCGATGTCGTCCTGAGGCCCTGGTCGCCGTAGTGCCCCTGCTTCTGTCACCCTCCGTCAAGAGCCTGTCGCCTGCTGCCTAACCGCCGGCAGTGCCGTCCCCGACGATCGAGCCAGACACGATCCGAGGGGAAGGCAGATGAGCGCAACAGCGGCGACCGGTACGACCCAGGTGCGGGGTGCGTGTCCGCACGACTGCCCCGACACCTGTGCGATGAGGATCACCGTCACCGACGGCAGGGCCGTGAACCTGACCGGTGACCGCGAACACCCGTACACCCGCGGGGGTTTGTGCGTGAAGGTCGACAACTACCTGGACCGGGTGTACAGCCCGGACCGCGTGCTGTACCCGATGCGGCGCACGGGCCCGAAGGGCAGCGGCCGCTTCGAGCGGATCAGCTGGGACCAGGCCCTCGACGAGATCGCGGCCCGGTTCCGGGGGATCGCGGCCGAGTTCGGGCCCGAGGCGATCATGCCGTGCAGCTACCTCGGCACGCAGGGGATCCTCAACGGCCTCAACGTCGGCGACCCCTTCTTCGCCAAGCTGGGCGCCACCATCGCGGAGCGCACGTACTGCGACTCCGGTTCGTGCACGGCGTACACCATGACGATCGGCGACTGCGCGGGCGTGGACCCGGAGAGCCTGGTCCACTCGAAGTTCATCCTCATCTGGGCCTGCAACGTGATGAGCACGAACCTGCATCTGTGGCCGTTCATCGCCGAGGCCCGCAAACGCGGCGCGACCGTCGTCGTGGTGGACCCGGTCAAGACCCGCACCGCCAGAGCGGCCGACTGGCACATCCCGATCCGGCCCGGCACCGACGGCGCCCTCGCGCTGGCGATGATGAACGTGATCATCGGGGAGGGGCTGACCGACGGCGAGTACGTCGCCGACTACACCGTCGGATACGAGGAGTTGGCCGAGCGGGTACGGCAGTACACGCCCGAGTGGGCCGCGGAGGAGACCGGCGTTCCGGCCGACGACATCCGCCGGCTGGCCCGCGAGTACGCCGCCGCGCAGCCGTCCGTCATCCGGATCGGCGTGGCGGTCGAGCGGCATGCGGGCGGCGGCCAGACCGTGCGGGCGCTGGCCTGTCTGCCCGCGCTGGTCGGTGCCTGGCGCAAGCCCGGCGGCGGGATCCTGCAGCTGCCGCTGTGGGCGTTCCCCGTCAACTGGGGCGCGATGATGCACCCGGAGATGCTCGAACCCGGCAAGCGGGTCGTCAACCAATACCTGCTCGGGCAGGCACTGACCGGCGGCCTCGACCTGGACCCGCCCATCAAGGCGCTGATGGTCTACAACTCCAACCCGGTGGTCGTGTGCCCGGACCAGGACAGGCTGATCGAAGGCCTGCGGCGCGAGGACCTGTTCACCGTGGTCAGCGAGCAGTTCATGACCGACACCGCCCAGTTCGCCGACATCGTGCTGCCCGCCACCACCCAGCTGGAACAGGACGACATCATGTTCTCCTGGGGGCACCTCTACGTCACCTACAACCACCGCGCAATCGAACCGCTCGGCGAGGCGGTGCCCAACACCGAGCTGTTCCGGCGGCTGGCGGCCCGCATGGGCTTCACCGAGCCGGTGTTCCGCCGCACCGACGAGGAGATGATCGCCGAGGCGTTCGACTGGTCGGCGCCCGCCATGCAGGGCGTCACCCTCGCCTCGCTGAAGGAGAAGGGCTGGCAGCGGCTGAGCGTGCCGCCCGCGGACCAGTACGCCCCGTACGCGTCAGGCAACTTCCCCACACCGTCGGGCAAGGTGGAGCTCAAGTCCTCCATCGCGGAGACCGTCGGCAACTTCGTGGTCCCGCTGTTCCGGCAGGGCTCCAATGACCACCAACCCGGCACACCGGTCGACCCGTTGCCGCACTACATCGCGCCGCGCGAGTCGGCCCGCGCGAACCCCGCCCTGGCCGCACGACACCCGCTCAGCCTGATCACCCCGAAGCCGCACGCCTACCTCAACTCCAGCAGCGCCAACCTGCCGTTCCACCAACGCGTACAGGGCGAGCCCACCGTCCTCATCCACCCCGACGACGCCGCCGAACGCTCCATCGCCAACGGCGACGACGTACGGATCTTCAACGACCGCGGCTCCTTCGTGGTGAAGGCGAAGGTGGACAGGTCCGTCCTGGCGGGCGTGGCCGTGTCGGCGTACGGCGGCTGGCGCATGCACACCAAGTCGCTGTCCACGATGGCCTCTTTGAACCCGACCGTCTTCGCCGACCTGGGCAACGCGCCCACGTTCTCCGACACCCTCGTCCAGATCGAAAGGGCCTGACCCATGGCGTACGTCATCACCGACGCCTGCGCCGACATCCTCGACCAGGCCTGCGTCGAGGAGTGTCCGGTGGACTGCATCTACCAGGGGGACCGGATGATGTACATCCACCCCGACGAATGCGTCGACTGCGGTAAGTGCATGACCGCCTGCCCCAGCGAGGCGATCCACTGGGAACACCGCATCCCTGTGGAACTGGCCCAATTCACCACGGCCGCCGTCGAGTTCTTCGAGGAGCACGAGGACGCGGCCGGCGGTGCGGCGGCGCGCGGACCGATCGGCGTCGACCACGCCCTGCTGCGGAACAGGCGTGGCGGCGATGGGAGTTGAGTACGGCTGTGACAGTGACCTGCTGATCGTCGGCGCCGGACCGGTCGGCCTCTACGCGGCCTACTACGCCGGGTTCCGCGGCCTGTCCGTCACGGTGGTGGACGCGCTCGAACAACCCGGCGGGCAGATGGCGGCGCTGTACCCCGAGAAGCAGGTCTACGACGTCGCCGGATTCCCCGCGGTGAGGGCGCAGGATCTCGTCGATGCCCTGGTCGAGCAGGCGTCGCAGGCGAAGCCCCGCTACCTGCTCGGCCACATCGCGCAGACCATCGAGGACACCGCGGACGGCGTCGCCGTCATCACCCATCGCGGCACCCTGGTGACGGCGAAGGCCGTTCTGGTCACCGGCGGAATCGGCAGCTTCACGCCCCGCCCGCTGCCCGCGGACTCCGAGTACGAGAACCGCGGCCTGCGCTACTTCGTGCCGAAGCCGGCCGAACTCACCGGCGCCGACGTGGTGGTCGTCGGCGGCGGGGACTCCGCGGTGGACTGGGCGCTGGCGCTCGAACCGCTCGCCCGCTCGGTCGCGCTGGTCCACCGCCGGCCGCAGTTCCGGGCCCACGAGCACAGCGTACGGATGCTGCGCACATCATCGGTGCGGCTGTACACCCCGCACGAGATACGGCACATCGATGGCGAACTCCGCGTCGAGCACGTCGAGTTGAGCAACCTCGACACCGGCGCGAGCGAGCGGCTGCGGGCGGACGCGGTGGTGGCCGCGCTCGGCTTCGTCGCCAACCTCGGCCCGCTCACCAGGTGGGGGCTCGAGATGCGGGGCCGGCACATCGCGGTCGACCGGACCATGCGCACCAGCCGCCCGCGGGTGTACGCCGCGGGCGACATCGCCGACTACGAGGGCAAGGTCGCGCTGATCTCGGTCGGTCTGGGCGAGGCCGCACTCGCGGTCAACCACCTCGCCCCCGTGGTCGATCCGACGCTGGCCACCGTGCCGGGTCACTCCAGCGACGGCCTGTGACGGTGCCTTACGCCCGGGCCCGGGACCGGTAGGCGGTCGGCGAGGTGCCGTAAGCCTCCCGGAACGCCCGGCTGAACACGGCGAGATCGGTGAACCCCCAGCGGACACAGATCTCGGTGAGGGTCGCTTCGCCGCCGCGGCGGGTCAGCAGGTCGCGCCGGCAGCGCTCCAGCCGCTGCCGGCGGATCACCTGGGACACCGTCTGTCCCCGGCCGGCGAACATCCGCTGGAGTTGGCGTGTCGACACGAAGTGCGCCTGCGCGACGCGTTCCGGGGACAGGTCCGGATCACCGAGGTTGTCCGCGATGTAGGTGTCGATCTGCCGCAGCAGACCGGCGTGCCGGTCGGCGCCGCCGCCGGAGCCGTGTACCTCGGTCGCGATGGTCGCCACCAGGTCGCCGATCTCGTCGGCGATCCGGATGGCGCCCCCGTCGCTCACGGTCGGCTTCTCGACGAGCAGGTCGGTCAGCATCCTGCTCAGTACTCCGGTGATGCCGCTGCCGCCGTCCAGCGTCCGGCAGGTCAGCAGGGCCGACTCGCTGTCGCTGAGCCGGATCGTGTCGCGGGGCCAGGTGAAGACGGCGAGCTCCCAGTACGGGGTGTCGGCGGCCGAGCGGAGCCACCACTGAAACGGCCGCTCCGTCTCGTAGACGACGAAGTCGCCGGGGCGGAGCAGCGCTTCGTGCCCGTCCTGCGCGGCACGCGCCGCACCGCGGCGGACCAGGCAGACCTGGAGGTAGCGGTCGCCGTCGCGGCGCAGCAGTTCCGTCGTGCGCAGGATGTCCTGGTCCACCGAGCGCACCCCAGACACCCGGAGATGGCCGAGAAAGTCGCTGCGCACGGCACCGTCGAAGATGCCGCCGTCCCGTTCGACGTCCACGTCCAGGCTGACGAAATGGTCCCGGAGCAGGTCACGCCAGGCCTCTCGCCGATCGGTGTTCGCCTCGCTCGGCCTCGTCGTCATGGCCCACCTCGCTCGTATGCCGTACCTACTCGGTCCGGCGTTGTACGAGTACTCGTCGTTGCGCGAGTACGGGTTGGTGCATGAGTACTCGTCCTCCAGAGTGTTGGCCATGTCCGGAGGCGGATCGTTTTCGCCGTGTAAACGGCCGGAAAACCCGGACGTTGGGGTACGTCCCTCGTCGCCGCTGGTCAAATGCCTGTCGCGGGAAGTCCGGTACGGCGGGCCGAGGCCGATGAAGATATACGCCAGTGCCGGTCCGGAAGGCAAGGGAACGCATCGTGACAGCCGCCGTGAATGATCAGATCCACTGCCATGCGGAATCCGACGAGGAGAGCACGACGAGCCGGCCCGTCACCGACCGCCGCGACCGTGCGCTGCGCGACCTGCGGATCTCCCTCACCGACCGGTGCAACCTCCGCTGCCGGTATTGCATGCCGCGTGAGCACTTCGGCCCGGGACACCGCTACCTGGACTCCGCCGACCTGCTGACCTTCGACGAAATCGCCCGCCTGGCGCGGGTGTTCGCCTCCCTGGGGGTACGAAAGATCCGGCTCACCGGGGGAGAGCCCCTCCTGCGACGCGGCGTCGCGGACATCGTGGCGCTGCTCGCCGCGATCCCCCGGCTCGACCTCGCGATGACGACCAACGGGCTGCTCCTGCCGACGCTGGCACCGCGCCTCGCGGCGGCCGGGCTGCGCCGGGTGACCGTCAGCCTGGACTCGCTCGACGACGCCGTGTTCCGGGCGGTCGCCGACACCTCGGTCCCGGTGCGCCGGGTGCTCGACGGCATCGACGCCGCCGCCCGAGCGGGCCTCACCCCCGTCAAGGTCAACATGGTGGTGAAGCGCGGAGTCAACGACGACTGCGTGCTGCCGATGGTCGAACGGTTCCGCGGCAGCGGCCACATCCTCCGCTTCATCGAGTACATGGACGTGGGGGCGACGAACGAATGGCGGCTCGGCGAGGTGCTGCCCGCCGCCGAGATCGTGCGCCTGATCGACGAACGGCACCCGCTCGAACCCCTCGGCGCGACCACCGCCGGAGAGGTGGCCACCCGCTACCGCCTCCGGGACGGCACCGGCGAGATCGGCGTCATCGGCTCGGTGACCCGGCCGTTCTGCGGCGACTGCACACGAGCGCGCCTGTCCGCGGACGGGAAGCTGCACACCTGCCTGTTCTCGTCCGGCGGCACCGACCTGCGGGCGCTGCTACGGGCGGGCGCCTCCGATGCGGAACTGGGCTCGGCGGTCCGCGCGATCTGGGGTGCCCGAGACGACCGCTACTCGGAGCTGCGAGGGCGCCGTACTCGATCGCGTGACGATCGGGTGGAGATGTCGTACATCGGCGGATGACCATGAGTGACGGATTCGCTGCAGCCGGCGCGGGCACTCGCGTCGCAGACGTGATGGTCTCCTGCCCCAAGACCTGGGCCCGGACGCCGAGATGGGAATCCGGCCGAAGTCCCGCGTTCGGGCGCAGGTGTCCGCGTTGCTGGCTAGCGTGACCGTCGTCTGTCTGCCGTACGAGGAAAGGACTGCTGGTGCCCGAGCTGGAAACGGGAGTTCGACCGTGATCCGGGAAGGGGGCGTTCGTGAGGACCGGGTCCGTGAAGCGGGCTGAACGTGTTGCCGTCATCGGAGTGGGCGTCCTCGGTGCCAACGTGGGCTGGAACCTGTCCCGGCACGGCGCCGAGGTGGTCTTCATCGACGCAGGCCGGCCGGGCGAAGGCGTCACCAACTGGTCCTTCTCGTGGGTCAACGCCAGCAACAAGACCGTGCGCAAGTCCTACTTCGACCTGAACGTCGCGGGCATGGCGGCATACCGTGAGCTTGCCGGGACCATCGGGCCGGACTCGTGGTGGTATCCCAGCGGCCACCTGCGCTGGGCAGACGATCCCGCAGCGCAGACGAAGATCCTGGAGACCGCCGAACTGCTGGCCGGCTGGGACTACCGGGTCGAGGAGTACACGGGGGCCGAGGTGCGCCGGCGCCTCGAACCTGCTCTCACGATGCCCGGCGAGGTTCCGGTCCTGTTCTACCCCGACGAAGCCTGGGTGCACGGACGTCATCTCGTCGGCCGCCTGGTCGGCCAGGCCGTCGCATCCGGCGCCGAGCTCCGGTCCGGCACCGCGGTCCGTGACATCGGCACCGGTGCCGACCGGAGCATCCGGACAGTTGCTCTGTCCGACGGGAGCTCTCTCGACGTCGACATCGTCGTGAACGCGGCAGGCCCCAGCGCCTCCCACATCGCCGGGCTCGTCGCACGGCACCTGCCGATGCGCCGGGAACCCGGCGTCGTCACCCGGATCGGCTGTGCTCAGCTTCCGATCCACCGGGCCATGCACGCGCCTCACATCGAGATCCGCCCTGACGGGGAGGATTCGGTGGTCCTCCACAGCCGCGAGATCGACGCACTCATCGACACAGGCGAAGAGCCGGCCCAACTCGCACGGCTGCTCCACGAATCGGCGCGGCACGTCGTTCCGGCGCTCGGCACCTCCCGTATCGCACAGACACGGGTGGTCGACCGCCCCATCCCGGCCGACGGATTCCCCTCGGTGGGAGCGGTGCCGTCCGTGCCGGGCTACTACGAGGCCGTTTCCCACAGCGGCATCACGCTCGGGGCGGTGATCGGCCGGCTGCTCGCTTCGGAGATCCTCAGCGGGAAGAGAGACGAGATGCTCGCGGACTTCCGCCCGGAGCGCTTCCTCCCGTGACAGCGCGATCTTCAGAACTTCATGACGTCGAATCGTCAGCGGCGAATGGCGCGCGGTGACTCGCCGGGGGCGTCGACGTGGTTCTCGCACTCGCGGCGGGCGGCCTTGGACGCGCGTCACCGCTGTCCGCGCCGAGGCCCGCGAGCAGGCGCAGCCCGTCCTCGGTGGGGCTGCCGGGGGCCGCGGACAGCACCAGCAGCTCCCTGCCCGACTCGTCCGGTAGCGCGAAGTTCTCCTGGTGCAGTTCCAGCAGCCCGACCAGCGGGTGCCGGTAGGCCTTACGCCCATGGGTGCGGGCGCGCACGTCCGCGCGGGCCCAGAGGCGGCGGAAGCGCTCGCTGCCCATCGCCAACTCGCCGATGAGCGAGGCCAGTCGGGGGTCATCGGGGTATTTGCCCGCGGCCAGGCGCAGGTGCCCGACCACGTCGAGGGTGCACTTCTCCCAGTCCGCGTAGAGGCCGCGCTCGGCCTCCTCGAGGAAGATGTGCCGGGCGGTGTTCAGGCCCGGCATCGGCCGGCCGTAGAGGAGCCCGGCGAGGTGGTTCCCGGCGAGCACATCCATGCGGTGGTCCATGATCAGCGCGGGTGCGTCGGCCACCAGGCCGAGGACGCGCAGCAGCTCCGGCCGGACCCGCCCGCCCGGCGCCTTCGCGCGGCGGCGGCGCTGCCGGGCGAGCCGGTAGAGGTGCCCGCGTTCGGTCTCGTCGAGGCCGAGGACGCGGGCGAGCGCGTCGAGGACCTGCTCGGAGGGCTGGGTCGCACGGCCCTGCTCCAGGCGTACGTAGTAGTCGACGCTGACTCCGGACAGGTGCGCGACCTCTTCGCGGCGCAGCCCTTCGACCCGGCGACGGCTGTCGGTGGGGATGTCGACGGTCGCCGGGTCGACCCGGGAACGCCGGGTCCGCAGGAAGCCCGCAAGATCGTCCATGCCCTCCAGTATGGCCTCGGTGGCGCCCGTGAAGGTGGTCCTGGCATTACCAGGAAGTCCAGGCCGACGGAAGAGGCGTCCCTGAACGCCGGGCGCCGCGGGACCCAGGATCGAAGGCACCCGATCCGAAGGAGTTCCCATGAAGACGCTGATCGTCCACGCCCACCCGGAGCCGAGGTCGCTCAACAGCTCGCTGAAGGACCTCGCGGTGTCCACCTTGCAGACCGCCGGGCACGAGGTGCGGGTGAGCGATCTGTACGCGATGAACTGGAAGGCGGTCGTGGACGCCGCGGACTACGGCCCGGACGCCTCAAGTCCGCTGAAGGTCGCCCTGGACTCGGGCCGGGCCTTCGACGCCGGGACGCTCACCCCGGACGTCCTCGCCGAGCAGGAGAAGCTGCTGTGGGCCGACACGGTCATCTTCCAGTTCCCGCTGTGGTGGTACACGATGCCCGCGATCCTCAAGGGCTGGGTGGACCGGGTGTTCACCTACCACTTCGCGTACGGCGTCGGCGAACACAGCGACACCAGGTACGGCGAGCGCTTCGGCGAAGGCACCCTCGCGGGCAGGAAGGCCCTGCTGTCGGTGACCGCCGGCGGCCCGGAGTCGCACTACGCCGCCCGCGGGATCAACGGCCCCATCGACGATCTGCTGTTCCCGATCCACCACGGCATCCTCTACTACCCGGGCATCGAGGTGCTCCCGCCGTTCGTGCTGTACGGCGCCGACCGGATGACCCGCGAGGACTACCCGGACATCGCCAAGGCCTGGGAACAGCGCCTGCTCACGCTGGAGTCGACCGAGCCGATCGCGTTCCGGCGGCAGAACTTCGGCGACTACGAGATCCCCTCCCTGCACCTCAAGGACGGGCTGGAGCCCACGGGCCGCACGGGTTTCGGGCTGCACGTACGCGGCTGACCGCCGGCGATGGACTCACCGCCCAGGTACGCGACGCCGGGGTACGTGGATGGATTCAGACGTGCAGGGTGGGCCGGTAGATGAGCTCTTGGATGTTGCCGTCGAGTGTCCTGTGCTCGATGAGCTCGAGGTCGAAGTCGGCCGCACCCTGGAAGATCGGGTCCAGCCCGGTCCGACCGGTGATCACAGGGAACAGCGTCACCTGGACGCGGTCGACCAGACCGGCGGCCATCAGTGCCCGGTTCATCGACAGGCTGCCGTGCGAGCGCAACGGCACCTTGGACTCCTCCTTGAGCCGGGCGACGACGTCGACGGCGTCGCCGCTCGCGACGGTCGCGTCCGGCCAGTCGAGGGGTCCTTCCAGCGTGGTCGACACCACCGTCGCCGGCAGGTTCCTCATCCGTGTGACCCATGGGTCACGCACGTCGGACTCCTCGGTGCTCGCGGCCAGCATCTGGGCGAAAGCCCGATACGTGTTGGCCCCGAAGACCATCCGCTGCTCCTCGCGGTACAGCGCGAGGCGGTGGTCGAGGAGCTCCGGGCCTTGCTTGCCCCAGTAGCCGGTCCAGTCGCCGCCGGCGGCGCCGAAGCCGTCGAGGCTGGAAAAGACGTCGAAGGTGTAGGTGGCGGTCATGATGCTCTCCTCGAGTGCGGTTGATCGTGTGTTGGCGATGCAGACCGGCAGCCACGGCGAGACTCATCGGTCCTGGACCAAGAAGTCTGCGATGGCTCGTTGATATCCCGTGGTAGGTCACGGTGGAACGCTCATACGCTTCTCGGGTGTCCGAAGCCCTGACCGCGGAACGCGTCGGTGAGTTGTTCGACGAGCTGCTGCCTGCGCACGGCCCGGTGCGTGCCGTCTCGCGGTTCGCCGAGGGCTCGGTCACCGGCGCGTACCGCATCGAGTTCGCCCGCGCCGACTCGGCGCCGGCCGTGCTGAAGATCTACGGGGCCGACAGCCTGCCGTACGCGGCCAAGGAAGCACGGGCCCTGAGCTTCCTGACCGACCACGGCATCGACATCTCGCCGCGCGTGCTGGCGTTCAGCCGGTCCGCCCCGGCGCTCGACGGCCGCCCGTGTGTCGTCTCCTCGCTGCGCCCGGGCCGCACACTCACGGCACTCGACGAGGAGCTCACCCCTGCGCAGCACCACGAGGTCTACCGGCAGCTGGGCCAGGTGCTCGGGCGACTGCACGCCGTCCCCGCCCACGGTTATGGCTACGTCAACGGCGAGATCCGCGACCCGCTGCCGGACAACCGTGCGCACATGGCCCGCACCTTCGAACGAGAGCTGCGCCGGTTCCGTCACCACGGCGGCGATCCGGCTCTGGCCGACCGGCTCGCCGCCCACGTCGCCGAGCACGCCTCGGCGTTCGCCGCATGCCCCCGGCCCGCCTACTGCCACGGCGACGTGCACGAGCCCAACCTCCTGGTACAGCTCGCCCACGACGGCACCTGTTCGCTGACCGGCCTGCTCGACCCGGCCAACCTGCACGCGGCAGACCCGCTGATGGACTTCGTGCGCCTGGACGCGTTCTCCATGAACGGGGACGCAACGAAAATCGCCGGGCTGTTGTCCGGGTACGGCGTGTCCGCAGCCGGACAGCAGCCCGGCCAGTGGCCAGAGGCCTGGCGCTCGCGCCTGCCGCTCTACCGCATCGCGCTCGCCCTCGAGCTGTACAACTGGTTCACGATCACCGGTCAGACATCCCTCCTGCCCGCCCTCGACCGTGGCTTGCGCCGACTCCTGGGCGAGCCTGGCCCATGACCGATGAGTTCGCCAGGCACGCTTGGTGCACGACCGGTGAGAGGAGAGAGCGACGTGGCCGACTACGCACTGACCCTCAACGACTCGGAGGTCGAGCGCTACCGGATCATGGCGGATTCCGCCGAGCGGCGGGAGCGTGAGCTATGGGGCGCCGCCGGAGCGGTCCCCGGTGCGCGGATCGCCGACGTGGGCTGCGGGCCCGGTGCGATCGCGGTTCGGCTGGCGGCCATCGCCGCCCCGGACGGCGCCGTATGGGCGGTCGACCGGGACGGCGACGCGCTCGCCGTCGCCTCGGCGCTCGCCGCACGCTCCGGCGTACCGGTGCACACCTCCGTCGGTTCCGCCGACGCCACCGGGCTGGCCGCCGGCACCTTCGACCTGGTGATGCTCCGGCACGTCCTGGCCCACAACGGCGGCCGTGAGCAGGCGATCGTCGACCACCTCGCCGCCCTGGCCAAGCCCGACGGCGGCGCGGTGTACCTGGTCGACATCGACGCGAGCTCCTCCCGGCTGCGCGGCGCCGGTCCCGTGTTCGACGAGATGGACGAGCGCTACCGCGAACTGCACCGCCGCCGCGGCAACGACCTGACCGTCGGCACCCGGCTCGACGAACTGCTCACCGCGGCCGGCCTGGAGATCATCGCCTTCGAGGGCCACATCACCGTCCTGACACCGCCGCCCGGCATGCGCGGCCCCGTCTGGGCCGCCCGCGACGCGCTGATCGCCGAGGGCCTCGCGACCCCCGACGACATCGCCCGCTGGGACGGCGCCTTCCAGCGCGCCGAGCACGCCCGCAGCGAAGTCCGCTTCTTCGCCGCCAACTTCGTCGCCGTCGGCCGACGAACCTGACAGCAGCATTACTCCCCGGGCGGGACCGGCAGGGTGGCTCCGAGGGAGACAGGCGTGCCGAAGTTCAGTGTCCCGTCCGCGTTCCACGTGAACTTCAGCGCCCTGGTGCGGCGGTTCATGGCGCAGCCGCCGCTCGCCGAGTTCCTGGACGACCGCAGTCCGCGAGAACGACGAGGTGCGCGAGGTCGTGCAGCTCTTCCTCGACGGCGAGGCGAAGGGCGACACAGCGGAGCTCAAGCAAGCCCATCGCCCGCACGACGCCACGCTCAGTCCGACCGACCTGGTCGGCGGCAGTGGTCATGGTGTCCGTCCCCGCGCTCGGCATGACACGCTGTGTCTTCAACCGTGCGAACGCAGGAGGTCACCATGACTGCCGATTCTTCACCGCAGGACGGCCCGGAGCCGGCTGACGCCGAGCGCTCTCCTCTGGCGCCCGACGAGGAGGGCCAGTACGACCTCAAGCGCAAGTTCCGTGAGGCCCTCGCGCGCAAGCGCGGTGAGCAGACGGAGGGCGCCGCGCACACGGACGCGTCGAAGATCCGTGGCGCGCACGGCCCGGCCGCGAGCCAGCGGACGTTTCGGCGTAAGAGCGGGGGCTGATCACCAGCTTGTGATGCCGGGTGCGGGGCGTGGGCGCGTGGGTGGCGCCGGCGGCCCGCACCGGCCTCGCTCCACGCCGGTACGCCCATCGCCGTGCGCCGCCGCAGCGGCCGCACCAGCGCGCCCCCTGCCTTTCTCAGGACGCCTCCACGGCCGCCTTGATGCGTTGGCCGAACGCGGGCGCGTCCTTGCGTGCCGCACTCAGTGCGAAGCCCACCAGCAGCTTTCCGATGCCGTGGCCTTCGAGGACGTTGAAGATCCTCACCCTGGTCGTGCCCGGACCGGTGGACTCCAGGTCGTAGCCCCCCTCGTCCGCCGTGACGATGTTCTTCGAGATCTCCGCCCAGCGGATTCGGTGGGGAGCCTCGAACTCGGTGATCCGGAACTTCCGGCCCGTCTTCATGCCGGCGTCCTTGACCGTGCTCGTGAAGACCGTGCCCACGGCCGTCGACCCCTCCGGAGTCTTCGTGATCGCCTGGACCCTCGGGCTGAACTTGGGGTCGTTCGTGCCGTCGGAGAGAAAGGCGAAGACCTCCTCGATGGGGCGGTTGATCTCGGCTGTCGCCTCAAACTGACCGGTCACGGTTCCTCCTGTGCTGCGGTCGCTGGAGTTCCGGCTGAGTGCACGCTGCCTTGCCGAGCATCTTCAGCGTATCGGCGCGACTCCACCCGTGCCCCTCATGGGCGCCGGCCAGAGGATGAAGTCGGCGAACGCGCGGCGAGCGGGGTGGGGCCCGACCTCGTCCAGGGCCGCGCGCACGGCGTGCAGGTGGGCCGGGGTCATTTCGAGTGGGGGTTCGTCCGGCTGGTACGTGGTGCGGATCGGGTAGTCGACACCGGGCTCGCGTGTCATCTCGATGTGGCAGCCCAGAACGTGGGTGACCGGACGGTGGTCGGCGAATGCGATCAGCCGGTCGATGGTCCGTGAGAAGGCCGACCAGTCCTCGATGTACAGCCGTCCGCGGTAGACGGTGTCTCCCGTCAGCAGGAACCCGGTCCACGGGTCGTAGAAGGTGATCGCCGCAGCGTCATGGCCCGGAGTCGCGAGCGCTTCCAGCACCCGGCCCCCGAGGTCGAGGGGTCGCACCGCCTCCGGGTCGCTGGCGAACCCGAAGTAGGCCCAGGCCGCATCCCGGTCGCCGTCCACCACGATCGTGTCCGGCCGGCCCAGGAACTGGCCGTCGCCCGCGACGTGATCGCCGTGCGAGTGCGTGTGGAGGACGAGAAGGCCATAGGAGTCGCGGGGGTTATTGGCCAGCCACGTCGCGACAAGGCCGTCGACGGTCCGGCGGACCGGAAAGAACTCCGGTGACGCCGTGGCACCCGTGTCGATCAGGACCGCCTGGCGCTCCCCGAACAACAAGTACAGGAACGGAGCCTCGTAGTTGATCGCCTTGTTCTGCCTCAGCAACACCGTGTGCTCGTCGTACCAGTGCACCTGAAGATCGGGGTCGGTGTTGTGCTTGGCCGACGGCGACCCGTGAATCCAGTCGACGCCCAGTGGCTCCGCGCTGAGCTTCCGGACCCCGAGCTCACCCGCACCGGACACGCTGCCTCCTGAAGTGCGTCGTCTTGGCGGGCCGGGTACGGCGCACATCTCGTCCGGGAAGACACGCGCTCGCGTCTCCATCGGGGACGCTATCAGCGCACATCGAGTACGGGCGAGCAGCTGCCCGCCAGGGGATCAGGGTGCCGTGAACAGCGTCGGGAAGCGGGGCGCGAGCCAGGGCTTGCGTCCCCAGGCGAGCACCTGTCCGCGCCCGATGGCCCGCCACGGGTTGCGCCGGCCCAGCGCTATGAGGAGGAAGGTCACGGGTTCGATCAGGATGGTGCAGTCCGGACGTTCCAGCGGCGTCGGGCTCACGTGCACGGCGCCGTCGCCCAGGCCGACGCCGAACGCCGCGCCGCCCCGCAGACGGACGACATAGCGGGCGGCCAGATCGGCGGTGGCGGCCGCGTCGACGACGCGCGGCATGACCGAGAGCATGAACGGCATGCACAGCCCGACCCGGTCGCGGTCGATCATGTGCGGGCGGTGCAGCGCGCGAGCGAGGTCGTGGCCGTGGCCGTGGCCCAGCATGTGCGTCAGCAGGTAGGAGGCGAGCACGTGCCGGTCCATGGGGCCCAGAGGCGTGACGAGGGCCGGGTCGGCGGTGCTCTCGTCGTTCGCGGCCCGGTCCATGGCGTCGAGGAACAGGTCGGCCTGCTCCGTGATCATCGACGCCAGCGGCTGCGCCCCGCGCTCCGCGAACGCGTCGAGGGCCTGGGCGTTGGCCGCGGCCAGACTCTGCGGCGTGCCGTCTCCGTAGGGGCGTTCGTGCCCGGCTGCGAGGTCGGCCATCAGCTCGTTGGCCAGTGCCAGATGGGCGGCCGCCTCACCGAGCGTCCACTGCGAATCCGGTACGGGAACCGTCGTGTCGGACGCGCTCTCCAACAGCGTGGCGATGTCCCCGGCGGTCTCACGTATCGCTCGTGCGAGCCCTTCGGGCAGAGGCCCGCGGATGTCCTGCTGCGCCGTAGGCTGCACGTTTTCTGTTCCCTCCCGCCCGACGCGCCCCTCGCGTGTCCGGCGCGCCGTACCCAATCAGACGCGAGGACGCACGACAAGCCCTCGCGCTCCGGGCTCTTCCAGGACGGCGAGCAGGGGACGAACGCCACGGGCGCACCCGGAGCGCCAAGCCCCGGATGCGCCCGCTGAGGCACCGGCCCTGCGGTCACAGACCGTCGCGGACCATCGCGGCGACGATCTGGACGTGGCGGTCGGCCGCCGTGTTGGAGAACTCGTTCTCGTAGTTCAGGCCGTAGGGCCAGAAGTGGCCGCCACCGGTGGACAGCGTGGCGCCCGAGCCGTCGAACTGCCTGACCAGCGCGGTGGCCTGCGCGCCGTGCCAAGTCCCGCCGCCGGCCAGGGTGTTTCAGCTGGCGTTGGTGCCGACGCCGATGGTGTGGGCCATCTCGTGCAGGGCGGTCCGCTCGGTCATGTAGCTGCGGTTGCTGCCGAAGCGGATGGTGCCGTTGTTGCTGCCGTCGGCGGTGCCCACGCTGGGGTCGTAGCGGACGGTGATGCTCTTGCCGAGGTCGCTGAGGTTGTTGTACCGGGCGACCGCGGCGTTCATCGCCTTGGTGATCAGGTCGTACGCCGACTGCTGGTCCTGGGTGGGATTGCTCGCCCGCTCCAGGGTCCAGGTGATGGTGGCCGCCGCCACCTGCTCCTGCGGCGCCGGTGCCGTCTGCGGGGCGGCCTGGGCGATGCCCGGGCCCGCCAGCAGGGCGGCCGCCAGCGCGGCGGCGACCACTGTCCTTCGTGAACTCATGTGGGCGTCCTCCTGTGGGGGTAGGAGTTCATCCGGTTCGGCTCACCGGGTGCGGTTGCCGATGGTGACGGTGCCCAAGAGCCTCGGGCTGGTGGCGTTGTCGTAGACGACCTGGCCGCCGGACTTCTTCCAGATCCTGATGCGGAAGGTGTCCGGAGATTCGGTGGCGGTGACGCGGAAGGCGTAGCCGCCGGTGCCGTTGACCGTGCCGGAGCCCTGGTAGACCGCCTGGGAACCGGTGACCACGAGCCAGTCGGAGCCGGTGGAGCGGAACTGCAGCTTGGCCGCGCCGAGTTCGAGGGAGGCCTGGCCGGTGGGGGCGGTGGCTCCCTTCGGGTAGAACGCCGTGAAGAAGAAGGCGGCCTTGCCCGTCAGGTCCGGCTTGGCGGGGTAGGCGCCGGCGGGGGAGGTGAAGACGCCGGTGCCGAGCGCGGGGCCGGCGGAGCGGTCGTAGGCGATCAGTTCGGGGAGGGTCTTGGTGTCCGTGGCGCCGTCGTCGTCGGTGACGGTGATCACCGGGTGGCGGATGCCGGCCTTGGCGTAGGTGTGTTCGGCCCGGCAGCCGGCGGCGGTCACGGTGCCGGGCTGTGGGTCGCCGCCGTCCTTCCAGTCGACCTTGCAGGTGTGGGTGTCGTTCGCACCCGGGTCGGTGAACTCGGCGGTGACGACCGTGCGTTGGCCGACCGACACGGCGGACCGCGGTCCCTCGGCGGAGGTGATGACCGGTGCCGCGTTGGCCACCTTGACGGTCGCCGTGTCGCTGCTGCGTCCGCCGGTCAGGGTGAGCGTGTAGGTGCCGTTGTCGGTGCAGGTGATCGTGGTCTTCGCCGCACCGGGGTCGGCGACGGTGCAGGGCGCTCCCTCCTCGACCGTCCAACTCGGGCTGCCCGCACCGGAGATGGTGCCGTTCAGCGCGATCGCGTCGCCCTCCGTCCCGCTGACGTCGTCGCCGGCGTGCACGATGGTCACCGGGTCGATGCTCGTCAGCGTGGGCGCGACCTTCTTGATCAGGCCGTCGGAGTCGAACTCCAGCTTGTCGATGGTGGTTTCGCGGTGCGTGCCGTCACCGCCGGGGACGGCGAAGCGGTGGTAGGCGATGTACCAGTCGTCGGTGTTCGGGACGTGGACGACGCTGTGGTGGCCGGTGCCCTTGATGCCCAGGGAGAGGTCCTTCGAGAGGATCACGCCCTGCTTGGTCCACGGGCCCGTGGGAGAGGGGCCGGTGGCGTAGGCGACGCGGTAGTTCTCGTCGCGGGTGTCGTTCTCCGACCACATGAAGTAGTAGGTGCCCTTGCGCTTGATGACGAAGGAGCCCTCGTTGTAGCCGCTGGGGGTGATGTCCTTGACCTTCGAGGTGTCGAGGGAGGTCATGTCGTCGTTCAACGGGGCCACGTACGCATGCCCGTTGCCCCAGTAGAGATACGACTGCCCGTCGTCGTCCGTGAACACCGCCGGGTCGATCATCTGGCCGCTCAACTGGCCCGCCTTCAGCAGCGGTTGACCGAGCGCGTCCTTGAACGGGCCGGTCGGCGAGTCCGAGACCGCGACACCGATGTTGGCGTCCGCGCAGAAGTAGAAGTAGTACTTGCCGTCCTTCTCGGCGATCGTCGGCGCCCACGCCCTGCTGTCCGCCCAGGAGACGTCGGGACCGAGGTCGAGGATGACGCCGTGGTCCTTCCAGTGCACCAGGTCGGTGGAGGAGTACGCCTTGAACTGCGTGCCGCTCCAGCCGTCGAAGCCGTCGGTGGTCGGGTAGATGTAGAAGGTGTCGCCGAAGCGGACGATGTTCGGGTCGGCGTTCAGCCCCGGCAGGACCGGGCTCTTCATGACGAGCGCGGCGACCGTCCAGGTGCGCTTCTTGCCGTCGGACCCGGTCACTTCGTACGTCACCGGCTTGCTGAAGTCCTGGACACTGCCCGAGGCCGGGCTGATCGCCGCTCCGTGGGCGAGGGTGAACTCCGGTGCCAGGGCGGTGAGACCGGCACCTTCCTTCATCGGCAGCGTGATCTTGCTGTCGGCGTTGTCGACGATCGCGTCCACCTTCAGCCCGGACTCCGTCGCCTTCGCGATGCCCGCCGTGTTGCCGCTGAGCTCCATGACCTCCGCGGCCGACAGGGCCCGGTCGTAGATGCGGAAGTCGTCGACCTCGCCGCCGAAGTAGGGGTCGGCCGAGTACAGCGAGCGGCCGATGTAGCCGCTGTAGTCCTTGTTCGCGTCGTACAGCTCGGACGGCTTGATGGTGGTCGTCGTGCGGGCCGCCTCGACGCCGTCGACGTAGAGGACCATCGTGCCGCTCGAGCCGTCGAGGGTGACGGTCACGTGCCGCCACTCGCCGGGCGTGAGCTGCGAGCCGGCCGTCAGCTTCGACTCCGCCGACCAACTCGCCTTCGTGATCGCCGAGTAGAGGCTGGAGCCGCCGTTGGAGGGCGTGGCGAACAGGTACTTGTTGCTGTCGGGTCCGAGCCCGAACAGCCACTGGAAGCTGTCGCCGCCCTTCCACTTCGCATACGTCGACACGGTCACGCTGTCGGCGTTCTTCAGCACGCCGTTCGGGATCTTCACGTAGGGGGAGGTGGCGGAGTCGCCGGACATCTTGAAGGAGCCGTCGTGCACGCCGGTGCCGAAGTCGGGCGTACGGACATAGGTGCCGTGGTAGCCGTGGCCGCTGGAGTCGACCGCGATGTTGCCGGACGTCTCGTCGAAGTCGTAGTCCAGCAGCAGATCGGCCGGGACGTCGGCTCCCTCCTCCGACACGGTGACCTGGGCCTGTACCGGGATAGCGGCGCCGTCCGGCAGGCTGCCGGTCACCGTGAAGGTGCCGGGCTGCGCGTACTTGGACTCCGGTACGTCGTCCCAGCTGACGGCGACCGGACGCTTGACGCCGTCGGCGTACGTGGCGATCACCGTGGCGGGCAGGACCGGCGCCTGACCGGTCTTGGTCTTCACCGTCACGTCCTGGACGCTCTCCACCAACTGGTCGGGCTGGTAGGCACGCAGCAGCCGGTCGTACTCGGCCTGGGTGACCGGCAGGACGGTGCCGTGGCGCGGCTTGGACGGGAGGTCGTAGTCGGTGACCGGGGTCCAGTTGCCGGAGTCCAGGTCGGTCGTCTCGAACGGGATGTAGCCGCGGCCACCGAACTCGTCGAGGAAGGCGTACCACTTCTCCTCGGTGTTCGACTTGAAAACCAACGGCCCCTCGGCGGCGCTCATCGCGCCCTTGCCGATGCCCTCCGCGACCGCGGTCCAGGACGGGTTGAGGATCGAGTCGCTCTTCTCCTCGAAGATGAACTTGCTGTTGGGCGTGGAGGAGGTGTTGTTCCGCTCGTCCTTCGAGAGGCGGTAGTACGTGCCGTTGTTCTGGATCATCGTGGAGTCGATGACCGAGTAGCCGCGGTCGATCCAGACCTTGGGCTCGCTGAAGGTGTAGAAGTCGCGGGTGGTCGCGTACATCATGCGGTTGTACGTGTCGCCGGAGTGGTCGGCGTTGTCGTACAGCTTCGAGGCCCAGAAGACGACGTACTCGCCGCGCCGGGCGTCGTAGAAGGCCTCCGGCGCCCAGGTGTTGCCCGCGCTGTCGGGGGAGATCTTGACCAGGCGCTGGTTGGTCCAGTGCACCAGGTCGGTGGACTCCCAGACCATGATGGACTTGCTGCCGGTGCGCTGGGCGGCGTCCCAGTCGCCGTTGCCGTAGATCCTCAGGTCGGTGGCGATCTGGTAGAACTTGTCGCCCTCGGGGGAGCGGATGATGAACGGGTCGCGCAGCCCCTTCTCGCCGAGCGTGGAGGTCAGGACCGGCTTGCCGTCGTTCAACTCCCGCCATTTCAGGGGGTCGTTGCCCTTGCTGAGCGCGGAGTAGAGCTGCTCTCCGTCCGCGGTGCCCTCGCCGGTGAAGTAGCTGAACATATAGCCCTTGAGGGCTTGTTTCGCGGGGAGTTCGGGGACCTTCGCGGTGAAGGTGCGGGTCGCCTTCGCCTCGCCCTTGGTGACGGTGGCGGTCAACTCGACGGTGGTGGCGCCGTCGCCGTGCGCGGGGCGGTGGACGATGCCGTCGGCGGAGACGACGTCGGGCTGGGCGGAGGACCAGGTGACATCGGTGCCGTAGGAGCCGGTCGCCGGGAGGGTCAAGTTGCCGCGTACGTCGTCGAGGTTGTGGACGGCGAGGGCCTGGGCGGCCTGCTCGGTCGCCGTCTGGTCGTCGAAGTCGGGTGGGACCGTGACCTCGAAGGTCTTGGTGTCGGTCACGGTGCCCTTCTTCAGGGTCGCCGTGAGCGTGGCATGCGCGTTCGGTGCGCCGGCGGCTGGGCGGGTGACCTTGCCGGAGTCGGACACGCCGGCGGTGTTGTCGCTGGCCCAGCTGATCGAAGAGCCGCCCGCCGTCCCGGTCTTGGGCAGGTCGAGGTCGGCCGTGACCGCGCTGGTGTCGCCGAGGCTCAGTGCGGCCTTGTCGTCGGCGACGCCCTGCGTGTCGACGGGAAGGGCGAGTTGCTCGACCTCGGAGGCGTCCAGGGCCCGGTCGTAGATCCGGAAGTCGCGGATACGGCCCTTGAGGAGCTTGTCGCCGGAGTAGACCGACTTGCCTATGTAGTTGGCGGTGGTGGTGCCGGAGCCGATGGAGCCTGGGGTGATGCTGACGGAGGTGTTGCGGCCGACCTCGACGCCGTCCTCGTACAGGACACCGGTGGTGCCGGTCTGGGTGTAGGTGAGGTGCTTCCAGACCCCGCGGGTCAGGTTGTGCGAGTCGCCGGGCTTGGTGGTCTGCTCCGTCGACCAGTTGCCGGTCGCGATCGAGGTGCGCAGGGAGTTGCCAGTGGTGAAGAGGTAGCCGTTGCCGTTGCTGCCGCTGGAGTTGCCGAAGCCGTAGATGAAGTACGGGGTGGTCTGGGCGGAGTCGAGCAGTACGTCCGTCGAGACGGTGATCGAGTCCATGCCCTTCATGACGTTGTCCGGCACCTTGATGTAGGTGTCGGAACCGTTGAAGGCGAGCCCCTGCCCGGCGGCCGACCAGTCGGCGGTGCCGCTCACCGTGCCGTCCCGGCCGTTGCCGGAGGCGTCGGTGACGGTGCTGCCTGAGTCCGCGTCGAGCTTGTACCAGAGGGCAAGTCCGTCGGTGACGTCCGCGGAGCCGGCCGCCTGCGCGGGCAGCACGGGTGCGGCGAGGCCGAGGAACAGCGACACGGCGGTGAGGGCGGCGAGGCGACCCGCCCGGCGTCTCGCGCGGGTGCGCGGACGTGCGATGTACGTCATGTGGGGTTCCCTGCGGAGGCATGGCTGACGGGGGGACAGGGCAAGGCAACGGGGCACGGCAAGGGAGAGCGAGCCGACAACGGGCGCCTTGGCCAAGGGCGCCTGGTCGTTGCGGCTGTGTGACGTCGTGTTGCGAGAGTGTCAATCGGGGTGTGGTGCAGCGTCAAGAGGTTTCGAACGATGTCCGACAGGCCGAACGTATTGCTTGCCTGGCCTCCAACAGCCGGAGTTCCGCGCGATGTTGGAGGCCTTACCGTGGGGTGACGGCATCGAACCGGGCGGGATCAGCGGTGGACGAAGACGAGTGGCTGCGGCGGCACGGGTTGCACCCTGACCCCCGGGGGCTTGACGAAGTGCGCCAACTGCTGTGGGAGCAGACCGAGTTCGAGCGTCACGCCCAGGGCCGAGGCGACACGGAACTGATGAAGCTGTGCTGCGTCCAGCTCTTCAATGCCGCCGTCCTCGACGACGTTCCGCTCATCTGGCAGGCCAAGTCGGCCGGCATGGACGCCGACGCCTCGATCGACATCCAGCTGCTGTGCGGATGCGGGCTGACCGCCACCAAGGCCCGTCTGTCGTCCGACCCGTCGGAAACGGGCAAGGCCGCGCTCAGCCGCCTGCTCGCCTGCGAAGCGGCAGGCGACTTCGACGACTTCTCCGTCGCCCGGCAGGCCGCCTTCTACGCCTCCTACTATGCGTAGCCGCGCAGCGTCGACGCGCGGCTGTCAGTGCTCGGTGGCAGGCTGAAGGCGTACGGGATGTGTGAAAGGGGGCAGACCCGTGATCACCACTGACTTCGCTCCTGGTTCTCCCTGCTGGCTCGACCTCGGTGCTCCCGACGTCCAGGCGGCCGCGGCCTTCTACGGCGCCGTGCTCGGCTGGGACTTCGAGTCCATGGGGGAGGGGATGGAAGGGGGGATGTTCCGGAAGGACGGCAAGATAGTCGCCGGGCTGGGCAAGCTCACCGAGGAGGGTGCGCGGTCCGCCTGGATGATCTACTTCTGCGTCGACGACGCCGGCGCCACGACCCAGGCCGTGGAGCGCGCGGGCGGCACGGTGCGGGTGGCTCCGAGGGACTTCGGCGACGACGGTCAGATGGCGCAGTACAGCGACCCGCTGGGCGGTCAGTTCGCCGTCTGGCGGCCCGGGAAGATCACCGGATTCGAGCTGGCGGACCAGCCCGGCTCGCTGTCCTGGACCGAGCTGTACACGACCGATGCCGCGGCCGCGAAGGAGTTCTACGGCGGCGTCTTCGGCTGGCAGTTCGGCGACATGGAGCTGCCGGGCGGCGGGGGAACGTACACCCTCATCACCCCGGCCGGGCTCCCCGAGGACCGTATGCACGGCGGCCTCATGCAGCTCGCCCCCAAGGACCTCTCCCTTGCGGACGGACGGCCGTACTGGCATCCGGTCTTCGCGGTCACCGACTGCGACGCCGCCGTCGCCAAGGTCACCGAGAACGGCGGCAGTGTGCAGATGGGGCCGGCGGACGCGGAGGGCGTGGGCAGGCTGGCCGTCTGCCTCGACCCGTCGAGCGCGGACTTCGTGGTGCTCACTCCGGCCGAGGGCTGAACCCGGCGCGGAACTGAGAGCGGAGCTTCCTGGCGTCAGTGCCAGCCGAAGCGCCGGTCCACCACGGCCGCGAACTCCTCCAGCGTCAGCAGCGCGTCCCCGTTCTGGTCGGCGGCGTCGAACAGGGCGGAGGAGGAGTCGGCGTCTCCCAGGGCCCAGAACGGCAGATCTCCGGCGGCGGCGAGCGTCGGGCCCTTCGTCCGCAGGGCGATGATCACCTCGTCGCGGGTCAGGGTCCCGTTGTGGTCGAGGTCGAGCGCCTCGAACAACTTGCGGGCCTTTTCACTCATCGTGTCCCCCTTGTTCCTTTCAGCGGCGGACAGGTCGACCTGCCTCGCTCGCGAACTCATGAACGAAAACGCCTCTCCCGTCACCCTGGTTCCCTACAAGGCCCGGGCGACCAGAAGGGCGACGTCGTCGTGGTCGTCGGGATGGCGCAGGCCGTAGAGCAGGAGGTCGCAGGTTTCCTCCAGGGGGCGGTGGGGTTCGTCGAGGAAGCTGAGCAGGACGTTCAGGCGGTCGTCGATGGAGTGGTGCCGGGTCTCGACGAGGCCGTCGGTGTAGAGAACCAGCAGGTCGCCGGGGTCGAGGCGGGTCGTGATGGTCTCGAAGGGGATGCCGCCGACGCCGAGCGGGGCGCACGGCGGCAGGTCGAGCAGCTCGGGGGCGCGGTCCGGGCCGGACAGCGCGGGCGGCATGTGGCCCGCGTTGGCGATGCGGCACAGCCTCGTGCGCGGGTCGTACACCGCGTAGAGGCAGGTGACGATGTAGTGCTCGAGGTCGCAGGTGATCTTGTCGAGGTGCTGGAGCACATCGCCGGGTTCGAGGTCGAGGTCCGCGTAGGCGCAGGTGGCGGTGCGCAGGCGGCCCATGGTGGCGGCCGCGTCGATGCCGTTGCCCATGACGTCCCCGACGACCAGGGCGGTCTTTTCGTCGTCGAGGGGGATGACGTCGTACCAGTCGCCGCCGACCTCGCTGGTGGCCTGCGCGGGCTGGTAGCGGGAGGCGAGTTCGAGGCCCGCGTGGCTCGGCGGGTGGTCGGGCAGCAGGCTGCGCTGCAGGGTGAGGGAGGTGTTGCGCACGCTCTGGAACCAGCGGGCGTTGTCGATGGCCACGGCCGCGCGGCCGGCCAGCTCGCTCGCGAGGATGACGTCGTCCTGGTCGAAGGGGAGCGGGTTGCGGGTGCGCTTGAGGTCGAGGGCGCCAAGCACCTCGCCGTGGGCGATCAGCGGCACGGCGAGATACGAGTGGACGCCGGCCCGGGCCAGCAGCGAGCCGGCCTCGGCGTCCCGGGCGATGCGGGGCAGATCGTCCTCGCCGACGTGCCGCACCAGGACCGGCCGCCCGGTGTGGACGCAGAGCGTGACCAGGCGGTCGCCGTCGTAGGCGGCGAGGCCGCCGGGAGGATCGGCGGCGCGCAGGGCCACGGTCGGATGGGCCGCCTTGAGCGCGAGGGCGCGGAAGAGCTCGGGGCCGTTGTCCGGTCTGCGTGAGCGGCGGCAGGCCAGGGCGGAGTCGAGGACGTCCACGGCGACCAGGTCGGCCAGCTGGGGGACCGCGATCTCGGCCAGCTCACGGGCGGTCTCCTCCACCTCAAGCGTGGTGCCGACCCGCACGGAGGCGTCGGCGATCAGGGCCAGGCGGCGCCGGGCCCGGTCGGCCTCGGCGGCCGCCCGGTGCCGTTCGGTGACGTCGACGACCGAGGCGGCGGCGCCCAGGACCCGCCCGCCGGGGTCCTCGAGGCGGTAGAAGGACAACGACCAGGCGTGCTCGTGCTCGGGGTCGGCCGGCGGTCGGCCCACGTGGTACTGGTCCAGCAGCGGGGTGCCGGTGGTCAGCACCTGACGCAGTGCGGACTCGATGGTGTCGACGTCGGGGAGGGGCAGGGTCTCCCGGAGGCCGCGGCCCACGTGGTCCTCGGCGGGGATGCCGTCGATGCGCTCCAGCGCCGGGTTGACCAGCAGGTACCGCAGGTCGGGGTCGAGGAGCGCCAGGCCGATCGGCGACTGGTAGATCAGCCGGTCGCACAGCGCCAGGTCCGTCTCGACGCGCTGGAGCAGGGAGTGGTCGGCCGCGATGCCCAGGGCGTAGACGTCCCCGAGATCGTCCTGGAGGCGCATGTTGCGGAACTCCATCACCCGGGTGCTGCCGTCCTTGTGCCGGATGGGGAAGGCGCCGGCCCAGCTGCGGCCGGTCTCCAGCACCTCGGTGAACAGCCTGACCACCGCCTTCAGGTGCTCGGGGTGGATGAACAGCCGCGCCGCGTACTTGCCGAGCGCCTCCTGCGCCGTGTACCCGAACAGCTCCTCGGCCTGCGGCGTCCAGAACACGATGCGCCCGTCCGCGTCGACGACCGTCGCGGCCACGCTCAGGACGTCCAGCAGCCCGGTCGGCGGGGACGACTCCAAGCCCTGCGCATCACCTTCGGGCCGGAAGGACTCACCACCCTCGGACCGGAAGGATTCGCGACCGTCGGGCCGGACGGATCGGGCACCTTCGGGCCGCGACGACTCGGGACCTTTGGGCCGCGACGACTCTGGACCTTCGGGCTGGAAGGACTCGTCACCTTCCGGCTGGGAGGATTCGGCTGTCATCCCGGAACCACCTCCACCGTTCCGCGGGATCCGGCTACCCCTGCCGACGTCTGCGCACACCGGGTTCCGACCAGCGGTACTTCCATGCTCCCTCCGGTCCGGGGAGGGCGGAAGCGCTGCGGGACTCGGCCGGGCGCCCGCCGGTCCCGTGCGCATCGGCCGGACAAGCAGGAACATGGTCGTGTACGGCACCGACCCGGATGGCAGCCATGGATCCTGCGCGAGAAAAGCCCGAGGGGCCCACGCCCGCGGGACCGCGCGATCTCCTCGACGCGTCCACGGACGCGGCGGCGATCGTGACCGCGCAGGGCGTCGTGGCCGGCTGGACCCGCGGCGCCGAGGCCCTGCTCGGCTGGCCGGCGTCCGAAGTGGTCGGCGGCCCCGCCGCGCGGCTGGTGGCGCTGCCCGGGGACCCGGCGCGGGTGGTCGGCGTGGCGGAGCGGTGCCGCGCCGGAATGGGCTGGAACGGCCTGATACCCGTACGACACCGTGACGGCCGCACTCTCGACGTCGACCTGCGCGTCTCCGCGTCCTTCCGGATGGGCCGTGACGAGTGCTTCCTGCTGTCGGCGCGGGAGCAGCGGCGGCAGTGGACCGTCGGCCAGTCCGTGCTCGACGGGTTCCTGACCCGCTCCCCGGTCGGCATGGCGGTGATGGACCTCGAGCTGCGCTACGTGTGGCTGAACGACACCCTGGAACGGTTCGGCGGTGTGCCCCGTGAACAGCGGCTGGGGCGCCGGCTGAGCGAGCTGCTGCCCGGGCTGCAGGCGGCCACCATCGAGGGACTGATGCGCAAGGTCCTGCTGACCCGGGACCCGGTCACCGACTACGAGTACCTGGGGTGGAGCTGGGCGGATCCGCACCGCCAGCACGCCTACTCCACGTCCTTCTTCCCCCTGGTGGACGGCGGCGACGCCGTCACCGGGGTCTGCTACATGGTCCAGGACGTCACCGAGCGCTGGACCGCCCGGCGGCTCCTGATGCTGGTCAACGAGGCCGGGGCGTGCGTCGGCACCACCCTGGACGTGATGCAGACGGCCCAGGAACTCGCCGACTTCGCCGTTCCGCGGTTCGCGGACTTCGTCCTCGTAGACCTCCTGGAGCCGGTTCTCAGTACCGAGGGGCACGGTGCGTGGCTGACGGACGCCGGACCGGCTCCCGCACGGCCGGTGATGCGCCGTGCCGGAATGAGTTCGGTGCGGGAGGGCTGCCCGGAGGCCGTGGCACGGATCGGGGACAGTGTGGACTTCCTCCCGCCGACGCACGACGTGAACCTGCTCATCGACGGTGAGCCCGTCCTCATGCCCGTCCTCGATCCCTCCGACAACGTGTGGATCGCCGAACAGCCCGAGCGAGCGGAACGGATCCGGGAGTTCGGACTGCACTCCCTCATCGCCGTGCCGATGCGGGCCCGCAACACCGCCCTGGGCCTCACCACGTTCATACGGTCGCTCAATCCCGTCCCGTTCCAGCCCGACGACGTCCTGCTGGCCCGGGAGCTGGTGGCGCGGGCCACGCTGTGCGTCGACAACGCCCGCCGCTACACCCGCGAACACACGGCGGCCGTCACCCTGCAGCGCAGCCTGCTGCCGCAGGCCATCACGGGCGGGACGGCGCTGGAGGTGGCCTCCGCGTATCTGCCGGCGGACCCGACGGGCGGGGTGGGCGGCGACTGGTTCGACGTGATCCCGCTGTCCGGGGCCCGGGTCGGTCTCGTCGTCGGCGACGTGGTGGGGCACGGCATCACCGCCGCGGCGACCATGGGCCGGCTGCGCACCGCGGTGCAGACCCTCGCCGACATGGAGCTGCCGCCCGACGAACTGCTGGCCCACCTCGACGACCTCGTGCTGCGGCTGAGCGCCGAGAAGACCGACGACGAGGCGGCCCGGCGCAGCACGACCGCCTTCCTCGGGGCGACCTGCCTGTACGCCGTCTACGACCCGGTCACCGGGCGGTGCACCATGGCCCGGGCCGGACATCCGCCGCCGGTCGTCGTCGCCCCCGACGGGACCGTGTCCTTCCCGGAGCCCCCGGCCGGGCCGCCGCTCGGTCTGGGCGGGATGGCGTTCGAGTGCGCCGAGATCGAGCTCGCCGAGAACAGCCTGATCGGCCTCTACACCGACGGCCTCATCGGGGGCACCGACGACGACATGGAGCTGGGCATGTCCCGGCTCGGCGAGGTGCTGGCCGGGTCCGAGGCCGATCTCACCGCCCTGTGCACCTCCGCCGTACGGCAACTCGTGCCCGGACCGCAGCCCGACGACATCGCCCTCCTTCTGGCGCGCACCCGCGCCCTGGGCGCCGACCAGGTCGCCTCCTGGGACGTGCCCGTGGACCCGTCCGCGGTGGCCGACATCCGGGCCCGGGCCACCCGCCAGGTGGAGGCCTGGGGGCTGGAGGAACTGGCCATGACGACGGAGCTCGTCGTGAGCGAGCTGGTCACCAACGCGATCCGCTACGCCGAACCGCCCATTCGCCTACGACTACTCCGCGACGCCCGCCTGACCTGCGAGGTCGCCGACGCGAGCAGCACGGCCCCGCGCCTGAGGCACGCCCGCAGCACCGACGAAGGCGGCCGCGGCCTGTTCCTGGTGGCCCAGCTGACCGACCGCTGGGGCGCCCGCTACACGGCCGAGGGAAAGATCATCTGGGCGGAGCAGGAGATCCCGTAAGGCCGATGGCGTGACTGAGCACCTCAGCGCACGCACGAAGCCCGTACACGCGGGCTACGGCGCGGGCGGTGCGCAGGTGCCGGCCGCCGGGGCCCGCAGGAGTGGCTTGCGTACAGAAGGATGGACTCGACGCCGGGGCGCGGCCTCTTCGTCAGACGCCCGCGCAAGACCCTCCCGAGTTCCCGCTCGATGGGCCGCGCGCCTGCGGGTTCCCTGGCTAATGCTTTGACCGTGTAGGTTCGCCGCGCCGGCTCTGTGCCGCCCAGCCTGACCAGCGCTTTACGTGAATCTCGATGACCGGCCCGGCGGGACGCTGCTCCTGGTACTGCTCGTACTTGTCCACCAGTGCGTCTACAAGTTGGCCCGCGAGCGCGTTCTCGATCACGCGAGCGTCGCCGTCGGCTCGTACCCACCAGAGCTCATCCCAGTTGTCGTCGAAGTGATCGACAAGAAGTGCGACCGAGGAGTTCTGTTCGATGTTGCGAAGCCGCTTCAGGTTCGTATCGCGCTTCGGCTTATGGTCTACCGCGATCACAACAGTGTCCTCATGCACAGCGAAGGTGGCCGGGACCAAGTGTGGCCGACCCGATGCGTCGGCAGTGCCAAGACGCAGTACCCGGGCCTGGGCGAAGCGATCACGCAGTTCATGGTCCGACAGCTCCATGGAGGCACGGTACCCAGGCCGTCTCGTATTGCATCAGCCCCCAGCACGATCGACCAAAGCCGCGGGGCAGGGCGCCACGCCGCCGGCATCAAACCCATCGCCGCCGGAGACGCGCCGCGGTCTACACGAAGCCCTGGGCCGATCCGACGGTCTTGGGACCGTCCCCGCGGGTGCGGGGAGCACAAGGCGCAGTGGTGTCGGCCGCCGCGATTCGGTCCGAGCTGCCGCTGCACAATCGCTGCCATCACCCGTCCTACGACAAGGCTCCGTGGTGCGGCTACAGGCCGACTGACAACACGCCTCCACGGCGCCCGCCTCACTTGGGGTGGGCGCCGTTCTCTTGTCTCATCGTTCCTGGTGGGACGCTTGTTGTCCGCCTGCGGTGCCCCCGCTCACACCCGCCAATCTGCGTATTGCTGGAACCTCTACGTCCGCCGATGATCCAGCGGTCAACTACCGCACGGCTTCGGGGGGTTGGGGCGAATGCAGTGTCCAAAGTGCCAGTCGACGAACATCAAGCGGTTAAGGGGTTACTGGGAAGACCTCCCGGCGGAATCCCCGAACCGTGGCCGCTACGCCCCGCCGAATGAGCCGACGGGCCAGCCGCTGCTGGCTCTGCTGGCAGTGGCGGCGGGCCTCTTCGTCGCAGTGACGAGCGGCGTCCTGATCGGTCTGGGGATCGCGGTGGCCGGTCTGCTGTGGGGTGCGTTCATGGTGAAACAGCAGCGGGAGTACGAGGCTGAGTTGGCGGAGTATGACGGCTCGACGATCTGCTTGGCGAAGTACCACGTGTTCTGACCGAGCAGCGGAAGGCCCTGGGCCGGTCGGCGGCCCGGGGCCTTCATGTTCAGCCGAGGTAGGTCACCTGCAACACAGTGATGGTCCTGGTCTGCTGCCCGACGAGCAGTAGGGCGAATGCTTGCTCGGTGATGAGCATCCGCACGACCCCGTCGTCCTCCCCGTAGGGCTGCGTCGCTGTGATCGGGTCGTGGCAGGCGTCGGCGAGTGCGAGGGTGAGGGTTTCGCTGGCGGCGGCCGGCATGGCGTCGTGGACAGCTTCTGCTGCGGGGTCGTACTTCAGGCGGTATGGCACCGACTGACCTCCCAATCGCTGCATGCGGACGCACGTGTGGCGGGCTATATGGAGCGGGGGGAGATCATGGAGGGAGCGTAGCGGATCGGATGCGTCGAGTTACAACTTCGCCGCTGTTCAGGCTGCGCCGTGTGCGCGGATGCGGGCGGCGTCGGTGAGGATGCGATCCGTCGCGTCGGGCCACGCGGCGCTGGGGTCCTCGCCACGCTCTTCGGCGCCGATGATGTCCCGGCCCCGCTGAACTGCGTCGACGGTGTCCTTGGCGATGCGCTCCCACTTTGCGAAGACGGTGAGGAGCTGGTGGGCCGGCGCCCGGTTGATCTCCGACAGGAAACGCTGGGCGAGGGCAGGGTTGCCGAGCGCGTCTCGAATGCGCTCGATGGTCCACGGGTGATCACTCATGGCTGCCCTCCGGCAAGCTTCCTTGTCAGTTCCACCGTAGCGTGAAAGTGGTGTCACTTTGAGGGTCCCGGCCGTGACGGCTGACCCCGCTGGCGGCGTGGCGAGCCCGGTTGCCGTAGCCGTGCATGACGAGAGCCCCGGCGTCTCCCGGCCGGGGCTCTGCTGTCCGCCGTTACAGGGGGGCGGCTTGCCGTTCGTCCAGGGGGACCATCCCCGCGGGCGCGGGGAGGGGCCGCCTGCCTGCAGGTCTAGGGCGATTCCTTCGGATCATTGGTCTGATGTGTCGTTGACTGATGCGCAGCGGGCGCGGATTGAGCCGTTGCTGCCAGACCGGACGCCGAAGCGTGGCGGCCAGTGGCGGGATCATCGCCAGGTGATCGACGCGATTGCCGGGAAGTTCCGCACCGGCTCGCCACGCGACTCGAAGCGCCTGGCGAGCGCGCAGTTGGTGCTGTTGGCGGACGCCTGGAGGCAGTTCAGGGAGTTCGCCGCGCGCTGAGGTCGGGGCGCTGTTGCGGCACGGGCGTGGGTGTCGGCCGGGACCTCGCCAGCCACAGGCCGGTGCACACCGCGGTGGCCAGGGTGACGGCTCCGGCCACGGCGAAGGCGCTGTTGAGACCGGCCTCGAAGGAGGCGCCGCCGGACTGCCGGGCGCGGACCACGGCCCCGAGCACCGCCACACCGAGCACCGCGCCGATCTGCCGCGTGGTGCTGCTGATGCCCGAAGCGAGGCCGCCCTCCTGCGGGTCGACCGCCTGGATGGCGGCGCCGGTCAGCGGGGACATAGTGAGGGCGAAGCCGACGCCGACCGTGGCGAGCCGCCACCACACGTTGGCGTAACCGGTGTCGGCATGCACCCCGCCCAGCGCGAGGAGTCCGAGCCCGGCCAGTGCCAGGCCGCTGGTGACGACGGACCGGTAGCCGTACCTGGCGGCGAGGCGGCCCGCGAAGGGGCTGACGACGACCATGGCGAGGGTCGCGGGCAGGGTCTGCAGTCCGGCCCGCAGGATCGAGCTGCCCTGGACGTACACGAAGAACTGCGAGAAGAAGAACGACGAGCCCATGAGCGCGAACCCCACCACGATCATGGCGGAGTTGGAGACGGTGAACAGCCGCAGGCGGAACAGGCCCGGCGGCAGCATCGGTGCGGGGTGACGCCGCTCGACGGCGACGAACGCGGCGAGGAGGACGGCCGCCGCGGCGAAGCCACCGAGGATCACCGGTGAGGTCCAGCCGCGCGAGCCGCCTTCGATCAGGGCGTAGGCCAGGGTGCCGACCCCGAGGACGGAAAGGATCGTGCCCGGGAAGTCGAGGGCGCGGGCGTCCGGGTTGCGGGACTCCTCCAGGACGCGTCGGCCGGCCACCAGCAGGACCACGCCAATGGGCACGTTGACCAGGAAGATCGCGGGCCAGCCGAACGCCTGCGCCAGGACGCCTCCGGCCACGGGTCCGGCGGCCAGGCCGATGCCGCTGAGTCCTGCCCACAGCCCGATCGCCCTGACCCGTTCCTGCGGGGCGGGACGCGCGGCCACCAGGAGTGCGAGCGAGGCGGGGCTCAGGGCCGCGGCCCCGACCCCCTGCAGCACCCGCCCGGCCACCAGCCAGCCGACCGAGGGGGCGAGGCTGCACAGCACGGACGCCGCGGTGAACACCGCGACACCGCTCAGGTACACGCGCTTGCGGCCGAAGCGGTCGGCGAAGACTCCGCCGGACAGCAGCAGCATGGCGACCAGCAGGACGTAGGCGTCGACGATCCATTGCAGGCCGGTCAGTCCCGCGTCCAGGCGGTGCTGCATGTCGGGCAGTGCCGCGCCGACGATCGTGTTGTCGAGCAGCACCATGAACTGCCCCAGGCAGGTCACCACGAGCATGACGTCCCCTCCCTTTCGCCTAATGCAGCCATTAGCTGCATTAGGCGAGACCGTAGAGCCGTTGGGTACGCAAACGCAAGTACGGGCTGCTTTAAGGTGAGAAGCATGGACGAGCAACAGCGCACCCGGCGGCCCGGCGGACGCAGCGCCCGGGTCGGCGCGGCGGTGCATCAGGCTGTCACCGACCTGGTGGGCGAACGCGGGTACGGCGGATTCACCGTCAGCGAGGTCGCGGCCCGCGCGGGCGTCGCCGATACCACCGTCTACCGGCGCTGGGGCAGCCTCGAAGCGCTGCTCACCGACGTGACGCTGACCCGCCTCAACGCGCGGTCACCGATGCCCGACACCGGGGACCTGGTCGGCGACCTGCGCACCTACGCGGCCGCCGTGGCCCGCGAGATCACCGGACCCGACGGTCTGGCCGTGCTCCGCCTGGCCGTCGTCCTGTCCGGCTCCGGACCCGAGGGCCTGCGCCTGCGCGACGGCTTCCTCGCCGAACGCGCCCGGCAGTTGCAGTCCATGCTCGACCGGGCGCGCGAGCGCGGGGAGCGGCCCCCCGACGCGCTGGCCGTCGTCGACCACGTCATGGCCCCGATGTACATCCGCGTCCTGTTCGGCGCGGGCCCGCTCACCACGGAGTACGTGGACGGCCTGGTCGACCGGCTGCTGCGCTGACCGTGAGGCGGCCAAGTAGTCGATGTTGTCGGCCCGTTGGTCGACGGCACCGGTCAGTGGGCGGTCGCGCAGCGCCGGGTCCGTGAGCGTACGGGCCAGGGCCTGTGCGGCCGGGTCCACGTGGGCGGCCGGACCGCTGTCGTTCTGCAGCCGCGCCACCGTCTCGTACGCGACGCAAAGATGGCGCTCCCGGTCGGCGTACTCGCCGCGGCGAGCGCGCCGCGCAGGGACGGGGTGAGCCGCGCGGCCACCGGCAGGCGCGCGAAGACGCTGCCGAGCCACTTGCTGTACGGAGCGTACGTGCGGCCGAGCAGGTCGAGGTCCATCGCCGCGGGCTCAGGGACCACGGGTCAGGCGGTTGGATCCCAAACGCCCTTGAAGAGAGCCAGTTCCAGCAGATCAGGGCTCGCCTCAGGCCATCCGATCCTTGATGAGGCGAGCTGTTTGTCTGCGGCAGTCATCCATTGCAAGTACACGTCATAGCGATGGGGCGTCCAGCCGCTGTCCGACCAGGTCCAAGCCGCTATGGCTCTTGCAGACGTCAGCCTGATTTCGAGTCCGACCCGTGTGGCGTAGGCGCGTATGACGCGTGCAACCCGTTGGTCCAAGATCAGCGCACAAGGGTTGGTCGGAGGGGCCGGTGCCAGGCTGAGGAAGTAGAGGAACTTGGTGAAGAATGCCGGGCCCAGTCCCTTCACTGCTCCCATCAGACCGCTATACGCAGCAATCGCGCCCTTCTCCGGTAGCGCGGCGGCAGCTTGGGCAAGTGCTGGGACCGCCGATGGCTGGGCCAGGATGTGCTTGAGGCGATAGGGGCCGTAGGACGTTTTGCCCTGCCCCCATACGTAGGAGGCGACGAGAGCCTCGGCCCACGCTTCGCGCTCCGTTGCTGCACGCACGGCCGCAGCCACCTGCGCACGGCTGACCTTCATGACCTGTGTCTGCGACCGTTGAGAAAGGCGGTCGGGCCACGGTTCGATCCCTGACCAGCGTGCAGGAACGTACTCCACCGCATGGCTGCCGACGCCGGGCAGGTACTGAGCACCGGAGCTGGAAAGCCACTCGCCTGCAGCTCGCACCGCAGCGTCCGGCAATGGACGCTCCATCAGTTCAGCGTCCAGCGCATCGACGAGATCCTGTCGCTTCACTGGCCCCTCCCCGGCACAAAACTGACGGCCATCATCTTTGCCGAGAGCACTGACAGACCGAGCCCCTCCCGTCGCTGCGGGCGCGGGGAGCACTCTTCGAGGACGGCGTTCCACTGTTGGCGGCCGGGACCATCCCCGCAGGTGCGGGGAGCGCCGGTCCTCCGGCTGCCGGACCAGGCACGCCGGGACCATCCCCGCGAGTGTCGGGAGCACCGTTCCTTGGGCACGGACCCGGCCGGCACCGGTTGGCGCAGGAGACGGCGGTGCCCAGGTGGACGCGGGCGCCGGCCGGATCGTCGAGGTGGAAGGCCAGGTTGCCCAGCAGTCGGGAGAGGCGGCCGAGCTGACGGTGCAGTTCAGTGCAGACCAGGGGGCTGCCCTCGGGTTCCGACAGGAGCGCGAGTTGGAGGGACTCTCTGACCGAGGGGGCCCCGCATCGGTCTCATCGGATCCGTCCCGCGTTCACGACCCTCCGGTTCAGCTGTCGAACTCGCCGTCGAATCCCGGATGTTGAGACCCAATGTGACCTGCCATTACAGCTCCGTGGCCATCTGCTGTCGATCTTCGTGGGGAGCCGTCGGGACGGGCAGTCTTGTGCCGCTTTCCCAAACCCCCCTCATGTCACAGGAGTTGTCCGCATGTCGTACGACAGCCCGCTCTCCCGCCGTACCGTCCTCGCCTCGGCGGCCGGACTCGCCCTGGCCCTCGCCACCCCCGTCACGGCCTCGGCCGCGGGCTTCGGCTACACCGACGACGGCACCAACTACGTCGTCGACACGGGAGCCGGCCTGGTCTTCAAGGTCAACCACAGCAACGGTGACCTCTCGTCCTTCGTCTACAAGGGCGCCGAGTACCAGGGCTACGACGGAAAGAACTCCCACATCGAGAGCGGCCTCGGCACCTCGACGGTGACGATCTCCACGCCCGCCACCGGCGTCGTCCTCATCAAGGTTGTCCACGGCACCCTGATCCACTACTACGCGGCGCGCAGCGGCGAGAACAACATCTACCTGTTCACCTACAAGGCCGACACCTCCGTCACCGCCAGCCGCTACATCGCCCGCCTCAAGCCCGGTGTTTTCCCGACCACTTACCCCGACACGTGGTCCAACTCCGACACCGTCATCGAGTCCGCCGACGTCTTCGCCAAGGCCGACGGCACCACCAGGTCCAAGCACTTCTCCAACCTGCGGACCATCGACTACGACTACTTCGGCTTCAGCTCCTCCGCCGCCTCGATCTGGGTGGTGCGCTCCAACAAGGAGAAGGACTCCGGCGGCCCCTTCATCCGCCAACTCCTGCGCCACGGCAACGAGTCGGGTGCGGGGCTGTACGAGCATCTGTACTACGCCGAGGGGCAGACGGAGGCCGAGCGCTTCGGGCTGCACGGCCCCTACGTCCTCGCCTTCACCGACGGGTCCGCGCCGACCGCCGCCGTGTCCGGCCGTGACAACACCGCCTGGGTGGACGGGCTCGGCATCGCCGGCTGGACCGGCGCGAGCGGCCGCGGCCGGATCGTCGGCAACGGCCTTGCGGGGCGGGACACTTCGTACCCCTACGTCGTGGGCGTGGCCAACTCCCAGGCCCAGTACTGGGCCAAGGCCGACGCGAGCACCGGCAAGTACGCCGTCCCCGGCATCCTGCCCGGCACCTATACCCTCACCGTCTACAAGGGCGAACTCGCCGTGCACACCCAGGACGTGACGATCACCGCGGGCGCCGTCACCACGCTGCACACGATCACCGTCACCGGCGACCCCTCCACCGCCACCGCCATCTGGCGCATAGGTGACTGGAACGGCACCCCGGCCGGTTTCAAGAACGCCTCCCTCGTCACCTACGCCCACCCCTCCGACTCCCGCGCGGCCGCCTGGAGCGCCGACACCTATGTCATCGGCAGCTCGGCCCAATCGGCCTGGCCCGCCTACCAGTTCAAGGAGATCAACCAGGGCCTGCCGATCTCGTTCACCCTCACCGCCGCCCAGGCCGCAGCCGACCGCACCCTCCGCATCGGCATCACCACCGCGAAGGCGGGCGGCCGCCCCCAGATCACCGTCAACGACACGTGGACCTCCGCCCTCCCGGCCGCCGCGACGGAGCCCTCCACCCGCACCCTGACCGTCGGCAGCTACCGCGGCAACAACCACACCTACGAATACGTCATCCCCGCCGCCCAACTCCGCACCGGCACCAACACTCTGCGCATCGACGCCGCCAGCGGCTCGGCGGGCGGCGGGGGATACCTCAGCCCCAGTTACGGGTTCGACGCGCTCGATCTGCTCTGACGACATGGCCGATCGGCCGCTGGGTTTCTGGAACCCGGCGGCCGATGATCGGGTGTACCGGCGAAAATCGACCAACTCCCCTAAACTCAAGTGGAATTGTTCATTCCGGATTACTTTCGACCGGATTGCTTCCGGCCGGATTACTCCCGAGGTGGTAGCGCGCATGTCTCACACACCGTCACGACGCACCGTCCTGCGCGGTCTCACGGTCACGGGGGCGGCGGTGGTCGGCTTCGATCCGGCCACCCGGAGCTGGGCCGTGACCGGAAGCGGGTCCGGCCGGGGCCTGACCGGCATCCCCCGGCTGGACGGGACGCTCGTCACGGACGAGTCGTCACTCGCGGAGGCTTCCGACGACTTCGGCCACATCGTGCACCGCCGTCCCCTCGCCGTCCTGCGCCCCGGGTCGGTCCGCGACGTCGTCGCCATGGTCCGGTTCTGCAACGAGCACCGCCTGCAGGTCGCACCGCGCGGCCAGGGCCACGCCACCTTCGGGCAGGCGCAGGTGAAGGACGGTCTGGTCATCGAGACGGCGACCCTCGCGGACATCGGCCCCCTGGGACCGGACCGCACCACCGTCACCGTCGGCGCCGGCGTCAGATGGAGCGAGGTGGCCAAGGCCGCGATCGCCCACGGGCTCACCCCGCCCGTCTTCACCGACTACCTCGAACTCTCCGTCGGCGGCACTCTGTCCGTGGGCGGCCTCGGCGGCCAGACCCACCGGTACGGCGCCCAGGTCGACAACGTCACCGAACTCCAGGTCGTCACCGGAGCCGGCGAACTCGTGCGCTGCTCCCCGTCCCGCCGCCCCGACCTCTTCCACGCGGTCCTGGCCGGTCTCGGCCAGTGCGCCGTCATCGTCGGCGCCACCCTCCGCCTGGTGCCCGCGCCCGAGACCGTACGCCACTACCTCCTGCCCTACGGCGACCTGGAGACCTTTCTCGAGGACCAGCGCACCCTCGTCCAGGAGGGCCGCTTCGACTACGTCGAGGGCCAGGTCTCGGCCGACTCCGCCGGGGCGTTCCGCGTCTATACCCTGGAGGCGGTGGCCTACGGCCCGCCGGTCGGCCCCACCCCCGACGACACGGTCCTGCTGCGCGGCCTGCGCCACGACCCGTCCGGCGTCCAGGCCTCCGACCTCGCGTACTACGACTTCCTCGACCGGCTGGCCCCCGCCGTGGCCGCCCTGAAGGAGGCGGGCCTGTGGACGTACGCGCATCCCTGGCTCAACCTCCTGCTTCCCGGACCGTCCACTCCGGCCCTCACCGCAGAGGTACTGGACGCCCTCACCCCCACCGACTTGGGCCCCGGTGTCGTCCTCGTCTACCCGATCCGCCGCGACCGCCTCACCACACCCCTGCTGCGCACCCCTGACGACGCCGTGCCGTACCTCTTCGCCGTCCTGCGCGCCACCCCGCCCGACGACACGGCCACCGTCGACCGCCTCCTGTCCGTCAACCGCTCCGCCTACGAGGCCACCGCAGCGGCAGGCGGTACCCAGTACCCGGTCGGCAGCATCCCCTTCACCCACACCGACTGGCGAACCCACTTCGGCTCGGCCTGGCCACGGCTCGCAGCGGCGAAGCGCACGTACGACCCACGCGGGATTCTGGTCCCCGGCCAAGGCATCTTCTGAACCTGCGCCTCGTCGCCACCGATGCTCGGGCGTCGGTGGCGACGGCGACGCGGGCGGCTCCGCCGCGACGGGGATGCTCGGCGGGTTGTTCAGTGCGGCCGTCGTTCGGGGTGTACGTCAATCCGGTTCGGAGTCAGCACGGAAGGCCTGCGCGATCAGACGGTGAGCGGCCACAGCTCCAGCAGCACCTATCTCCTGGCCGGCTGGGCCAAGGCGGCCACCGCCGGTGAGGAGGTGGCGGTCGGCGTGAAGAGCTTCGGCGGTACGGAGACGTATCTGCGGACCTCGACGACGTCCTACGCCCAGCAGCCCATCTTCTTCACCACGGGCGCGTCCACCACCTCGGCCGCCGCCTACTGCTACAAGAACTCGGGCTCCGCGGCCGGGTATTGCGACGACTACACGCTGGTCAAGCTTCCCTGACCACGACCGCTCCCGAGGAGGATTCGGCAACGGTGGGCGGGTCGGCACGTCCGACCCGCCCACGAGCCTGTCATCCCTGCGCCATCCCTTTGCGTACCAGGGGGATTGTCAGGGCTGCAACGGGCTGCACAACAGCGCCGCCGGACCCTGCGCGCTGCCCACGCGGGTGGTGAAGGCGATCCCGGCGGCGTACTCGTCGGCAGCGCACTGACCCTTGTAGTTGCCGTATGCGAAGTCGCCGCCGGCGCCGTCGGAGGGCCGGTTGTCGGAACGGTCGAACCAGACCGTACGTCCGGTACGGCTCAGCGAGGTGCGGGCGGGAGCGCACAGGGCCGCCGACACACGCTCACCTCGGCGGCTGTAGCCGAGGAGGAACTGCCCTGCGGGGCACTGGAGTTTGGTGTAGCCGCTTGCCCAGTCGCCGCCCGCGGGGACATGGCGCTCGTCGGTGACGACCGTCTGTGCGTCGCCCGCGGCACGCAGGTCGCCGCCGGTCGTGTCGGTGCACAGGCCGCGGCCGCCGCTGTGGCTGAGGCCGATCAGCCGGAGACCGTCGGGGCAGGCCGCCTTGTAGGCGCCCGGGTCCCAGTCGCCGCCGGCCCGCACCCGCAGGGACTGCACCGCGTCGCCGTGGTCGGTGGCGAGCATGCGCCAGACGGGCACCGGCGCGACGTACCCGGTGCGACTCGGGGACGTCATGAGGTGATTCCAGGCGGCGCCGCGCCAGTCACCTTGGTCGAGGATGCCGTACCGTCGCCCCGCGCTGTCGTAGCGCAGCAGGGCCCAGTCGTCGTGGCCCTCCCAGCCGACCAGGGGCCAGTAGGCGAAGTCGGCGTCGTGGTCGGCGAAGTAGTCGGTGATGTTGCCGAACCAGGTGCGGGCGGCGGTGCCCGTCTCACCGGCGCCGATGCCGAACTCGCTGATCCACACGGGCGCGGTGTAGTGCTGCCCCTCCGTGGTGACGAAGAAGGCCTGATCGGCGAGGACTTGGTACAGCTGCTCGCGGGTCAGGTCCTGGTAGCGGGGGTCGTGGGTCTCGCCGACTCCGGTGGCGCCGCTGTGCCGGGGACCGGTGTAGCCGTAGAAGTGGGCGGAGTACACGAGCTTGTGGGCGGCCACGAGGGTGTGCGACAGCGTGCGCGCGGGTGCGAGCGTGGGCCGGTCGTGCGGCAGCCCGTCGACCGGCAGGCCGGTCCAGTTGATGCCCTCGACGACGACGAGGAGATCCGGGTTCGCCTCGGTGAGGATGCGGTCGGCGGCGAGTTGTGCGGTGGCGTACCAGTCGTGGGCGTCGCCCAGGCCCCAGTTGGGGTCGTCCAGGACGTCACGGCGTACCTCGTTGTAGAGGTCCGCGCCCACGACACGGGAGTTGGCGGCGTACCGGCGGGCCATGAAGACCCAGTCGTCGGCCCACTGCGAGGTGGACTGACTGCTGTTCCAGCGTTCGTTGCCGTCGATGCCGCAGCACCAACGGGACGTGTTGGTGTGGTTGTTGAGGATGACCGCGAACCCGGCGTCGGTGAGGGCGGCCACGACGGCGTCGTAGACCTGCAGGGGCGTCTTCCCGCGCAGCTGCGGGTTGGCGACGACGGCGGCGTCCGGCACCGGTGCCGTTGCGTGGATCATCTCGTTGGAGAACGGCAACCGCACGCTGTTGATGCCGAGTTCGTGAAAGTCGGCGAGCAGTTGGGCCAGCGAGGCGCGGTCCAGGCCGAGAGGGATGCCGTAGGAGTTCTGGCCGGCGTGGTGGTTGGCGGGATCGGCGGTGCTGCCGCTTCCCGTCCACGAGCCCTGCGCGCCGTCCCAGTTGGCCGACCTCAGGCGGAAGCGCCGGCCCTGGGCATCGACGATGTACCGGCCGCGGGTGGACAGCGGCGGCTGCCAGGTGTCGGCCGCCGGGGGAGCGGCCTGGGCGGTGGCCTCGATGGCGGGAGGAACGGGGGTGGCGGCGACTGCGGTCGGCGCCGTGGTCAGCAGCGCGAGAAGAGCGGCCATTGATGTCAGGTACTTGACAAATCTGGAGGTCTGCATCTGGTCCTCGGCGAGTGCGCGGTGGGGAAGCGGACGAGCAGCGGGCGCCACTCTACGAAGCAGTAGGGGCCAGGTCCATACCAGTCGCCTAGGTGGGCAGTGGAGCATCCACCTCCACCGGACAGCCGGTTCTCGCCACGCCCCGAGCCCGGTGTCTCGGCCGAACGGCCGATGCCCGTGACGACGACTGCGACGAAGAATTCAGAAGTCCCCCGGTGAGGCCCTGACCAGCACGAATACGCGCTTCGGCCCGCCGTGCACCGAGGCAGGCAGGCCTGGAGTCCGTTCAGGCTGTCCCACCCTGAACGGAGTCGTCGCCCCCATGACCGCTGCTCTCGAACTGGTCGCCGCCCCCGCGGACGACGTCCCGCTGTCACCGAGCGGACCGCGCCGCCGGGCCCCCTCCCGTTTCCGAAGCCACCGGGTGCCGCTCGCCACGCTGACCATGCTTCCGCTGTATCTCGTGTGGGCGATCTTCCGCGCCAACGGCGGCGGGGACCTCGCGCCCCAGGAGACCTGGGCACGCTTCGCCGCGCAGCACGGCGACTCGGCGTACGGGCTCTTCTGGTACGGCGGGGTCCACACCATGAACTACAGCGTGATCTCGCCCTATCTGATGGGCGCCCTCGGCGTCCGCACGGTCGCCGTGGCCTCCGGACTGGCCGCCGGCTGGCTGGCCGCGGTGCTGCTGGTGCGAACCGCGATCCGGCGCCCGCTGTGGCCCGCGCTGCTGGCCGCGTTCGGCCTGTGGGTCAACGTCGCCGCGGGCCGGGTGACCTTCGCGCTGGGTGTCGCCTTCGCCGGGCTGTTCCTGGTGGTGGCGGGCGCGGCCTACTGGCTGGTCCGCGACTGGGCGAGGGGCGCAGCACTGATGCTGCAGCCGTTCGCGGTGGTGGCGACGACCACCCTTCTCTTCCCGTTCCACGGCCAGGAACCGATGGCGGCCGGCCGGATCCTCTGGCCCGGACTGCTCGGGCTGGCGGTGGCGGCCCTCACGCCGCGCGACTGGCGGGTGGTGCGCTGGGCCGGTGCCGTGTACGCGGCGGGTGTCCTGCTGTCGTACGTGATCGCCTCGCCGATCGGCGCCAACGTGGAGCGGCTGGCGCTGCTGTTCGCACCGGCCGTGCTCCTGGCCGCACTGCTGGAGACGCCGGGGTGCTTGCGGCGGCTGCGTGGTGCGCTCGCCGTGGCGCTCGCGGCGTCCCTGGTCTGGCTGGGTTCGGGCACGCCCACATCCTTCCTCCGCGGCTCGGGGCAGGTCCCGGCGTGGGCCGCCGACACCCACGGTGTCGTACGAGCCCTGGACCGGCTCGGCGCGAACGACGCGCGCGTGGAGGCCGTCCCCACGCAGGACCATCGCGAGGCTGCCGTGCTGGCCCCGCACGTCAATCTGGCGCGCGGCTGGAACACGCAGTTGGACATGGAGCGCGGCCGCCTCTTCTGCGACGGGACGTTCTCGCCGACGAAGTACCGGGCCTGGCTGGACCGTTGGGCCGTGGGCTTCGTGGTGCTGCCCGACGCCGAGCCCGACCGGTACGGCGAGGCCGAGGCCCGCCTGGTGCGCAGCCGACCGGCGTGGCTGGAGCCGGTGTGGAGCGACGCCCACTGGAAGGTCTACCGGGTGCGCAACGCGGTCCCGCTGGTGTCGGCCCCCGCCACCGTCGTCCACACCTCGGACGACGCGCTCGAGATACGGATGCCGAGGCGCGGCTCGGTGAGCGTTCGGGTGGCCTACTCACCGTGGCTGCACGCGGAGGGCGGCTGCCTGTCCAGGCAGGGGCAGTTCACGCGCCTGACCGTCAACGGGCCGGACGTGTACCGGATTTCCTCCGAGTACCTCCCCGGATATGGTGCTTCACCGGCATCGTCGGCTCGGCTTGGATGCTGACGTCCGACCCTGGGGCGAGCCGCTATTGAACGAGACCGACCTGCCGTCCGCGGGTGCCGAAGCGACGATCATGTCTTCGTCGTGGATTCGGTCGGCCTGCCCTGTGCGCTGCTGACGGTTGGCGGTGTGTATCCGCTCGCCACGCTGTGCCCGGTGATCTTCCCGTGAATGGCCGATCGACCGTTCGACGTTCCAGCGGCAGCCATGCCGGATCCGGTGACGGCCACCCCGATGGGTCTGGTGCTCATGGGGTTCCTCTCCGGCATCGATCGTGCTTAAAGCGCTTTAGATGGCCGTACTGTGCGGCTCATCCCAGGGGCGTGTCAAGGGTGTCGCACGCGCTCGCAGGGATGCCTGGGCGGACCGTGAGTCCGTAAACCGGATGCCACGTCCGCATGTCATCACAAAGTCTTGACACGCCCCCGAAACACAAGCATGCTCTGCGCACCGCACCGTCTAAAGCGCTTTAAAAGATCGCCGACCTCCGGGCACGGTGATCGCCAACCCCTCGCACTCCGCCACTGGCGGACTCCGCCCTCCTCGCCGTCACGCGACCCCATCCGGGTCGGCGGCAGTCCCGGCCCCCGCCGTCCCGCGCACACCGGCACGCCCTTGGTGTGCGCGGGACAAATCCCCAGATGTAACTCGATGTCCTCCAGGCCACGCCCCACGCTCGCGCCCGGTTTCACACGAAGGAGTACCCCGCACATGGAACGCACGCAGACCCGGCGCCGACTGCCCGGCCGACTTCCCCGACGAGTCCTCACCGCGGTGGGCCTGCTCGCCGCGACGGCGACCACGCTGGCCGGGTGCAGCAGTGGCGCCGCGAAGAGCGGTTCCTCCGATGGCACGGCGGCGAGCGGCGGTTCGGCGACGGCCGCGGCCAACGGCGGTGGTGGCAAGAACTCCATCTACGTCATCGGCGGCAAGGCCGACGACCCGTTCTGGTCCGCGATCAAGCGCGGTGGCGAGGACGCCGCGAAGCTGGTGAAGGCGTCCGGCGGCAAGGTGACCTTCCTGGGCCCGCAGAACTACGACAACCTCGGCCCTGACGCCGCCAAGCTGACGCTCACCGCGCTGTCGCAGAACCCCTCCGCCATCCTCGTGCCGGACTGGGTGCCGGAGAACCAGGACGCCGCGATCAAGCAGGCCATCGCCAAGGGCGTCAAGGTCTTCGTCTACAACTCGGGCGGTGTCGCCGCGGCCAAGCGGACCGGTGCCGTCAAGTACATAGGCTCGGACGACTACGAGGCGGGCAAGGCCGGCGGCGCCAAGTTCGCCGAAGAGGGCGCCAAGAACATCCTCTGCGTCAACACCGTGCCCGGCTCTGCCAACCAGGAGGCCCGCTGCAAGGGCATCAAGGACGGCGCCAAGAGCGAGGGCTCCTCGTCCAAGCAACTCCCGCTGCCCTCCTCGAACTTCGGCAACCCCTCCGCCGTCACCCAGGCCATCAAGGGCGCACTGCTGAAGGACAGCAGCATCGACGCCGTGGTCACGATCGGCGTCCAGGACGCCGACAGCGCCGCCGCCGCGATCGACCAGGCCAACGCCGCCGGCAAGGTCAAGCTCGGCACCTTCGACCTCTCGCAGAGCCAGCTCGACCGCATCAAGGCGGGCAAGCAGCTCTTCGCCATCGACCAACAGCCGTATCTGCAGGGCTTCTACGCCGTCTCGATCGCCAACCAGTACCTGTCCTACGGCGTCCTCCCGCCGCAGAACCCGCTGCTGACCGGCCCGCTGCTGGTCGTCAAGGACAACGTCGACGCGGCGATCGCGGGCACCAAGGCCGGCGTCCGCTGATCCTCCCAGGGCCCGCGACGCCGGGCTGATCCGAAAGACACGCCCTCCAGGTGCCGGGCCCCGCCGGGCCCGGCACCGCACCCGCGCACACTCCCCACTGCGCACCCCGACCGAGATCCACGAAGGTGACACCAGACCGATGACAACCTCACTTCCCGACACGACGGCCGAGAACGAGAAAGAGCCCGCCGTCGCCACCCCGAAGCAGTCCGAGAGCCCGCTGGGGCAACTGCGGCACCGTCCCGAGGTCGGCGCGCTCATCGGAACGATCAGCGTCTTCGTCTTCTTCGCGATCTTCGGCGGGGAGAAGTTCCTCGCCCCCGCGGGCGCGGCGAGCTGGCTGAACATCGCCGCGGAGCTCGGCATCATCGCCATCCCCGTCGGCCTGCTGATGATCGCCGGCGAACTCGACGTGTCCGTCGGCTCGGTGCTCGCCGGCAGCTCGATGACGCTGGCGATCGTGTCCGGCTACTGGGGCGCCCCGATGATCGTCGGCATCCTGTGCGCGCTCGGCCTCGGCCTCTTGACCGGCCTGCTCAACGGCATCATCGTCACCCGGACCAACGTCCCGTCCCTGGTGGTCACCCTCGCCACCCTCTCCGGCCTCGCGGGCCTCACGCTCGGCCTCTCCCGCGTCACCACCGGCACCACCAGCGTCGCCATCAAGCCCGACCCGCTGTCGAAGTCGCTGTTCGGCCAGCTGATCGGCGGCCAGTTCGAGGTCGCGATCTTCTGGTGGCTCGGCCTCGCCGCCGTCGTCACGGTGGTCCTGCAAATGATGAAGTACGGCAACTGGATCTTTGCCATCGGTGGCGACAAGGAGAGCGCCCGCGCCACCGGCATCCCGGTCGTCAAGGTGAAGATCGCCCTCTACATGGCCAGCGGCTTCGGCGCCGCCCTGGTCGGCGTCATCCAGACCATCCTCTACAACGGCGCGCAGGTCGCCAACGGCCAGTCCTTCGTCTTCAACTCCATCATCGCCGTCGTTGTCGGAGGCGTTCTGCTGACCGGCGGGTACGGCTCCGTCGTCGGCGTCGTACTCGGCACGCTGACCTTCGCCATCGTCAACCAGGGCATCTACTACACCGGTTGGAACTCCGACTGGGCCAGCCTGATCCTCGGCGTCCTCATCCTCACGGCCGTGCTCATGAACAACACCTTCCGCCGGCTCGCCCTTTCCGCCTCCCGACCCGCGAAGAAGGCCTGACCATGACCGCACCCCTTCTCCGTCTGACCGGCATCAGCAAGTCGTTCCTCGGCACCAACGCGCTGCAGGACATCTCCCTGGAGGTGGACGCCGGCAAGGTGCTGTGCCTCCTCGGCGACAACGGCGCCGGCAAGTCCACCCTCATCAAGATCCTCTCCGGGTTCCACAAGCCGACCACCGGCACCATCGAAGTCAACGGGACGCCGGTCACCTTCGACAGTCCGCGCGACGCATCGGATCAAGGCATCGCCACGGTGCACCAGTTCGGCGGTACGTTCCCGCTGATGGGCGTCGGCCGTTGTTTCTTCGTCGGCGCCGAACCCACCAAGGGCTTCGGCCCGTTCAAGCTGTTCGACAAGAAGCTGGCCGGTGAGATCGCCGTACGCGAGATGCAGTCCCTGGGCATCACCCGCGTCACCGACGGCGGCCGCCTGGTGGGCAGCCTGTCCGGCGGCGAACGCCAGGCCCTGGCCATCGCGCGCGCCGTCTACTTCGGCGCCAACGTCCTCATCCTCGACGAGCCCACCGCCGCCCTCGGCGTCAAGGAGGCCGCGCATGTCCTGCGGATCATCATGCAGGCCCGCGCCAAGGGCGTCGCGGTCATCCTCGTCACGCACAACGTCCGCCACGCCATGATGGTCGGCGACCACTTCGCCGTACTGATCCGCGGCCAGAAGGCCGACGACTTCCGCAAGGGCGAGCGCACCCGGGAACAGATCACCGACCTCATGGCCGGCGGCGAGGCCATGGCCGACCTCGAGGCCGAACTGGCGCAGATGCAGCGGGAGTTGGAGAGCGAAATGGAGCGGGAACTGGCCTTGGAGACAGACTCCGAGAGCTGATCGCGCACAGCGCGACGGAGACCGTGCGGGGGCGTCAGCGGGTGACACCCCCGCGCGTCGAACGTACGGCACCCAACACGTCACTCACGGCACCCAGGTCAGGACGACGCCATGCGGGATGCACCACCGGATGTCCTCGCGCGCGGCTCCACCCTCCCCGGCCTCGTCCTGGACCGCACGAGCCGGACACCACTGCACCGACAACTCGCCGAGCAACTCAAACGAGCCATCGAATGCGGCCAGTTGGCGCCCGGCACCGTGCTCAGCAGCGAGCCCAGGATGGCCCAGGAGACGGGACTGTCGCGCATCACGGTCCGCCACGCGATCCGTTCGCTGACGGACCAGGGTCTCCTGGTACGCCGCCGGGGCATCGGCACCCATGTGGCATACGACCGGACCCCACACGCCCTCGACCTCGCCGCCGTACACGAGGACCTGCGCGAGGCCGGGCGCGCCCCCGCGACCGAGGTCGTGTTCTGCGGAACCCAACCCGCCTCGCCACAGGTGGCGGCCGCCCTCGCCCTCGCGGAGGGCAGCGAGGTCACGGTCCTGGAACGGCTGCAGTACGCCGACGGCCAGTGCATCGGCCACCTGCGCAACCATCTGCCCTACGACCTGCTGCGCCCGCAACTGCTCAGCGCGCACGACGGACGCCTGGGATCCATCGGCCTGTACGGCCTGATGCGCGCAGTCGGCGTCTTCGCCTGCACCGCCCAACACGCGATCGGCGCACGCGCCGCCACCACCGAGGAGTGCGAACGGCTCGACGTACCCGAAGGCAGCGCACTGCTGACTTTGACCCGCACGACGTTCGACCAGAGCGGCCGCCCTGTGGAGTACGGCAACCACTCCTATCCGCCCGGACGGCGCGGCTTCGAGTTCCGGCTGACGGCCGGGGGCGCGACCTGTCGTACACCTAGGCTCCGGTGGAGGTGGGCGAGCTGCTGACCGGTGCAGTGGCGGCGAGTCCGGGCATGGCGACGGGGGCGACGACCCGCCAGGGCCGTGAAAACGGGCGTGGCCGGCACCGTCGGGTGTCGGCCACGCGGGATCTACGGGGCTGTCAGTCTTCGCCGCGGCGTGCTTTGGCGCGCTGGCGGAGCGAGATCCGGTTGCCGTCCGGATCGATCGCCTCGATGCGGATCCCGAACGGGTAGTCCTCCGGTTCGGGCTGGTCGAAGGTCACGCCCCGTTCGCGAAACAGCTCGACGTCCTTCCTCAGGTCGTCCGACTCGAGGAAGACCGGCCCGGGTGCGGTGCCCGCCCGCGGCTCGGCCGGCTGCCCCGCGGACGGAGCGTGCGGCCACAGGATGATCTCGAGGGGGCCGCCCGGGGTGCCCACGGTGAGAAAACGTCCATCGGGGCCGGGGTAGTCGATGATCTTCTGCAGACCCAGTTGTTCCGTGTAGAACCTCAACGCGCGGTCCTGGTCGGTGACATAGAGCGTCACGTACATGACGTTGGTCAGCATCGTGGTGTCCTTCCGTCGCTCGGAGCCGAGTGGTCACCTCCTTGACGGGCTTCGACGCGGGTTTGTGACGGAGGGGGCGGAAGCCGTTGCCCCCGCGGTGCGGACGGCGGGTTGGGTGGGGTTTCACGGAACGCGCACAAAGCTTCATGTGAACTTTAAGTTTCAAGGGCTAGGCTCGTCGCACCCCCAAATCCCCCCACAAACAGCAGGAGACTCGTTGTGCGCGACGGCGACGTAGTGGTGATCGGCGGCGGTTACGCGGGTGTCCGGCTGGCGAAGCGGCTGGACTCGGTGGCGCGGGTGACGCTGGTGGACCGCAAGGAGGTCTTCTTCCATCGCATCGCCTCCCTGCGCGCCGGGGTGCGCCCGGACTGGTCGGTGACGCCGTTCATTCCCTACGACCGACTGCTGAGCAACGGCCGGGTCGTCACTGGCAAGGCGCTCCGCGTGGACACCGCCGAGCGGCAGGTCGTGCTGGCGACGGGGGAGCGGCTGCCGTACGACGTGGTGGTGATCGCGACCGGTGCCGACTATCCCGAGCCGGCCCGCTTCACCGGCACGACCACCGAAGAGGCGATGAAATCCTTCGCCGGTCACCAGCAGCAGATCGCCGCCGCCGAGCACGTCCTCGTCGTCGGCGGCGGGCCCTCCGGCGTCGAGCTCAGCGCCGAGGTGCGCCTGGCCCGGCCGGACGCCCGGGTCACGCTCGCCCACTCCGGGCCGGCGCTGCTGCACTCCACCGGCAGCGAGCGGGCCGGGCGCAAGGCGCGGGCCTGGCTGGAGGCCCACGACGTCGAGGTGCGGCTCGACTCGTTCATGTCGCCCGGCTTCGAGTTCGGCACCTATCGGGATGCGCGCGGCAGTGTCATCGCCGCGGATCTGTCCTTCTGGGCGACGGGCACCACGCCCAACACCCTCTGGCTGCGGCTGGGCGGGCACGGCGACTGGCTCAATGCCGGCGGGCACATCAAGGTCGACCGGACACTGCGGGTCGAGGGGCATCTGGACGTGTTCGCGGTCGGCGACGTCAACGACGCCACCGAGCTCAAGATCACCCCGGCCGCGCTCGCCCAGGCCGACCTCGCCGCCTGGAACATCCGCACTTACCTGAACAGTTCCGGCAAGCACCGCAAGGAGCCCCGCTTCTACCGGCCGATGCACCGCACCCCGCTCATCGTGCCCTTCGGCCCGGCCGACGGACTGACCATGCTGCCCGTGCTGGGCGGCGAGAGCGCGGTCCTCGGCAGCCGTACGTCCGTGCTGGCCAAGGCGAAGACCCTGATGACGCCGTACATGAGGCGCCAGCTCGGGTACACCGCAGGCTGACACGTAAGCCCGGTCGGCGCTGCGTCTAGGGTGCGGGCATGACCTCGCAGACGTATCTCTCCGAACTGTTCTCGCTGGACGGCCGGGTCGCCGTGGTGACCGGCGGGAGTTCCGGCATCGGGCGCGCCGTCGCCGGGGCCCTCGCGCGGGCCGGGGCGAGTGTCGTGGTCGTCGCGCGCAAGGAGGCGGAGCTCGCCGCCACCGTCGACGAGCTCGTGGCCGACGGGTGCCGGGCGGCCTGGGTGAGCGCCGATCTGGGGACCCGCGACGGTGTGCGCGCGGCCGCAGAGGAGGCGGTCGAGGCGTTCGGGGAGCCCGACATCCTCGTCAACAGCGCCGGGGTCAACCTGCGGCCGCCTATGGGGGAGTTGGGCGAGGAGGTGTGGGACACCACCATGGCGGTGAACCTGGAGGCGCCCTTCCTGCTGGGCCAGCGGTTCGGTCCCGGCATGGCCGAACGGGGCTTCGGGCGGATCATCCACATCACCTCCCAGCAGGCCCACCGGGCGTTCGTGCAGAGCGGGGCCTACGGGGTGTCCAAGGGGGCGCTGGAGTCCCTGGCCCGTTCGCAGGCGGAGGCGTGGTCGCCGTACGGCGTCACCTGCAACACGCTCGTGCCGGGTTTCGTGATGACACCGCTCAACGCGCGGCTGTCCTCCGACCCCGAGAAGGTGGCGGAGCTGGCCGCCCGGACCATGGTCGGACGCAACGGTCTCGCCGAGGACTTCGCGGGTGCCGCGGTGTTCCTGGCGAGCGGTGCTTCCGCCTACGTCACGGGGCAGGCCGTCTTCGTCGACGGCGGGCTGTCCGTGCACTGAGCCGGCCGCACCGCGATGAGTTACGGCGGTGTTCCCGGTCTGTCCCTGCGAAGGGGCCGCCTGGAGCCCCCGCGACAGCTGGGAGATGCCGGATGAGCACCGTGGTGATGCACAACGTCGTTTCCGTGGACGGCTTCATCGCCGACGCGGACGATCAGGTCGGCCCCCTGTTCGACTGGTACACCAACGGCGACGTCGAGCTCGGCACAGGCGGCAAGATCTCGCAGGTCTCGGCCGCATACGTCAAGCCGATGTGGGCCGGTATCGGCGCGATGGTGATCGGGCGTCACCTGTTCGACATCACCAACGGCTGGGAAGCGTCTCCGCCCGCGGGTGAGCATGTGGTCGTGGTCTCGCACCGGCCCCGACCCGACCGGTGGCACCCCGAGGCCTCGTACCACTTCGTCGACGACGTGGCACAGGCGATCGCCAAGGCCAAACAACTCGCGGGCGAGCGCACCGTCGCCGTGGCGGCGGGCGACGTCGGCGGGCAGGCGTTCGCCCTCGGCCTCGTGGACGAGGTGGCGATGGACGTCGTTCCGGTGGTCTTCGGCTCGGGCAAGCGGTATTTCGGGTCGGTCGACGGCCGGCATCTGCTCGAGGATCCGCACACGGTGATCCAGGGCGACAGGGTGCTGCATCTGCTCTATCGCGTCAGCCGCAAGTGACGTGCTCAGCCCCGGAGTTCGGTGAGGAAGTCGATGAGCGCCTCGTTCACCTCGGCGGGGCGTTCCTGCTGTGTCCAGTGGCCGCAGCCCGCCAGCTCGACGGGCTTGCGGCGCAGGTTCGGCATCAAGTCCGGGAGGGCGGCGATGAGTTCGGGCGTGCCGGGGAACGCGGGCACCGGGTCGCGGTCGCCGTAGACGTACAGGGCGGGCGGGCTGACGACGGCGTCGTGCCAGGGGGCGGTCAGTTCCCAGTTGCGATCGATGTTGCGATACCAGTTGAGGGCGCCGGTGAAGCCGCCGGAGAAGCTCTCGGTGAGGGCGTCGAGGTCCTCCTCGGTGAACCACTCCGGCAGGGTCTCCGGGTCCGTCATGGTCGCGAGCCACTCGCGCTCGGGGTCGACCAGCGGCTGCCTGTCCTCGACGGCGCCGGGGGCTTCACCGGAAGCCGCGTAGAAGAACTTGCGCAGGGTGGTGCGGGTGTTCCGCGCGAACTCGGCGTCAGCGACGCCCGGTTGATTGAAGTAGTTCCAGTAGAAGCGGCCGCCGAACCTCTCGTCCATGACGGCCAGCGGCGCCTCCGTGCCCCGGAACGGCGGCGGCACGCTCAGCCCGGCCACACCGAGCACGACGTCCGGCCGCAGCAGCGCGGTGTGCCAGGCCACCGGGGCGCCCCAGTCGTGCCCGACGACGTACGCCTTCTCCTCGCCCAGCGCGTGGATCAGGCCGACGACATCGCCGACCAGGTGCAGGATGCTGTACGCGTCCACGTCGGCGGGGTGGTCGCTGCGCCCGTATCCGCGCTGGTCGGGGGCGACCACGCGGAAGCCCGCGGCGGCCAGCGGGCCGAGCTGGTGGTGCCATGAGTGCCATGACTCGGGGAAGCCGTGCAGGAGCACGACCAGGGGGCCCTCGCCCTGCTCCGCGATGTGCAGCCGGATCCCGTTCACGTCAATCATTCGATGCTCAACCATGTGCATGAGCATACGTGTCATGATCGTCGGCCCCGGTCCGGAGTGCCTTTACAGGAGCGCCTCCCAGTCGCCCTCGACGTCACCCCCGAAGCCGGCCGCGTGCAGGAACATCAGGTCCGCCGCGTCCGCCGGCTGTTCGTCCTGGCCGTCGGGCAGCGGCAGTTCGGCCCAGATGCACTTGCCCGTCGGCGTGTAGCGCGCGCCCCAGCGTCCGGCCAGGGCCGCGATCAGCTGCAGGCCACGGCCACCCTCATCGGTCTCGGTGGCGCGGCGGATGCGGGGCATGGTCTGGCTGCCGTCGAAGACCTCGCAGATCAACTCGGCGTCGTACAGCAGACGCAGCCGGACCGGGCCCTTGGCGTGGCGGACGACGTTGCCCACGAGCTCGCTGGCCAGGAGTTCGGTGGTGGCGGAGAGGCCGTCCAGGCCCCAGGCGGCGAGTTGCTCGCGCACATGACGGCGGGCCTGGCCGGCCGCTTTGGGGTCCTCGGGCAGCGGCCAGGAGGCGATCCGGTCCGCGGGCAGGGCGTGCAGGCGGGCGACCAGGAACGCCGCGTCGTCGGATGCCCGGTGCTCGGTGGGCAGCAGACCGGCCGTGAGCGTGTCGCACAGGCGCTCGAGGTCCACCGCCGTGCCGTTCTCGTGTGCCGCGCTCAGCAGTCGGGCCAGCTCCGCCATGCCCTCGTCGATCTCGCGCTTCGCCGACTCGACCAGACCGTCGGTGTAGAGCACCAGCAGACTGCCCTCGGGAACCTCCAACTCGATTGTCTCGAAGGGTGGTTGGGCCGCTCCGAGCGGCGGGTCGGCGTCCGGCTTCGGGAAGTGCACGGTGCCGTCGGGGTGGACCAGCGCCGGCGGCGGATGCCCCGCGCGGGCGAGGGAACAGACCCGGGTGGTGGAGTCGTAGAGCGCGTAGAGACAGGTGACGTACGACGCCTCGCCCATGCCCGTGACCAGGTCGTTGAGGTGGCCCATGATCTCGTCGGGCGGCAGCTCGAGATCGGCCAGCGTGTGCACGGCGGTGCGCAGCCGGCCCATGGTGGCCGCCTCAGGTAGGCCGTGGCCCATGACGTCGCCGACGACGAGCGCGACCCGTCCGCCGGACAGCGGGATGATGTCGTACCAGTCACCGCCCACGTCCGCGCCCTGCGCGCCCGGGAGATAGCGGGCGGCCGCGGTGCACGCGGGGAGTTCCGGCAGGCGCTGCGGGAGGAGGCTGCGCTGGAGTTCGCGGGAGCGGGTGTGCTCGGCGTCGTAGAGCCGGGCCCGTTCCAGGGACTGGGCGACCAGCGCGCTGATGGTGGTCAGCAGGGCGCGTTCCTCGTCGGTGAGCAGCCGCGGGCGGTCGAAGGCCACGACGCACAGTCCGAAGGTGTGGTCGGAGGCGGTCAACGGCAGGAAGGCCCATGCCTGTTTGCCGGCGCGGGACGGCAGGTCGGCGATCTCGGGGTAGCGCGAGGTGAATTCCTGCGCGGTGGACAGGAACAGCGGGACGCCGGACGCGATCGGGTCCCAGGCCGGGTCGCCCACCACCCGGGCGCGGTTGTCGATGCCGGCGAGGAAGTCGTCCGGGTAGCCGACGGCCCCGACGTTGTGGAGCCGGTCGCCCTCGATGACCTGGACCAGGACGCCCGTGGCGGCGAACGGCGGCAGGACGCGTCGGGCGACCACGTCCACCACGTCCTGCGAGGTGGTCGCCTTGGCGAGCTCCGCGGTCAGTTCGGCGATCCGGGCCGCCCGCTCGGCCGCGGCGCGCCGGGCCGCCTCCCGCTCCTCGGCCAGGCGCCGCTTCTCGGTGACGTCCTGGAAGTAGAGCGTGCGCCCGTCGGGCCCGGGGACCAGCCGCAGATGGAAGCGCTGCCCGGAGTCCGGCATCTGCACGTCGAAGCCGGCCGGCTTCTCCTCGGCCGCGGCCCGGCGGCAGCGGCTCTCCAGGCCGGGGACCTGCCGGGCGGAGGGCAGGTCCCACAACAGGCGCCCGAACAGCTCCTCCTCCGAGAAGCCCAGGAAACGTTCCGCTTCCAGGTTGGCGAAGGTGATCTGCCACTCGTCGTCCACCGCGAGGAAGCCGTCGCTCATGTGCCTCAGCGCCCGGCCGAGCGCGTCCCGGGCGCTGCGCGACTCGTTGGTCTCCCAGGCCACGCCCACCATGCGCAGCGGTTCGCCCTGTTCGTCGTACGTGGTCCGGCCGCGGGCCAGCGTCCAGCCGTACGTGCCGTCCGGGCGCCGTACCCGGTAGTCGGCCTCGTACACGGTGTGGTCGAGTATCGCCCGCTCGGTCGCCGCCAGCGCGGGTGCCAGGTCGTCGGGGTGGACGATCCTCATCCAGCTCTCGATCCGGCCGGTGAAGTCGGCCGGCCGGACGCCGTACACCTCGAAGGCCGCCTCGTCCCAGACGAGTTCGCCGGAGCGGATGTCCCAGTCCCACGAGCCGACGCTGACCTCCTTCAGCGCCTGCCGCAGACGCTCCCCGCTCAGCTCCGTCCGTGCGGGCGAGGACGGTCGCGGTGCCTGGCCCATGCGGTCCTCGGTCCAGGCGACGACGGCGCGGAGGAACTCCCAGTGTTCCGGGGCGGGTTCACCGCGCTCGCCGGTCAGGACCGTCAGCGCGCCGATGCTGCGGTTGCCGCTGAACAGGGGCACGGCGGCCAGGCCGGTGCCGGGCCAGGCGACGCCTGCCGCGTTCGGTTCCGCGGAGGGCAGCGGCACCCACACGCCGCTGCCCCGGTGCAGGGCTCGGGCCGGGGCCAACGGGCCCTCCTGGTCGACGATCTCCCAGGAGCGGGTGAGGGCGGGCGGCAGACCGACGGCCGAGACCAGACGCAGCGCGGACATGTGGCCGCGCAGGTGCATGGTGCCGCCGAGCGCGCCCAACTCGCCCACCGCGTGCTGGAGTGCGAGCCGGAAGACCTCGCTCTCCGTCAGGCCGGGGGCCACCGTTTCGAGGAGAGCGAGGCGCGCGTTCATGACGGGAATTTATCGTTCCCGTTTTCGTCCGAAACCTCTTTCACAGATTCTGACGTGCGGTTTCGCCGAGAGCGGGCGCCGGCATGCAGGGCGTGAGCGCGGGGTAACTGTCAGTCCTCCGCAAGCGGCTCCTGGAGCTTGGCGAGGGTCAGGACGTCGCCGCCAATGCCCCAGCCGCCGTCGGCGACCTCCTCGACCAGAACCATGGTGTTGGCGCGGGCGCGCTCGCCGTAGATCTCGACGTACAGCTCGGTGGTGCGGGTGACGATCTGCTCCTTCTGCTTCTCGGTGAGGGTGCCGGCGGGGACCTTGAAGTTCGCGAAAGGCATGGGCTGTTCTCTCTCTGAGGGGGTCAACAGGGGTGTGGGGGCGGTCAGATGATGCCGCCGTTGGCGCGGATGACCTGGCCGTTGAGCCAGTGGCCGGCCGGTGAGGCGAGGAAGGCGACTACCTCGGCGATGTCGGCGGGGGTGCCGAGCCGCTCCAGCGGGGGCATGGCCGCAAGGCGCGCCACCGTCTCCTCGTCCTTGCCGTCCAGGAACATGTCGGTGGCCGTCGGACCGGGCGCGACGGCGTTCACCGTGACGTCCCGGCCGCGCAGCTCACGGGCGAGCACCAGGGTGAGCGCCTCCACCGCGCCCTTGCTCGCGATGTAGGCGCCGTACGCCGGGAAAGCCATCCCCACCTGCGACGTGGAGAACGTGACGACCGCCCCGCCGGGTCGCACCGTGCGGGCGGCCTGCCGGGCGACGACGAAGGTCCCGCGGATGTTGGTGCGGTGCAGTGCGTCCAGCTCGTCCAGGTCCAGGTCGGCGATGGGGCCCAGGAGCATCCGTCCGGCGGTGTGGACCACGACGTCGACGCCGCCGAACTCCGACTCGGCCCTGTCGAACAGTGCGGCCACCGCCTGCTCGTCGGCGACATCGGCCTGGACGGCGACGGCCCGGCCGCCGGCCGCGGTGATCTCCTTGGCGGCGGCTTCGGCCGGCTCGGCGCCGCCGGCGTATCCGACGACCACGGCGAAACCGTCCGCGGCCAGGCGGCTCACGGTCTGCCGGCCGATGCCGCGGGAGCCGCCGGTGACGATGGCGACGCGGGGGCGGCTCGGGTCGTGGTCGGGTGTGGTCCGGCTGTCCGCCGGGGTGGGGGAGGGCATGCGGGCTCCTGTGAGAGTGCGTGGAGAGAGGGGGCGGCCCTGGCGTTGGCGCCGGGCTCGCCGTGTCCTCCACGATCGGCCCGCCCGCCGGCCGCAGCCAGGGCTGCGCTTACCCGGGGGTTGTCATCCCCTGGCTCCGCATCGCCGTCCGGGTGAGGATGGACGGGTGAACCTTCCCGCACTCGCCGCGTTCCTGAAGTCCCGGCGCGACCGGGTCCGCCCGGCCGACGTCGGCCTGCCCGTCGGCCCGCGCCGCCGCGTGCCCGGCCTGCGGCGCGAGGAGGTGGCACAGCTCGCCGGACTGTCCGCGGACTACTACACCGAACTGGAACGCGGCCGCGGCGCCCAGCCCTCGGCCCAGGCCCTGGCCGCCCTCGCCCGGGCGCTGCGCCTGACCGGCGACGAACGCGATCACCTCTTCCGCCTCGCCGACCGGCCCCTCCCGCCCACCGCGCAGGGCCCGACGGCACACGTCCAGCCCGCCCTGCTCGGCCTGCTGGACCGGCTCGGCGCCACCCCCGCCCGCGTCATCACGGATCTGCACGAGGCTCTCGTCCAGAACCAGGCGGCCACCGCACTCCTCGGCCCCCTGCCGACGGGACGCGGCCCGGCCGCGAGCTTCGTCTACCGCTGGTTCACCGACCCCGACGCCCGCGCGATCTACCCCGCCGACGACCATCCGCGCCACTCCCGGTCCTTCGTCGCCGACCTCCAGGCCACCGCCGCCCGACGCGGCAACGACACCGAGGTGCCCCGCATGGTGGCGACGCTGCGGCGGCGCAGCGAGGAGTTCGCCGCCCTGTGGGACACCCACGACGTCGCCGTGCGCAGGGTCGAGCGCAAACGCATCGTCCATCCCGCGCTGGGCGTCATCGAGCTGGACTGCCACAACCTGTTCAGCGAGGACGGACGCCAGCGGCTGCTGTGGTTCAGCGCCCCGCCCGGCACGAAGGGCGCCGCCCAGCTGGAACTGCTGTCCGTGATCGGTACGCAGGACATGAGCGGTGGTCACGACATGGTGGGTGGCGAGAACGAGCTCTCCGAGGACAGCTCCCTGCGCTGATCAGTCACCCCACCTGCGGCAAAGCCTTCCCTACGGCTCGGTCCCAGGTGCCCCCGGTGACGCCCCGCTCCCGCAGCACCGCCTTGCGCACCTTGCCCGTCTCGGTGAGCGGCAGCGCCGGGACCGTCTCGACGTACCGGGGCACGGCGAACGCGGGGAGTTCGTGTGCGCAGTGCCGGGCGAGGTCCGCGGGATCCAGCACCATTCCCGGCCGTACGACCACGGCGACCATGACCTCGTCCTCGGCCAGCTCCGAGGCCACCGGGAAGGCGGCCGCCTCGGCCACCGCCGGATGCGAGCGGACGGCCGCCTCCACCTCGTAGGAGGAGATGTTCTCGCCACGCCGCCGGATCACGTCCTTGATCCGGTCCACGAAACGGAACCGGCCGTCGGGATCACGGATCACACGGTCGCCGGTACGGCGCCAGGAGTCGGGCGCCGGCTCGGGCTCTCCCAGGTAGCCGGTGCAGAAGGCGTACGGCTGACGGGTGCGCACGAGGAGCTCGCCGGGCGTGCCGTCGGGGACCGGGGCGAGCGCCGCGTCGACCACGCGCGCGGAGAAGCCCGGGCGCACGCTGCCCATGGTGCCGGGGCGGCCCTCCTCGGCGGTGGCGCCGATGACCAGGTTCGTCTCCGTGGAGCCGAACCCGTCGACGACGGTGACGCCGAACCGCTCGCAGAAGGGTTCCCACAGGGGGCCGGGGGTGGCGGGGGCGAGAGCGCGCGTGGCCCGGTGTGCTCGGTCCTGCGGGCCCGGGGGCTGGGCGAGCAGCATGGGCACCATCGCGCCGAGCAGGTAGGTGGTCGTGGCGCGTGCGTCGGCCGCCTGCGACCAGTAGCGCGAGGCCGAGAAGCGGCCGCCGACGACGCAGCTCGCGCCCACCGTCATCGCCTGCGCCAGGGTGTTGAGTGCGTTGGTGTGGAACAGCGGGAGGCAGGTGAACAGCACGTCGTCGGCGGAGAGGTGCAGGGCGGAAGAGACGTTGCGGCCCCACCAGACGAACTGCGCGTGCGGGCAACGGACTCCACGTGAGCGTCCCGTCGTGCCCGAGGTGAACAGGACGGCGGCGGTGTCCTGCGGACGGACGGGGGCGGGCGGCAGGGCCTCGGCGGCTCCGGGGCGCGGGACGTCCTCGTCGCCGGCCACCCACACGGCCCCGCGATGTCCGGACGCCACCGCCTCTTGGGCCAACTCTGCCTCGACGTACAGGAATTGGGGCTGCGCAGTGTCCAGCACCTGCCGCAGTGAGCCCCCGCGCAGAGCCGTGTTCAACGGCACCACGACCGCGCCCAGCCACGCGCAGCCGAGGACCAGATCGACGAGTTCGATCCGGTTGGACAGCAGCGCCGCGACCCGGTCGCCCGGGCGGCAGCCGTGCGCCGCGAGGGAGCCGGCCATGGTGGCCGCCGCATCCCGGGTCTGAGCGTACGTGCGTGTCGTGTCGCCCATACGCAGGAAGACCCGGTCGCCGAACCGCTCGGCCGCCGCCTCGACCAGCCCAGGCACGGTCAGGCCGTTCATCGCAGGACGCCCGCCTCGTGCAGGTCCCGGACCCGCTCCGGGGACAGGCCGGCCACCTCGCGCAGCACCTCCTCGGTGTCGGCGCCGAGCAGGGGCGCCGGCCGACGGATCGAGCCCGGCGTGCGGGTGAGGCGGATGGGCAGGCCCTCGTGCAGGAATGCGCCCGCGGCCGGGTGCTCCATGCGGACGTAGAAGCCGCGTGCCCTCAACTGCGGGTCGTGCTCGACCAGTTCACGACCGTCCTGCACCGCCCCGGCCGGAACCCCGGCCTCCTGGAGGAGTTCCGCGGCGACATCGGCGGGCATGGTGCGCGCCCAGTCGCCGAGCGCCTCGTCGACCACCGCGCTCTCCTGCCTGCGGTCGCCGGACCTGGGCAGCCGCTCGGCCAGATCCGGACGCCCGATCACTCCGCACAGGGCCGTCCACTCCTCGTCCGAACGGACGCTGACGGCCAGCCAGCGGTCAGCGCCGAGGCACCGGTACACCCCCTGCGGGCTCCAGCGCGGGTGCGTGTTGCCGACCGGTGTGCGGGCCGTCGTGAGCAGGCTGGTGCCCATGTGGGCGGCGATCGCCTCGAGTTGGGACAGATCGATGTGCTGGCCGCGGCCGGTCTCCTCGCGGTGTTCGAGTGCGGCGACCGTCGCCAGCGCGGCCTGCAGCCCGGCCACGATGTCACCGTGGCCGTAGATCACGCCGACCACGTCGTCCGGCCCCCAGCCCGTCAGGCCGGTGAGGCCGGAACTCGCCGAGACCGTGTCCGCGTACGACACCCAGCCGGCGCGCGGTCCCGTGTGGCCCATGCCCGACATGCTGACGTAGACGAGACGCGGGTTGATCTCGCGCAGGGTGTCGTAGCCGAGGCCGAGGCGGGTCATGACCGTGGCGCTGAAGTTCTCCACCAGGACGTCGCAGTTGGCGATGAGCTCGCGGAGTACGGCGATGCCCTCGTCGGTGCGGGTGTCCAGGGCGATGCTGCGCTTGTTGCGGTTGACCTCGTTGAAGTAGCCGTTGGTGTCGGGGTTGTTGTGCGGGCCTCGGGACAGGTGCATGAAGGGCGCGAAGCGGGTGGGGTCGGGGCGGGACACGGACTCGACCTTGATGACGTCCGCGCCGTGGTCGGCCAGGACCTTCGTGCAGTACGGGCCCGCCAGCACCCAGGTGAGGTCGAGGACGCGGATGCCCTCCAGGGCGGGTACGGCGGTGGAGGCGGTCGCGGCCGTTCGCAGGGGCGGCTCCTCGTGCAACACGGCCTGGTCGGCGCCGAGTTCGGGCACCGACAGCTCGGTGACCCGGTGGCCCTCCGGGAACGCGAACGGGAAGCCGAGGTCGGTGCGGTCCCCGACCCGGGTGAAGAAGTCACGCGCGGCGAGCTGCGGGTTGTCCGGCAGCTCGCACGGCAGGTCCACGGCAGCCCAGGGCAGCTTCCTGGCCTGCGCCCGCTCCGCGAACTCGGCCTTCGGCCACCGGCCCACGAAGTCCTGGACGACCTTGAAGACATGCTCCTGATGCCGCTTGCGCTCGACCGGGTCCTGCCACCGGGGCTCTCCGAGATCGGCCTGCGCCCCCTCCTCGGACAGCCAGTCCAGCAGCGCGTCCCACATACGGGGACTGCCGCCGAGCCCGCCCCCGAGGTGGCCGTCGGCCGCCCTGAACAGCCCGTGCGGGACCAGCGGATGCACGCGCCCCGGCCGCGGTGGCACCCGGTCCTCGTGCAGGTAGGCGAGGGTGCCCGCCTCCAGCGCGGCCGCCACGCACGCCTGCGCGGAGATGTCGATCAGCTGACCCCGCGCGTGCCTTCCCGCTCTCAGACCCAGCAGGGCAGCGATCGCCGCGTTGACGCCCGCGAGGTGCTCAGCCTGGTTCTCCGGCAGATGCAGCGGCGGGCCGTCGGGGTCGCCGACCTGCGCGAGCATCCCGCCGAGCGCGGCCACGACCAGGTCGGTGCCCTGCCAGCCGCTGCGCGGGCCGACCAGGCCGAAGGGGGTGGCGCGCACATGGACGAGATGGTCGAGGCCGACCGTGTCGGCTCCGTCAGGCGTCCCGTCGAGCAGGACGTCGGCGGTCGACAGGAGGCGGCGCAGCGCGTCGGAGTCGGCGGGGTCCAGGGTCACCGAGCGCTTGCCGGCGTGCCAGTGCGCGAAGGCGTCGGCGTCCTCGTGGCGGTCCGGGTCGCCGCCCGGGGGCTCCACCAGCACCACGTCGTGGCCGAGCCCGACCAGCAGGCGGCCCGCGAACCGGGCGAAGGGGCCGGTCAGTTCGACGATGCGCGGGGTCGATGCGCTCACTTGTCCTCCGTCAGCCGTGCCGCTGGTTCAGGAAGCCGCTGACCACGCTGTAGTAGTCGTATGGCCGTTCCTCCTGGGGGTGGTGGGAGGCGCGGTCCATCACGTGCAGACTGCCCCGGGGGATCATGCGGGCCAGCATCAGCGGATAGTCCGGGGTGAGGAAGGCGTCGTACATCCCCCACAGGAACAGTGTGGGCGCCTGGATGCGGCCGAGCTCGGCGGTGAGGTCCTGCCAGTCGCCGCGCGGGTTGTCCGAGGCGCCGGCCAGCGCGGTCTCCTCGGGGTCGAGGCTCTGCTCGTAGCGCAGGGACACGGTGCCGTCGGGGATGGCGTCCGGGTCGTACCACTCCAGCCGCGCGATCAGTTCCCGCATCTTCTGGCGGGAGGGGCCGTCGCCGCCGTAGTACACGTCGCGGGCGTTGCGTCCGCGGCGGCCGCCCTCCGGGAGCGGGGCGAGCGGGCCGTGGAAGACGGGCATGCTGCCGGTGATGACCGAGGACCGCACGCGCTCGGGGTACTTGGCCGCCAGGTTGAGCGCGATGGTTCCGCCCCATGAGTTGCACACGAAGTCGGCCCGGTCGATGCCCAGTTCGTCCATCAGGGCCACCGTCTTGGCGGCGTGGTAGTCCCACATCGGGCCTTCGACCACGGGCTTCGCCGACTTGCCGTACTGCAGGATGTCGACCAGGAAGCAGCGGCGGTCCGCGGCGAACAGCGGGGCCACCTGCCCGAAGTCCGACCAGCCGGTGCAGCCCGGGCCGCCACCGTGCAGGAAGATCGTGGGCGAGCCCTCGCCCAGCTCGACGTAGTGGTACTTGACGCCGTCCGCCTCCGCGTAGGCGCCCTGCGGGGGCGCCTGAATGTCCATGAGATCCATGAGCGGATGGTGTCCGGTGCCGGGTGCCGGTCCAAGCGGGGCGGTCCGCTCAGTGGGCCGGGTCCATGGTTGTCCGGTGCGGTCGGGTCTAGCGTCGAAGGCATGCTGGATCTTGCGGAGAAACGGGCACGGGCGCTGCTCGGCCGGTGGCAGACGCGCCCGCTGGGCGTCGTACGGGCCGCGGCCGCCGCGGAGTTCGCGCGGGCCGCGGGGGAGTCCGCGCCGCGCCTGGTGGATCCGGCGCATCCCGCGTTCGTGGTCCACCCGATGTACGTCGTCAGCGTGCTGCGACCCGAACCGGGCGCGGACGCCGGGGAGTTGAGGCCCGACGGCATGTACCGCGACGAGGTTCCCGGGACCGACGGACTCGATGTCCGCCTGATGGCCGGCGGCCAGGAGGTGCGCTGGGCGGACGACGTGCGGGTCGGCGACCGTGTCGAAGTGCAGCGCGCGCTCACGGCAGTCGAGCGGAAGCGGGCCGACTTGCTGTTGCTCACCGTCGACAAGAAGTACTTCGCCGAGCGGGGGCTTCTCGCCGAGGTCACGGAGAGGTTCATCGTCCGATGACGGAACACGCTGACGTACGACCGGTGGAGCTCGTGCCCGACGAGGTCATGCTGCTGCGCTTCGGTGCGGTCACCCGCAACACGCATCGGATCCACTACGACACCGCGTTCGCGCAGTCGGAGGGGCTGGACGGGCCGGTGGTCATGGCGCAGCTGCACGGCTGCCTCTTCCATCGGGCCGCCGCCCAATTCGCGGGGGAGACGGGACGGGTACTGCGGGTCGCGTGGCAGAACCGTGCGCCCGCGCATCCCGGCGACCGGCTGCGGGTGACCGGCAGCGTGCGTGAAGTCGATCCTGGCACCGGCGAGATCACCCTCGATCTGGTCGAACACCGGGTGGGCACCAGCGTTGAACGTCGGGAAGACCCCGGCAACATCGTCTGTTGCCGGGGCCAAGCAGTGGTCGTCCTGGGCTAGGGGCCCGTTCCGGCGGATCGCGCCGGAGATGCGGGCAGGCCCCCCGCGCGTCACGCCAGGTCGAGCACCGCCCTCCCGACTGCGGTCCCTTTCCGCAGTCGCTCCACCGCCTCCGGCAGCCGTTCGGGGCCGTACCGCTCGATCGGCAGGCTCAGTTCGCCCGCCGTCAGCTCGGTCAGCAACCGTTCGGCGTCCGCGGCGACTTCCTTGCCCCGCGTCATCAGGTTCACGGGCAGCAGGGACACGTCGGCCAGCAGGAAGTCCGCGAGGTCCACTGTGAACTCGCGGCCCGCGGTGTAGCCGACCAGGGCGACTCGTCCACGCGGGCGCACCAGCGGCAGGGCATCCCGCAGGACCAGCCCGCCCACGGTGTCGATGACCGCATCAACTTGCCCGCCCACGGCCTCCGTTGACATCTCTGCCGCCAGAACCGCCTTGGCAGGCGCGGGCACATGGTCCCGTTTCTCCGCGCGGCCGACCACGCCGATCACCTCGGCCCCCGCCCGCGCCGCGACCTGCACGGTCAGCGAACCGACCGCGCCCGCCGCGCCGGTGACCAGAACCCGCTCGCCCGGCTGGACGGCCGCCACCGAGTGCACCGCCGCCCAGGCCGTCCCGGCCGGCGAGAAGAAGCTGCACGCCAGGGCAGGGTCCGTACCCTCCGGCACCGCGATCACCGCCGCGTCGGGCACCAGCGCATGGTCGGCCCAGCAGCCGTCCCGGCGCAGGCCCAGCCCCTTGCCGTTGACCCGTACCAAGGACCCCTCGGGATGGGTGTCCGAGGCGAGGACGATCCCGGCCCCGTTGGTGCCGGGTACTGCCGGAAGCTCCGGCAGGATCCCGAACTTGCCGTCCACGACGTTGAGATCGAGGTGGGCCACCTGCGAGGCCAGCATCCGGACGAGAGTGTGGCCGGGCTGCGGCTGAGGCACGGGCCGCTCCACCAGCCGGGGCAGTGCACCGAATTCCTCCAGCACCAACGCCCGCGACGTCTCACCGCTCACAGCTTCACTCCGTATCGACGCAGCACCCGGGAGGCCACGATCCGCAGCACCCGGTCGAACACGAACCCCAGGATCCCCAGCGTGATGATCCCGACGAACACCCAGTCGATACGGCCGTAGTTGCGCGACGTCCAGATCAGCGAGCCCAGCCCGACCTGCGCGGCGACGATCTCCGCCGAGACGATGGTCAGGAAGCTGTTGCCCATCGCCAGACGCGCCCCGGTGATGATGTACGGCACCGTCGAGGGCAGCACCACCCCGCGCAGGATCTGCCGCCGGCTCGCGCCGAGGCTCGCCGCCGCGCGCAGCTTCGACTCGCTGACCGCCATCACACCCGCACTGGTGTTGAGGATGACGATGAAGACCGCCGTGTAGAAGATCAGCACGACCTTCGACGACTCCCCGATGCCCAGCCACACCACGGCCAGGGTCACGAAGGCGATCGGCGGGATGAACCGGAAGAACTCGATGTAGGGCTCGAGGAGTTGGCGGACGATCCGGATCTGTCCGACCAGCAGGCCGGCCGGGACGCCCACCAGGAGACCGAGGCCCCAGCCGATCAGGATGCGGCGGCTGGAGGCGATGATCGAGTTGGTGAGCGTGCCGTCGCGGGCGAGGTCGCCGGCCGCGGTGAGGGTCGCGTGCGGGGAGGCGACCAGCGAGGGGCCGTAGTGCGTGGCGAGCAGCTGCCAGATGCCGATGCCGACGAGGACGGAGACGGCGTACAGGGCGAGGGTGCGCAGCCTGAGACCGGCGGCCTGCAGGGCGCGGCGGTCGGTGCGCGGTTTCGCGGTGGCGTCGACGGTCACGGTCGTCATCGTTCGTCCTCCGGGTCGAGTCCCTGGTCGCGCAGGGCCTTGCGGACCTCTTCGCCGATGTCCTGGCGCAGCTTGTGGCGCAGTTCGAGGGCCGCGGGGTCGGACTCGTCGCGCGGCCGGGGCAGGTCCACCTCGTAGATCGACTTGATCGAGGCCGCGGGGCCCGCCGTCATCACGGCGACGCGGTCCGCCAGCAGGATCGCCTCGTCGATGTCGTGCGTGACGAACACGACCGTGCAGCCCGAGGCCTGCCAGATACGGCCCATCTCCTCCTGCATGACCTGGCGGGTCTGTGCGTCCAGCGCGCCGAACGGCTCGTCCATCAGCACCACTTGGGGCTGGTTGGCCAGCACCCGCGCGATCTGCACGCGCTGGCGCATACCGCCGGACAGCTGCCCGGGGAAGCGGTCGGCACAGTGCCGCAGCCCGACCAGGCTGAGGTACTCGTCGGCGAGCGCGGTCTGTTCGGCCCGGGACTTGCCGCGCATCCGCGGGCCGAAGGCGACGTTCTGCCGGACGGTCAGCCAGTCGAAGAGGGCCTCGCTGCTCTGGAAGACCATGCCGAGCTCGGGGTCGGGTCCGGTGATCGGCGTGCCGTCGACCGTGAGGGCGCCCTGGTGCGGTCGTACGAACCCGGCCAGCGCCGACAGGAGGGTGGACTTGCCGCAGCCGCTCGGGCCGAGGAGACAGAGGAACTCGCCTGCGGCGATGTCCAGTGATATGTCACATACCGCGTGGAAGGAGCCGAACTTGATGTCGACGCCGTCGACGCGCACGGCCGCACCACGCCCCCCGCCATCCTGCTTCGCAGGCGGCAGATCGGCCTCGATGGCCTTCGTCATCACGATCCCTTCGTCTGCTGGGTGAACCAACCGCGCAGCGCCGTCTTCGCCACGTCCGCCTGGGACTTGGCAGTGCCGGTGTCGACGTAGAACTTGGCAGTGGCGGTGTACGTCTTGAGGTCGGCCGAGGTGATGTCACGCACCCCGAAGTCGATGTCCTTGATCGCTTTGAGGGTCTGGGCGGTCGGAATCTTCGCGGCCTTCTGGGTGGCCGCCGCGGCGGCGTCCGGGTCCGACTCGGTGCGCCGCGCCGCGTCCTGCAGCGCCTCCGCGACCTTCACGGCGATGCTCTTGTGGCCGCTCAGCCACTTGTCGTCGGCGATCAGCCATTGCGCGTACGACACCCCGTAGTCGCCGGTCGTCGAAACGATCCGCCCGCCGAGCTCGACGCCCTTGGCCGGCCAGGGCTCCCACAGGACGTAGGCGTCCACGTCGCCCTTCTGCAGCAGCGCCGGGATCTCGGGCGGATCCGCGGTGATGCACTTGACCGACTTGGTGTCGATGCCCTTCGACTCCAGATAGCGGGTGGCCGCGAGCTGGGACAGACCCGGTACGACGGCCATCTTCCGGATCTTGGCAGGTGAGGTGACCTTCGGGCCGAGGACGACCTTGAGGTAGCGGCCGGACTGCTCGTAGACCAGCAGCGAGCGCAGGCCGGGGTTCTGCTGGAGCTGGCCGATGGTGGTGGTGTCCGAGTTGCCGGCCAGCTGGACCTGGTTGCCGGCGAGCGCGTCGACGCCCTCGCCGCCGCGCCCGAACTGGACCAGCTGGACGTTGACACCGTGCTTGGCCCACAGCCCCTGGGCGTCGGCGAGGAAGAAGGGCGCGAAGGAGGGGTCGATGCCGACGGCGACGCGGACCGTCGGTCCGGAGGCTCCCTTCGCGGCCCCGGCGGTCGAGTCGGTGGTGGCCGCGCTGCAAGCGCTGAGCGAGACCAATGCGGCGGTGACGAGGGCGACGACGCCCGTCGTGGGGCGTCCTCTGCTGGCCTGTGGCTCCATGAGCACCTCGGGTGGGTTGGCGGGAGACCGCCGATTCCGGCTGGTACGTCGGCAGGGTGCGGGCCCTTGGACTGATCCCTTGAACTGGCCTGAATTGGCGCGATTCGGCGCACCGTAGAACGCCGCCGGGCGACCGCGCATGAAGGACGGTCCGCTCAGCGGGACGTACAGGCCGAAGAACCGCAGCCGCGCCGGCGGTCTGCTCACCGGAACGGTTCCGTAGGCGGCCGCGTCCCGCCCGCCGATGCTCGAGGCCATGCATCGACGCCGGCAGGAGGTCACGCACCATGACGACGGGTGAAGGCTCGCTCGCCCCCAAGAAAAGAAGCCGATCGGCGCCCGGTCGGCAGGACTGGGCGTCGTGGCCCCACTACGACGGGGCCGCCGAGGGATTCCGCGGCTACTGGTACCCGGTCACCTGGGCCGGCCACGTCACGAACAAGCCACAGCCGTACACAATCTGCGGCGAGAAGATCACGCTGATCCGTGACGGCGGCACGGCCTACGCCCTGCACAACCGCTGCCCGCACCGCGGAGTGCCGCTCTCCGAGGGCAACCAGCAGTTCCCGGGCACCGTCAGCTGCCCGTACCACGGCTGGACGTTCGACCTGCCCACCGGCAAGCTCGCCGCGGTCATCACCGACGGCCCCGAGTGCCGGCTGACCGGCAAGCTCGGCGTGCAGACGTACGCGGTCCAGGAACGCCTCGGCATGGTCTGGGTCTACATCCCGATCGCCGACGAGGAACCGCACGACATCGACTCCCAGCTCCCCGAGGAACTCGTCGACAACGCCTTCGTGATGGGCGGCCGCATCGAGCCCCGCGGCGGCAACTGGCGCTTCGCCTGCGAGAACGGCTTCGACGAGGGCCACGCCAAGTACCTGCACCGCACGGCCCTTTGGCGCCTGTTCAAGCCCATGCCGACCTGGAACATCACCCGGATCGTGCCCAAGGGCCGCTGGATCTTCCGCGTGCAGGACGAGGTCCACTGGGAGGCCGACTTCCCCGGCGTCGGCCGCTGGACCAACAAGCGCTGGTGGAAGATGCAGCCGCCGAAGGAGACCTTCAACATCGGCAACACCGGCGCGGCGGACAGCGTCAACCCGACGATCGAGGCCCAGGACTTCCCCGGCTTCGCGTCCCTGTCCATGCCGGGCGTGCTGCGCATCGTCTACCCCAAGTTCATCCATTACGAGTTCTACGTCCCCGTCGACGCCGACCACCACAACTACGTCGGCGTGATGGTCAACTTCACCGAGGGCTGGAAGACGCTCGGCTTCTACGCCAAGTACCTCGGCGCCATCCGCTGGCTGTTCCACGGCCAGTTCTCCGGACAGGACGCCTGGATGGTCGACGTCACCGACGCACCCCCGGAGAAGCTCTACCGCCCCGACGTCTCGCTGACCGCCTGGCGGAACCTCAGCGAGGAGGAGTACGGCAAGAAGCTGGCCTCGGCGGGTGTCAACTCCCCTGCACGGAAGGAGGCGTGAGCATGCGCCGCACCCTGCTCACCCTGCTGGCCGGAGTCGCCCTCGCGATCGGGCTGCCCCGGGCCAGGAAGCTCTTCGAGCGCACCACCATGACCCAGGTCCACAGGATCAACCAGTGAGCGGCGACGGCCTCGCCGGACTGGACACACAGCGCGCCACCTGGACCCAGGAGGCCTGGCGGCATGTCACCGGCGACCGGCTGCGCGAGCTGATCATCGGGCTCGTCGACATCCCGAGCCCGACCGGCGACGAGGGCCCCCTCGCCGCGCACATCGCGGAGTCACTGAAGGCCGCCGGGTGCCGCTCCGCCATCCAGCCCCTGGACGACCGCCAGGCCAACGCCTGGGCCCGCCTCGACGGCGACGGCACCGGACCCGACCTCATGCTCTACGCCCCGATCGACACCCTGACCGTGGGCGAGGAGAGCGAGGATCTCCCGTGGATCGGCCCGGAGTTGAGGGACGACATGCGCCCGCAGGCCACCGTCTACGACGACCTGGTCACCGGCCTCGGCGCCTCCAATCCCAAGGGCCACGCCGCGTGCGTGATGATGGCCGCCGAGGCGATCGCCCTCGCCGGCATCCCGCTCACCGGCGACCTGGTCGCCGCGTTCGGCGCGGGCGGCATGCCCACCAACGCCCGTCCGGGCAGTCCGCGGCTCAACACCGGCCAGGGCGCGGGCTGTTCGTTCCTGCTGGAGCAGGGCGTGTGGACCGACTACGCGGTCATCGCCAAGCCCGGCTGGACCGTCTCCTGGGACGAGGTCGGCCTGGTCTGGTTCGAGGTCACCGTCCCCGGCACCCACACCTACGTCGGCTCCCGCCACCGGCTGCCGTACGACAACGCCATCGCCCGCGCCGGCGAGGTCGCCCGGCACCTGGAGGAGTGGTTCGTCGAGTACGCCGAGCGCCACACCGACGGCACGGTCGCCCCGCAGGGCATCGTCTCCTCCGTGCAGGGTGGCTGGCCGCGCATGGCGGCGGTCACCCCGGCCGCCTGCACGCTGCGGGTGGACCTGCGCATCGGCCCGGACACGACGCCGATGCAGGCCAAGCGGGAGTTCCTCGCCGCCCTCGACAAGCTGCCGTTCGACGACATCAGCGCCGAGATGATCCTCGCGATCCCCGGCACGCGAACCGACCCCGGCAACTGGATCTTCCGCAGCGCGTCCGCCGCCTGGGAGGCCTTCGAGGGGCGTCCGCACGAGGTGATCCGCGGCAACAGCGGCGCCACCGACGCCAACATCCTGCGCGGGCGCGGCATCCCCAGCGTGCGGGTCGGCATGCCGAAGGTGACCGAGGCGCCCTTCGACATCGACTTCGCACGCGGCATGAACACCGTGTCCGTACGGGCCATGCAGAAGCTCACCCGCCACCTGATCCGCACGGCCGTCGACACCGTCACCCGCTCCCGCACGGAGCCGGAAGGAGCCCCGGCATGACCGAGATCGTCCTCGGGGTCGGCGCCTCGCACAGCACGCTGATGAACACCCACTGGGAGCAGACCCTCCACAAGGACCGCGCCGAACGCTTCCGCGAAGCCCTGCGCGCGGCCCGCGACGAACTCGCCGCGGCCCGCCCCGACACGGTGATCCTCGTCGGCTCCAACCACTTCCGCGGCTTCTGGCTGGATCTGATCCCCAGCTTCACGATCGGCGTCGGGGAGTGCATCGCCAGCGGCGAGTCCGGCACACCGAAGGGCCCGCAGCCGGTCGATGTCCCGCTGGCCCAGTACATCGCCAACTCCCTTGTGGAAGGCGGCCGTTTCGACATCGCCTTCTCCGCCAGGCTGCAGATCGACCACGGCCAGTCGCACGCGATCCAGTACCTCCTGGACGGCCTCGACGTGGAGATCGTGCCGCTCGTCGTGAACGTCTTCGCACCCCCGCTGCCGACACTGGAGCGCTGCGAGCAACTCGGCCGCGCCATCAGGGAAGCCGTGCTGGCCTTCCCCGAGGACCGTCGCGTCGCCGTCATCGGCTCCGGCGGCCTCTCGCACCGCCTGCCCTGGCCCGACTGGCGCGAACCGCACGGCGACGACGAGGAGTTCATGGTCGGCGCCTGGCTCAACGGCCGCGAGAACTGGCAGGACTACGACGCCCGCCGCCGCGAGATCATCCGCGCCGCCGAGGCCGCGATCAACCCGGAGTTCGACGAGGCGTTCCTGTCCCTGCTGGAACGCGGACACGCCCACCTCGTCACCCAGTACAGCACCGACGAGCTCGAGAAGACGGCCGGCAACGGCGCGCAGGAGATCCGCACCTGGCTGCTCGCGGCCGCCCTGCTCGACCACGCCCCCGCACGACGACTGGTGTACGAGCCCCTGCCCGAGTGGCTGACCGGCATGGCCGTAGCCGTCCTCGACCCCGCACACCACAACAGCGAGAGGCACGCATGAGCATCTGGACCGAACTGTCCGGCATCGACTTCCGCCACGCCTACGTCGACGCCGGCGGCATCCGGACCCGCGCCCTCCAGGCGGGCCCCGAGGACGGCGAGCACGTCGTGTTCCTGCACGGCACCACCGGCCACCTGGAGGCCTTCGTCAAGAACATCCCGGCACACGCCTCGGCGGGCTACCGCGTCCACGCCGTCGACATGCTCGGCCACGGCTACACCGGCAAGCCCGACCGCCCCGGCGAGATCCCGGCATACGTCGAGCACCTGATCGCCTACCTCGACGCGGTCGGCGCCGAACGCGCGCACCTGGTCGGCGAGTCGCTGGGCGGCTGGGTGTCGTCCTGGGCGGCGAGCGAGTACCCGGACCGGGTCGCCTCGCTCCAACTGCTCTGCATGGGCGGCACGAAGGTCAACCCGGCGGTGATGGAGCGCCTGAAGACCTTGACGCGGGCCGCCGCACTGCAGGACGACATCTCCCTCACCCGGGACCGGCTGCGGCTGCTGTGGGCCGAGTGGGACGAGGACCTCGGCGACGAGCTGACCCAGGTCCGCTACGAGATCTACCACCGGCCCGAGTTCCAGCGGAACCTGCACAACCTGCTGGCCTTGCAGGAGGTCGACACCCGGGAGCGCAACCTGCTCCGCCCGGACCGCATGGCCAGGATCAAGGCGCCCACGCTCGTGGTGTGGGCCAACAAGAACCCCTTCGGCGACGTCCCGGAGGCCGAGGCCATCGCCGCTGCGATCCCCGGCGCCCGGCTGGAGATCTTCAACGAGTGCGGGCACTGGCCGCAGCACGAGAAGGCGGACCTGTACAACCCGCTCAGCCTGGCGTTTCTTGCCGGGGTCTCGTGAGACGGGGTTTCCCGAATCGCCTGCCCATGGTTCCGTGTAGGGGCCAGATCCAGCCAACCGCCGAGTTGTGAGGCAGACAACGGACTGACCGGGAGGTTCTTCCTATGACCGTCACCGAGGTCGGCCGTGCCGACACAGCACCTGCCGTACCGCGCGGATCCGCGATTCCGCGCGGATCCGCGGTCCCCCGGGAGGAACCCCCCGGCCCCGACTCGATGAACTCGGTCCTGGGCAAGGTCAGACCGATCCTGGAGGCCTTCACCGCCGAGGACGCCAGCCTCTCCCTCGCCGAGCTGGTGCGCCGCACCGGCGTGGCCAAGGCCACCGTGCACCGGCTGGCGCAGGAACTGGTCGTCTGGGGGCTCTTGGAGCGGGACGGCTGCGACTACCGGCTGGGGCTGCGCCTGTTCGAGATCGGCCAGCGCGTGCACCGGCAGCGCATCCTGCGCGAGGTGGCCCAGCCGTACATGGAAGACCTGCTCCTTGCGACCCAGGAGACGATCCACTTCGCCATCCACGACAGCCTGGACGTCGTCTACCTGGAGAAGATCTTCCCGCACCGCGGCCTGAACGAGGAGTCGCGGGTGGCGGGCCGGCTGCCGCTGTACTGCACGGCCACCGGCAAGGCCATCCTCGCCTTCTCCCCGCCCTCCCTCTTCGCCGATGTCGTCCGCAACGGGCTGAAACCCTTCACCCGCCACACCGTCACCTCCCCGGGCCGCCTGCGCGCCCAGCTGGAGAAGATCCGCGCGGAGGGCATCGCCGTGGAGGCCGAGGAGATCCGCCTCGGCTACAGCAGCATGGCCGTACCGGTGCGCGGCAGCCAGGGCGGCCTCGTGGGCGCGCTGTCCATCACCGCGCCGACCTACCGCATGGACCCCTCCGGTCACGCCGTCGCCCTGCGCACCGCGGCCCTGGGCATCAGCCGGTCCCTGCGGTGAGCGCGGCCCTCGACGAGGTGCTCGCCAGGGCCCGCAAGCTGATCGGGGAGTGGGAGAGCGAGGACTGCGGGGTGCTGTCCGTCAAGGACTTCTGCCGGTACGCGGCCGCCCTCAACGACGTCGACTACATCCGCCGGGCCCGCGCGCAGGAGGCGGCCGGGGAGCCCGTCGTCGCACCCGCGCTCTTCCTCGCCGGAACGATGAGCTGGCAGGACGGCCCGGCCGAGGACGAACTGCGCCCCGACGGACTGGCGGCCCGCGAATCACCCTGCACCCAGGGTCTGCCGGTGCGGCAGGTGCACGGCGGCCAGTCGGTACGACTGCTGCGGGCGGCCGTCGCCGGAACCCGCGTGACGGCCCAGCGGGCGGTGACGTCGGTGGACCAACGGCGGGGCAGATCAGGGGAGTTCGTCCTGCTGGGCGTCTCCACCCGCTTCACGACGCCGGACGGTGACGAACTGATGGTCATGGACGAGACGATCGTCGTGCTAGACGCCGTCCCCGAAGAAGAAGGTGGGGCCGCCGCATGACTGCGCCCGCAGCCGGACAGGTCTGTCCGCCCCGCCGCTACACCCACACCCACGTCCAGCTCTTCCGCTTCAGCGCCGTCTCCTGGAACGCCCATCGCATCCACTACGACGCCGAGTTCGCCGCCTCCGAGGGCCACTCCGGTGTCGTAGTGCAGTCGACGCTGCACGGCGAGATGCTCGGCCGGTACGCCCTGGAGTGGGCCGGGCCAGGCGCGAGTCTGGAGTCGGTGAGCTGGCGCAACAAAGCCACCGCCGTGGCCGGCGAGCAGCTCACCTGGACCGCGACGGTCGGTGCCGCCGAGCCCTGTGACGGGGGAGTGCGGGTCACGCTCGACGTCTCCGTACTCAAGGACGACGGCGCTCCCTGCGTCACAGGGCACGTCGAGCTCACCCGGCGTGCTGCTCGTACCAGCCCTTGAGCAGAACGGTGTTGAGGTCCGGCGACTTCTTGATGAGCTTCTGGGCGAGCAGGAAGTCGACGATCTTCTTCGATTCGGTGAAGTCGCTGTCATTGATGCCGCGGGACGCGAAGGTGATCTCCGGGAGCACCTTCTCGGTCTGGGCGACGGGCAGTTCGGCCTGCTGATTCGACGCCTCCGCCGCGGCTGCGGGATCGTCGGTGACGAGCTTGTCCGCCTCGGCCACGGCCTTGAAGACCTTCCCGGCGGTGTCCTCGTTGTCCTTGAGCCACTTCTGGTCGGTCAGCAGCCACTGCGCATAGCGCACCCCGAAGTCACCGATCTTGCCCGCGAGATGGCCGCCCCCGGCGACACCGTTGGCGGCCCACGGGTCGAACAGGATGTATCCGTCGATCGAGCCCCGCTCCAGCATGCCGGGCATCTCCGGGGCCGAACTCTGCAGGATCTTCACGGACTTCGGGTCGATGCCGTTGTGCTTGAGGTACTCGTGCGTCGCGTACAGGCCGAGCCCGCCGATCGACGCCATGGTCCTGATCTTCTTCGGCGAGGTGACGCCCTTGCGCAGGACCACCTTGAGATAGCGGTCGGAGGACTGGAAGACGCCGAGCGCCCGCAGCCGCGGGTTGGTCACCATCAGCGGCAGCGCGGTCGAGTCGGCGTTGGCCGAGATCTGCGCGGTGCCCGCGCTCACGGCCTCGGCGGCCGCGGGGCCGCCCTCCGTCTTGACCAACTCGACGTTCACGCCCGCCTTTTCGAACAGCCCGCGCTCCTCGGCGAGATAGAACGGGGCGTACGAGGCGTCGACCCCGAGGGCGACGCGCACGGTCGGCTTCCCGGCCGCCGCCACGCCCGCCGAGTCCGTGGTCCCCGCCGTACAGGCCGCGGTGAGGGCGAGCGTGGTCGCACAGGCGGCGGTCACGGCGGCCCGCTTGCCGTTTCTGTTCATGCGCATGGGTGGTGTCCTTCCGAGCGGCGGAAAACCTGCGATGCGAAATAGCTGGGGTGCCGACGTTCCCAGCGCACGCCCGGCCGCTTAAGCGAAGCGTCCCGCCCACCGAACCGTCCCGCCCACCGGACCGAAACCATTTGTCGGGACCCGGCCCGTTCCTACGCTCCCGGGTCATGAGTGTTCTCACCGACGTGCCGACGAGCACGGACGACCCCTCGCGCACGATCGAGACGGACATCCTGATCATCGGCGCCGGCCCCGCGGGCCTCTACGGCGCCTACTACGCCGGCTTCCGCGGGCTGCGCGTCGCGGTCATGGACGTCCTGCCCCAGCGCGGCGGCCAGATCAGCGCCATGTACCCCGAGAAGCCGATCTTCGACATCGCCGGGTTCCCGGCCGTGCGCGGCCGCGACCTGGTCGCGAACCTGGTCGCGCAGGCGGAGCCGTACGGCCCCCGCTACCTGCTCGGCCACCGGGCCGCCGAACTCTCCCACGACCCCGACGGTAGCCCGGTCGTCCGCAGCGACCAGGGCGCCGTGGTCCGCGCCGGAGCGGTCGTGATCACCGGCGGCGTGGGCACCTTCACCCCCAGGCCGCTGCCCGCGGGCGAGGACTACCTGGGCCGCGGCCAGGTCTACTTCGTACCGGAACCCGCCGACCACACCGACCACGACGTGGTGGTCGTCGGCGGCGGCGACAGCGCCTTCGACTGGGCGGCCACCCTCGCCCCCGTCGCCCGCTCGGTTCGCCTCGTGCACCGCACCGACCGCTTCCGCGCCCACCGTGCGAGCGTCGAGAAGGTCCGCAGTCTCGGCATCGAGATCATCACCGACACCGAGGTCAGCGCCCTGCACGGCACCGCCAACGTCGAACAGGTCGAGCTGCGCCACCGCACCACCAGGGCCACCCGCCTGCTCCCGGCACACACCGTCGTCGCCGCCCTCGGCTTCATCGCCGACCTCGGCCCCCTCCAGCACTGGGGCCTGACCCTCAACGCCCGGAAGATCGCCGTGGACACCCACATGGCGACCAACCTGCCCCGCGTCTTCGCCGCCGGCGACATCACCGACTACCCGGGCAAGGTCCGCCTGATCTCCGTGGGCTTCGGCGAGGTCGCCACCGCGGTGAACAACGCGGCCACCGTCATCGACCCGGAGGCGGCCCTCTTCCCTGGCCACTCCACCGAGAAGGAGCACTGAGCAACACCATGGCCTACGTCATCGGTTCGTCCTGCGTCGACATCATGGACCGTTCCTGCGTCGAGGAATGCCCGGTCGACTGCATCTACGAGGGCGAGCGCAAGCTCTACATCAACCCGACCGAGTGCATCGACTGCGGCGCCTGCGAGACCGCCTGCCCCGAACAGGCCATCACCGTCGACCGCCTCGCCGAACCCGAGCACCGCACCGACAACCGCCGCTTCTTCGAAGAGACCCTGCCGGGTCGTACGACGCCGCTGGGCACCCCGGGCGGAGCGAGCGGCCTCGGACCGGTGGGCGTCGACACCCCGCTGCTGGGCGCCCGATGAGCGCACTGCGCGTCGGCATCCGCGTCCCGCCCTGCGACCGCGCGTACCGCATCGTCGAAACCGTGCGTCGGGCGGAGCAACTCGGCTTCGACGACGTCTGGTTCCCCGACTCCCAGCTGCTGTGGCGGGACGTGTTCACCACCCTCACGGCCGCCGCCCTCGGCACCGAACGGATCGGCCTCGGCACCGCCGTCACCAACCTCGCGACCCGCCACCCGGCCGTCGTCGCCTCGGCCGCGCGCAGCGTCGCCGAACTCGCCCCCGGCCGGTTCACCCTGGGCCTCGGCGTGGGCAACAGCTCCGTCGGCCCCATCGGACTGCGCCAGACCACCTCGGCGGCGATGCGCGAGGGCATCGGCATGCTGCGGGCCCTACTGCACGGCGAGGAATGGGACTTCGAGGGCAAGGTCCGTTCACGGCTCCGCGACCCGCGACCCGAGGTGCCGCTGCACCTCGCCGCGAGCGGCCCGAAGAACCTGCGCCTCGCCGGAGAGATCGCCGACGGGGTGATCCTGCTCAGCGGGGTCTCACCGAAGACCCTCGCGCAGGCGATCGCGCGGGTACGCGAAGGCGCCGAGGGATCCGGACGCACGGCCCAACCGCCGCTCACCGTCTCGGCGTTCTGCGCGGTGACCGACGACATCGCGGCCGAGGCCCGCCAGATCAAACCCATCTGCGCCTCCATCGCCCAGAACGGCGGCGCACCCTTCCTCGCCCTCGCGGGAATCGACGTCCAGGTGCCGGCGACGGTCCCCGGCGTCTACCCCGACCTCGTCCACGCCGAGGACTGGAAGGCCGCCGTGGACATCTGCTCGGCCTGGATCAGCGACGAGGCCGCCCTGCGATTCGCCCAGGAGTTCTGCCTGTTCGGCACCGCCGACCAGATCACCGACCGGCTCCGCGCTCTGGAGACGAGCGGCGTCACCGGCGTCTTCCTCCAGCACGTCGGCTCCTACGACCCGCCCGCCGACCTGATCGAGGCCGTCGGCACCTCCGTACTGACCCACCTGAAGGGGAACGACCGATGACCTTGCACAAAGGCTATGTCCCCAGCGACTTCGGCCAGTTGCACTATGTCGAGTGCGGCACCGGCGAACCCGTCCTGATGCTCCATCAGACCCCGCGTTCCTGGACCGAGTACCTCGACGTGCTGCCCCTGGTCGGGGCCGAGTGCCGGGCGATCGCCATGGACACCCTCGGCTTCGGCGCCTCCGCCAAGCCGGAAGGACCGCACTCCATCGAGCGGTTCGCCGACGCGGCCGTGGCACTGGTCGACGAACTCGGCCTGGAACGCTTCCACTTGGTCGGCCACCACACGGGCGGAGTCATCGCGGTGGAACTCGCCGCCCGCCTCCAGAACCGCGTGGCAAGCCTCCTCCTCTCCGCCACCCCCTTCATCGACGACGAGAAGCGCCGAACTGCAGCCGAGCGCAAGCCCGTCGACCACGTCGACCCCAGGCCGGACGGCTCGCACCTCGTCGAGCTGTGGAACCGTCGGCGGGGCTTCTACGAGGAGGGGCAGGAGGCCGCCCTCAACCGGTTCATGGTCGACGCGCTGACCGTCCTGGACCGCGTCGAGGAGGGTCATGTGGCGGTGCGGGGCTACGAGATGGACCGCCGCCTGCCGGACATCACCGCCCGCACCCTCGCCGTCTGCGCCCCCGGCGACCACTACTCGCTGCCCGGGCTGGAGAGGTTCGCCGCCGCCCTCGGCTGTGAGACCCGCGTGCTGTCCGGCGGCCACGTGCCACTCCCCGAGCAGTTGCCCGGGGAGTTCGCCAAGGTCGTACTGGAATGGGCGGCAGCCGCGTAACGCGGCGTCCGCGCTCACGGGAGGCCGATGTGCGCCCCGGGCCCGAGCGGCAGGTCGAAGCCGTAGAAGATGCCCAGGATCGCCAGCCACACCACCAGGAACGGCACCGTGAAGATCGACAGCCGGGCGATGAGCGTGCCCAGCCGGGCCTCCGGTTCGTAGCGGCGCAGCAGGGCCAGCAGCAGGAAGACGTACGGGTTCATCGGCGTGATGATCCCGGTGGCCGAGTCGCCGATGCGGAACGCGGCCTGGCTGAGCGCCGGGCTCATGCCCAGCAGCATGAACGCCGGCACGAACACCGGCCCGACCAGCGACCACAGCGCGGAGCCCGAGACGATGAACAGGTTGAGACAGGAGGCCAGCAGGACGAAGGCGACCAGCGCCCAGAAGCCCGTCAGTCCGATCGCGTCGAGCCCGGCCGCGGCCTTCACCGCCAACAGGACGCCCACGTTGGACCAGTTGAACAGGGCGATGACCTGCGCGGCGACGAACATCAGGACGATGTAGCCCGCCATGTTCCTCACGGAGTCGGTCATCGCCGTGACCACGCCCTCCGAGCCCGACAGCGCCTTCACCGTGAACCCGTAGGTGAGCCCGGCCAGCAGGAACGCGCCGAACAGCACCGGGACGATCCCGGTCAGCAGGGGAGAGGGCACGAGCGCCCCGCCTTCGCCCCGCAGCGGCGCCCCCTCGGGCAGCCACAGCGACAGCACGCCGCCGACGTAGAGGACGACGACGAGACCGGTGAGCAGCAGGCCCCGGCGCTGGACCGGAGTGAGCGTGAGGTCCTGCTCCTCGGGCTCGTCGTCGGAGGCCTCGTAGGTGCCCAGGCGCGGTTCGAGGACGCGGCTGATGAGGAAGCCGCCCAGCAGGCCGAGGACCAGGCTGCTGGAGGCCGTGAAGAAGTAGTTGATGAGCAGGTTCAGATCAAGGCCCTTGGCGGCCGGCAGCACCGAGGCCGCCTGCTGCGTGATGCCTATGTACAGGGCGTCCAGCGAGCCGATGGTGAACCCGGCCGCATAGCCCGCGCCCACGCACGCGAACCCGCCGATCAGGCCGGCCACGGGATGGCGCCCGGCGCTCTTGAAGACCACGGCCGCCAGCGGCGGCAGCACGATCGCGGCCACGTCGCTGATCATGTGCGCCTGGCAGGCGACCAGCGCCACCAGGTACGGCAGCAGCGCCCGCGGTGCCCGGGCCAGCGTGGCCCGCATGACGGTCTCGAGCAGCCCCGCCTTCTCCGCGACCCCCACCGCCATGATCATGAGCAGGACGGCGGCGATGGGCGGGAACGTGGCGAAGTTGGTGACGAGGTTCTCCGTCAGCCAGCGCACGCCCTCGCCGGTGAACAGCCCGGTGATCGGCTTGGTGTCGGTGGTGCCGGGAACGGTGACGTGCACGTCGGCCAGCGCGAGCGCCGTGGAGATGACGGCCAGGATGACGAACAGGGCGGTGAACAGGACGATCGGGTTGGGCAGTGCGTTGCCCGCGCGCTCGATGAGCGCGAGCACACGGTCGATTCCGGTGGGCCGCTGCTTGTCCGGGGACTTGCCGGCCGGGGCGGGGAGGTCGGTCAGTGAGGACATCAGATCCGCCCTTCGGTCGCTGGCAGGAGGTCCTTGCGTACGGCGCCGTCCTGGACGACGCAGACGATGTTCGCGGGGTCGCCGAGCACGCCGATGTCGGCGAGCGGGTCGCCGTCGCAGACGATCAGGTCGGCGGTGCGGCCGGCGGTGAGGGTGCCCAGCCGGTCGGCGACGCCGAGGAGTTCGGCGGAGGTGCGGGTGCCGGCCACGATGGCGGCCATGGGTTCCATACCGAGGTCCACCAGATAACTGAGTTCCATGAGGTTCACGCCGTGCGGGCCGACGGCGGCGTCGGTGCCCAGCGCGATCCGGGCACCGTACTCGATGGCCCGCGCGATGTTCTCCTTGGTGGCCCCGGACCAGCGGACCTTCTTCTGGTAGTGGTAGTCCGGCATCGTGTCCTTGTTGATGCCCGCGTAGACGGTGGACAGCGTCGGCACGACGAACACGCCCCGCTCGCCCGCCATGTCCAGCGCCCGCTCGTCCAGGCCGTAGCCGTGCTCGATGCTGGTCACCCCGCCGCGGATGGCGTTGAGGATGCCGGCGTTGCCCTGCGCGTGCGCGGCCACCGGCTTCTCCCCGTGCCGGCGGGCCTCGTCGACGACGGCCCGGATCTCCTCCTCCAGCAGTCCTTCGTCGTCGGGGTCGTCGTACGGGCTGCCCATGCCGCCCGTGGCGCAGACCTTCACCAGGTCGGCGCCGTCGCGCAGCACCCGCCGCACGGCCAGCCGGGCCGCGGTGGTGTCGTCGGCGATCTCCGACATCCCGGCGCTGAGATCGGTGCCGTCGGGCAGGCGTACGTCGGCGTGGCCGCCGGTGTGGCTGATGATCCGCACAGCGGTGTGCAGCCGCGGGCCGACGATCCGCCCGGACTCGACGGCCGTACGGAATCCCGCCGACAGTCCGCCCAGGTCGCGGGCGGTGGTGATGCCGGCGTCGAGGGTCTGGCGCAGCCGCGTCACCGTGTCCAGAGTGACCAGGACCGGGTCCAGTTCGGCGCGGCGGCCGGGCGGCGAGCCCTGTGCGTAGGCGAGGTGGACGTGGCAGTCGAAGAAGCCGGGCAGTACGGTGCGGCCACCGGCGTCGACCGCACGTTCCTCGTCGGCCGGGGGTGCGGTCGCGGCGGGGCCGGCGTAAGTGATGGTGCCCTGGGCATCGATGGTGACCACGGCGTCGTCCACGGGCGCCGAGCCCGTGCCGTCGATCAGCCGGGCATGGTGGACCCTGAGGGCGGTCCGGGTGGTGGTATCCGTCATGGGGTGCGGTCACTCCTCCGTCGTCGGCAGCAGGCGAAGGGAGTGTGGAATGCGGAAGAAAACCTGGTGTGACGATGCAGGTTTCCCGCCGGATTCGCCGGGCGCGTGCAGAGAAGCGCCGCCCATGGGCGTGCAGGATTGTGCCGCCGCGGAACTCGACGAGCTGGACAGGGGCATCGTGCACGCCCTGCAGATCTATCCCCGGGCGCCATGGACCCTCGTGGGCGAGGTGCTGGGCGTGAACCCGGTGACCGCGGCCCGGCGTTGGCACCGGTTGGAGGAGACGGGCCTCGCCTGGGTGACGGCCTACCCGCGGGTGTCCGACACCCGGGTCGTGGTCACGGGCACGGTCGAGGTCGACACCGAGCCGGGGGTCGTCGAGGAGGTGGCGCAGTCGCTCGCCGCGGACCCCGCCGTGGCCAACCTCAAGCTGACGGCCGGCGGGCGCGACCTGGTGGCGACCGTGCAGGCCCGCAGCCTCGACGGGCTGGCCCGGCTGACCACGTCCATGTTCCAGCGGACGCCAGGCGTACGGGCCACCCGCACCCATGTGTCGACCGGCGTCCCCACCGAGGGCAGCCGCTGGCGACTGCGCAGCCTGGACGAGGCCCAGAGCACCCGCATCGAGGCGGCGCTGGCCGCGACCCGCATCCCCGCGCGCCCCGCCGACATCCAGTGGGACGAGATCGACGCCCGCCTCCTGGAACTGCTGAGCACCGACGGGCGCATGTCCCTGCGCGACCTGTCCGCGGCGACCGACACCAGCCTCACCACCGTGCGCCGCAGACTGCAGTCCCTGCTCGCCTCGCGGCTGAGCCTGCGCTGCGACCTGGCGCGGCCCCTGTCCGGCTGGCCGCTGTCCGCCGTCTACTTCGCCTCGGTGCCCGGCCAGTACGTCGAGGAGACCAGCCGGGTGCTGGCCGGCGTGCGGGAGGTCCGCTCCTGCTCCATCACCGCCGGACCGCACAACCTCGTGATCGACGTCTGGCTGCGCGACCTGCACGACGTCCACGCCTTCGAGGCCCACCTCGCCCGCAAGCTCCCGCGCCTCACGGTCGCCGACCGTTCGGTGGTGCTGCGCACGGTCAAGCACATGGGGCGGCTGCTGGACCATGACGGCCGCTGCATCGGAGTCGTACCGCTGCGGCATCCCCATGGCATCGGGCGGCCCGCCCCCGTATAGTCAACAATGCGAATAAGTAATTAGTAGGCTGACCCGGTGCGCGGTGCGGGCGGAAGGCGGTCGACCCGTGGCAGACAGTGGATACCTGCGATACGTCGCCCTGGGCGACAGCCAGACCGAGGGACTCGGCGACGGCGACGAGGTGCGGGGCCTGCGCGGCTGGGCGGACCGCCTCGCCGAGCAGGTCGCCCGCAGCAGCCCGGACCTGCTGTACGCCAACCTCGCCGTGCGCGGGCGGCTCGCCGGGCAGGTGCACGCCGAGCAGCTGGCGCCCGCCCTCGCGCTGAAGCCCGACCTCGCCACGGTGGTCGCCGGGCTCAACGACGTGATGCGGCCCCGGTTCGACGCGGACGAGGTGGCCGGTCATCTGGAGGCCATGTTCGCCGCGCTCACCGCACAGGGGGCCCGCGTAGCAACGCTCACCTTCCCCGACATCGGCCAAATCGCCCCACTGGCCCGGCCGCTCGCTCCGAGGGTCGTCGCCGTCAACTCCCGCATCCAGGAGGCCGCCCGGCGGCACGGCGTCGTGGTGGTCGACTCCTCGCCGTATCCGGTGGTCACCGATCCCCGGATCTGGAGCGCGGACCGCCTGCACGCCAGCCCGCGCGGCCACGCCCTCATCGCCGCCGCGGTCGCCCACGCCCTCGACCTGCCGGGCAGCGACGACAGCTGGACCCGGCCGCTGCCGCCCGAGGCCGCTCGCTCGCGCCTGCGCGCCGTCGGCACCGAACTGCGCTGGGCCGGCACCTTCCTGGGCCCCTGGCTCGTCCGCCGTCTGCGCGGCCGCTCGTCCGGCGACGGGCGGCAGGCCAAGCGGCCCACCCTGCTCCCGGTGACGCCGTAGTCACCCCATTGACTAATCAACAAGCTGATAAATTGGGCCAATGGCTCTGCGCAACGCGGTGATGGCCGCGCTTCTGGAGGGTGAGGCGTCCGGATACGACCTCGCGAAGGGCTTCGAGGCCTCCGTCGCCAACTTCTGGATGGCGACCCCCCAGCAGCTCTACCGCGAGCTGGAGCGGATGGAGAGCGAAGGGCTCGTCTCCGCCCGTGTCGTCCAGCAGGAGCGCCGGCCCAACAAGCGGCTCTTCTCACTCACCGAGGCCGGCCTCCAGGTCCTGCGCGAGTACGTCGGCGAGGCTCCGGCCAAGCCGCTGGCCCTGCGGGACGAGCTGATGGTCAAGGTGCAGTGCGTCGACATCGGGGACACCGCGGACTTCGATGCCGTACGGGCCGCGGTCGCCGAGCGCCACGAGCGGTCCACCGCCAAGCTGGCCCGCTACCAGCGCATGCAGGAGCGCATGCTCGCCGGGCGCAGCGAGGAGGAGTACCTCGCCACCGCCGAGCGCATCGGCCCCTACCTCACCCTGCTCGGCGGAATGGCCCTCGAGCGGGCCAACCTCCAGTGGGGCGAGACGGTGCTGAAGAGGCTCGAACAGCGCGTGGCCGTACTCGGCGGATCAGCGGGCGACTGACCCTCCGCGGTCACGGCTTGCGGCCCACACCCCCGAAGTCGTCGACCTCCCGAGGCTCCGTGCCCGCGGACAGCGGCCGCCAGCGGGACACCGACACCAGACCCGGGTCGAGCAGCTCCAGGCCGTCGAAGAACCGGGCGAGCTGCTCGGGGCTGCGGTTGATGCGGGGGTTGTCGCCCGCCTCGTTCCACTGCTCGATCATCGTGCGCATCGCCTCCGGGTCGAGCACCTCGGTGTCGTCGCACAGCACCAGGTAGCTCCCCGAAGGCAGCGCCTCGACCAGCCGCCCGACGATGTCGTACGCGGTGTCGTCGACGATGTGGGCCGTGATCCCCAGCAGCACGAGGGCGATGGGCCGGGTGAAGTCCAGTGTCTTGGCGGCCGCCTGCAGGATGCCCTCGGGATCACGGAGGTCGGCGTCGATGTAGTCCGTGCTGCCCTCGGGCGTGCTGGTGAGGAGCGCCTCGGCGTGGGCCAGCACGACGGGGTCGTGGTCGACGTAGACGATCCGCGTCTCGGGCGCGATCCGCTGCGCCACCTCGTGGGTGTTGTCCGCGGTGGGCAGGCCCGTGCCGACGTCCAGGAACTGGCGGATGCCCACCTCACGGACCAAGTGCTCCACCGTCCTTACGAGGAACGCGCGTTGGGCCCGGGCGATGTCGAGGATCTGCGGATTCGCCGCGACGATCTGATCACCGACCAGACGGTCGATCTCGTAGCAGTCCTTGCCGCCCAGCCAGTAGTTCCAGATCCGGGCGGAGTGCGGAACACCGCTGTTGATCGACGAGGCATCAAGTGGCATGAGAACTCCCGCAGTTGGAGCCGCAGTCGGCCTGTGGCCCCAGCTCACCGTCTGCCGCATGATCCGTCAAGTGCGGTGGCCGGACGGCTCCTTGGTCACCTGCCCGACGGCGTCGTGGCGGCCGGCGAGGACGGTGGGCGGGAGGTGCCCGCGACGGTGGGCGGCGCGGTGGTGTCCGGCAGCCTGGTCCCGCCGCCCGGCGGAATCGCCGTGATCACCATGATGGCGGCCACGGCGGCCGCGGCGAGCAGCAGCAGGACGGTGAGCAGCCGGGACAGGCGGTCGCGGGGCGGCTGCTCCTCGGGCTGCAAGGGCTCGGGCGCCGTGACGAGGGAGGTCAGCTCCGCCACCACCTCGTCCGCGCCCGGCCGCTGCTCCGGGTCCTTGGCCAGGAGCCGGCCCAGCAGCGGCGTCAGCGGACAGTCCGCGTCCGGCAGCTCGGGCTCCTCGTAGACCACCGCGAGCAGCGTCGCCGGTGTCGACGAGCGGGCGAAGGGGGAGTGGCCGGTCAGCGCCGCGCAGAGGGTGGCGCCGAGGGCCCACCAGTCGGACGCGGGACCCGGGCTGGCGCCGGTGGCGCGCTCCGGTGGCATGTACTCCGGGGAGCCGAGGAGCAGACCGTCCCGGTGAGGCTCTGGGCATCCTGTACGGCGGCGATCCCGAAGTCGGTGAGCACGACCCGGCCACCCGCGCCGAGCAGCACATTGCCCGGCTTGACGTCGCGATGCAGCACCCCGGCGGCATGCACCCGGCGCAGCGCCTGGGCGAGCGCCAGGCCGACCCGTGCCGTCTCGCGCACACCCAGCGGCCCGTCCTCGGCGACGGTCCGCTCCAGCGAGGGCGCCTCCACCAGCTCCATGACGATCCACAGCCGGTCGTCCTCCTCGGCCACGTCGTAGACGCGGACGACGCCCGGGTGGTCGACGCGGGCACTGGCCCGCGCCTCGCGCAGCGCACGCTCGCGACGGGTGCGCGGGTCCTCGTGGCCGTCCAGGTCGTCGAGGCGCAGTTCCTTCACGGCGACCGGGCGCTGGAGCACCTCGTCGCGCGCCCGCCACACCCGTCCCATGCCGCCCTGCCCGACGCTCTCCGTAAGGTGGTAGCGACCCCCGATTCGCATGGGTGTTCACCCCCCCCCGGGACTTCCATGACAGCACAGCCGTCCGGTGTGCGGCAGGGCGCCTGGGGTGCGGGTGCCACCGCGGCTGACGGGACCGGCTCCACCCGTTCCGCGATTCCCTCTTTCGGCAGGTGTCGTACCTTCGTCGTACCTCGGAAGAGGTGGCGGTTACTCCAGTTGATGCTGCGCCCCTGGACGCGGCGCGTCAGCGAAGTACGCTCGCGAGCACCCATCCATTTCTGCCGGAAGGCGGTGCTCCATGGCTGAGCGGACGTCCAGGACGGGGCTGATCGGCGAGCTCTCGTCCGAATTCCTGGGCACCATGATCCTCATCCTCTTCGGCTGCGGCGTGGTCGCGCAGGTGGTGGCAGGCGGGATCGGTGACCACGACAGCATCGCGTGGGCCTGGGGCCTCGGTGTCACCCTCGGTGTGTACGTTGCGGCGCGGGTCAGCGGTGCGCACCTCAACCCTGCGGTGACGCTGTCCCTGGCCTGTTTCAAGGGCTTCTCCTGGAAAAAGGTTCTGCCCTATGCCCTGGCGCAGACTGCTGGCGCGTTCGTCGCCGCCCTGCTGGTGCGCTGGAACTACACGGAGGTACTGGCCAAGTTCGATCCCGGTAACACCATCAAGAGCCAGGGTGTCTTCTCGACCCTGCCCGGCAACGGCGCCCTGCCCGTCAGCGAGTGGGGTGCCCTGCGCGACCAGGTGATCGGCACCGCGATCCTGGTGCTGCTCATCTTCGCCATCACCGACCTTCTCAACACCCCGCCCGGCGCCAACCTGGCCCCGTTCATCATCGGCCTCGTGGTCGTGGCGATCGGCATGGCGTGGGGCACCGACGCCGGATACGCCATCAACCCGGCCCGCGACCTCGGCCCCCGCCTCGCCAGCTTCATCACCGGCTACGGGACCGCATGGCGTGATCAGTACGGCAACATCTACTTCTGGGTGCCCATCGTCGGCCCGCTGATCGGCGGACCCGTCGGGGCCCTGGTGTACAAGCTGTTCATCACACCGTTCCTGCCCGCTGCCGGGGCGGAAGCGCAGGAGCCGGGCCGGGTCCCGACACCGGAGGGAGAGGGCTCCGGCTGACACACGGGGAAGACCCGTGGAGCGGAGCGGGCGTCGGTGCGGGACGAACCCGACGCCCGCCTCGACCGCGGGAGTCCACCCGTCGAGGGCGGGCCGGTGGGCCGTGCCAAAATGGACGTGCCGTTCCACCCGCCCGTCCTGCCCACCGATCCGCCGAGGTTGACCCGTGACCAAGCCCGCCGCCCGCGAGCCGCTGCGCCGCAACTCGCGGTCCAACCGGGCACGCATCCTGGCCACGGCCCGCCGGGAGCTCGGTCGCAACCCCGACATCACCCTCGAGGAACTCGCCCGCGCCTCCGGCGTCGTACGACGCACCCTCTTCGGCCACTTCCCCGGCCGTGCGGCCCTGCTGGAAGCGCTCACCGAAGAGGCCTCCGAGGCGCTGCGCGAGGCGATCGTGCGCGGAGCCCGGCCCGAGGAGCCGGCCGAGCGGGCGCTCGCGTACTTCGTGTTCTCCATCTGGCCGGTGGGCGACCGCTACCGGATGCTCCTCGGACTGGCCCGACGCGACCTGGGCGCGGAGCGCGTCACCGAGATCCTCGCCCCGGCCCGCGACATGGTCACCGCCCTCCTGCGGCGCGGCCAGCAGGACGGCGTGTTCCACACCCACCTGCCCGCCGCCGTGCTGAGCGCCGGACTCGAGGCGATGACCGTCGCCCTGCTGGAGGACGTGAACACCGGCGCGCTCGAGGACGACGGCACCAAGACCGCTGTCGCCACCCTCATCGCGGCCGGTGTGCCCGAGAAGCAGGCGAGCACCGTCGTCGAGGAAGTCGCCGCGACCCTGCCGCCCCCGGAGCCCACCGCGGACGCCTGAGGTCCGCCCGCGGATGATCTCGTACCGGGCACGGATCGGTTGCGGCCCGGGCGTCCCGCCACCGCGGCAGCTCAGCTGCGGCAGCATGACCAGGCATGAGCAGAGACCGCTACGTCGACTTCCTGCGCGCGTGGGCGATCGTCCTGGTGGTGCTCGGCCACTGGCTGATCACGGCCCTGCTCCACGGCCCCGACGGTGAACTCACCGCCCCGGAGTTGCTGGCGACCGTGCCCTGGACCCAGTGGCTGACCCTGCTGTTCCAGATCATGCCGCTGTTCTTCCTGGCCGGAGGCCACGCCGCGGGCGGCTCCTGGGCGCGCACGCGGGCGGCGGGCGGCACGGCCACCGGCTGGGTGGGACGACGTGCGGTACGGCTGCTCCTGCCGACGGCCCTCTACGGCGGCCCGGTCCTGCTCGCCGTCGCGATCTGCTCGACGGTCGGCGTGGACCCCGGCACCCTCGCGCTGGTCGGATGGGCCATGGCGATGCAGTTCTGGTTCCTGCCGGTGTACCTGCTGCTCAGCGCGCTGACACCGGTGCTGCACACGGCCCACCGGCGCTGGGGGCTCGCGGTCCCCGCGGCCATGGGCGTGGTCGCTCTGGCCGCCGACACGCTGGTGCTCACCGTCCACGCCCCCTACGTCGGCCTGCTCAACTACGTGCTCGTCTGGGGCGTCGCCTACCAACTCGGTTTCTGCTGGCGCGACGGCCTGCTCACCGAGCGCCGCCCGCTGCTACCGGCCGCCATGGCCGCCGGCGGCGCACTGGCCTTCGCGGCGCTGGTCGCCCTCGGCCCCTTCCCGGTCAGCCTGATCCTGGTGACCGGTCAGACCCCCAGCAACACCAACCCGCCCTCGGCGGCGATGCTCTCCTGGGCCGTGGCCCAGGCCGGCGCCTGTCTCCTCGCCGCGCCCGCGATACGGCGCCTGCTGAACCGCGAACGGGTGTGGCGGACGGTGCGCCCCGTCGGCGGCGTCAGCATGACGCTCTACCTGTGGCACATGCTGCCGGTGCTGATCGTCGCCGCAGCGTTCTACCTGACCGCCCTCGCCCCCGAACCCGCCCTCGACTCCGCCGCCTGGTGGGCACTGCGCGCGCCCTGGCTGCTGGTGCTGGCCGCCGTCCTGACCGGCGTCGTGACGGCCCTGCGCCCGCTGGAGGCCACCCTGATCAGGCGGTACGAGGGCATCCGCCCGGACGCCGCCCCGTACCGCCCTTGGTTCCTCTGGCCGGGTCTCGCCGCCTGCGTCATGGCCCTGACCCGCTTCGCCACCCAGGGCTTCGCGCCCGACGGCCGCTTTCCCGTACTGCCCGCGCTGGGCCTGGCCACGGGCACCACGCTGGTGCTGCTCCACCGACGGCCGGCGGACGGCCGTGGCGAACGCGCGGAGAAGACCGACGGTCCGAAGGGCGCCTTGGAGGAGGCGGCCTGACGGCCGTCAGCAGCCTCTCATCGGGCCGTCTCCCGCCACAGGCGTAATTGCTCACCGATGCGCATTTGTCTTGTCGTGCTCCTGGCCTGGTGAGGTGGCGCGTTGTCCACCCCTGCCTCCGGATCGGCCTTCGCGGGGGAGTGAGCCCCACTATTTGCACGGCGGCGAGCAATAAACTAGTCTGCACATCGATGGGCAATTAACTCGTCCCGCTAGGAGCCCCCATGCCCTTCCCTGTGAACACACCCGTCGAGAAGATGACCGGGCCGTACGCACGGCGCTGGTGGGCCCTGATCGTCCTCTGCCTCAGCCTGCTGATCGTGGTCATGGCGAACACTTCGCTGATCGTGGCCGCCCCGGACATGACCAAGGACCTGGGCCTGAGCAGCAGTGACCTGCAGTGGGTCATCGACGGCTACACCGTCCCGTACGCCGCGCTGATGCTGGTGCTGGGCTCGATCGGCGACAAGTACAGCCGCCGCGGCGCCCTCGTCACGGGTCTGCTGATCTTCGCCGGCGGCTCGGTCATGGGCAGCCTGGTCGACCAGACCGGCTTGGTGATCACGGCTCGGGCGATCATGGGCGTGGGTGCCGCGGTGGTCATGCCGGCCACGCTGTCGCTCCTGGTCGCGATCTTCCCGAGGGCCGAGCGCGCAGCGGCCATCACGGCCTGGACCGCCACCTCCGGCCTCGCCATCGCCGTCGGCCCCCTGGTCGCCGGCTGGCTCCTGGAGGACCACGCCTGGGGCTCGACCTTCCTGATCAACGTGCCCATCGCGGTCGCCGCCGTCGTCGGCGCCCTGGCGCTGGTCCCGCCCTCCAAGGCGGAGAAGATGGGCCGCATCGACTACGTGGGCGGCCTGCTCTCGATCGTCTCCGTCGGCAGCCTGGTCTACGCGACCATCGAGGGCCCGCACTTCGGCTGGGGCGTCGGCCCGATCACCGCGGCCGTGGTGGCCGGCGTGGGTCTCCTGGCCTTCGTCGCCTGGGAGTTGCGCCACCCGCAGCCGATGCTGGACGTCCGCAAGTTCCGCCTGCGCCCGTTCAGCGGCTCGATGCTCGCGGTGCTGTTCTTCTTCTTCGGGACCTTCGGCGCGATCTATTACGCCACGCAGTTCCTGCAGTTCGTCCTCGGCTACGACGCGCTGGAGACCGGCATGCGACTGCTGCCGCTGGCCGGAGCCGTCTTCGTCGGCGCCGCGATCACCGGCCGGCTGACCCCGAAGCTGGGCATGAAGCCGATGGTGACGGCCGGCATGGTGATCGGCACGGCGGGCGTCTTCCTGCTCACGCGGATCGAGTCGGGCTCGACGTACACCGACTTCCTGCCGACGATGCTGATGCTGGGCTTCGCCATCGGACTGAGCGTCTCCCCGGCCACCGACACGATCATGGGTTCGTTCCCGGAGAGCGAGCTGGGTGTCGGCGGCGGTGCCAACGACACCGCGCTGGAGCTGGGCGGCTCGCTGGGCATCGCGATCCTCGGCTCACTGCTGGGTACCGCCTACCGCGACAAGCTGACCGACCTGGTCGGCGGCCACCTCCCGGCCGCCGCGCTGGACACCGCCAAGGACTCGGTCGGCGGCGGCCTCGCGGTCGCCGAACAGGTCGCGAAGAACCCCACCGGCGGGGCGCAGCAGGCCCAGGCCCTGGTCGACGCCGTACACGAGTCCTTCGCCCACGGTGTGGCGCAGACCAGCCTGGTGGGCGGAATCATCATGGCCGCCGGGGCGCTGATCGTCCTCGCGGTGCTGCCCGGCCGCAAGGCCGCCGCGAAGCACCCGACGGAGGAGCCGGCGGCGGAATCCGAGCGGGAGCTCGCCGACTCCCTGTAGGGAGAACCTCCATGACACCCTCGCCCGGGGAAACCCCGGGCGAGGGTGTCGGTTCACGTCATCGGCCGGGTAGCCCGTGTCCAGGCGGTTGATCTCGCCGAGCAACTCGGCCCCGGCCACCGTCAGTTCGGCGGACATGGCATCGATGTCATCGACGCGGAAGCCGAACTGTCCTTCGCTGGACTTCAGAAGCCGCCGGGGGTGCGGCCGAGGGTGTCTGTGGGGTCGCCGGGGTCGGCGCCCTTGACCTGGCCGAAGTAGAGCTCGACCTGGGAGCGGAAGCGTTCGACGGCGGCGCGGTTGGACATGAACTTCGCAAAGGCCTTGGGGTCGGTGTTCTTGTACGAGGCCAGGGGCTTGAGGCCGGTCGGTGGGGCGACGTCCTTGCGCACGGACCAGGTCCAGGTGGCGATGGCGTTCTTCTGGGTGGTCTGTGAGGTGAGCCAGCTCAGGAAGAGCTTGGCGCCGGCCTTGTGCGGGGCCTGCTTGAAGATGGCGCCGCGCTGGGCCCAGGAGTTGAAGCGTTCGGTGGTGGAGAAGACCTGGGTGCCGTGGGGGCGGGCGTCGCCGCCGACGGCGATGGAGGCGAGGTAGTCGCCGCTGGCCACACCGGCCGCGGAGCCTGGGACGCCGCGGATCAGCTTCGGGTTCTGCTTGACGAGCTTGGCCAGGTAGGTCCAGCCGTACTGGTCGACGATCTGCTGGAAGCCGAACAGTACGGCGTCGTCGTCGTTGGGGTACGTCAGGATCAACTTGTTCTTGTAGGCGGGCTTGAGCAGGTCCGTGGCCTTGAAGTCGCCCTGCTTCGCGGGGAGTTGTGTGGTGTTGACGAGGTAGGAGAAGGCGCCGTAGAAGACGCCGGTGTAGTAGCCGTCGGTGTCCTTGGCGTTGGTGAACACCTTGTCCCAGCCGACCGGCTTGTACTTGAGCAGGTCGCCGTGCTTCTTCCAGCGGTCGAAGTCCTGGGAGGTCTGCAGGATCGCGGCGTCGGCGGTGAGCCTGCCGGTGGCGAGCTGGTTGTCGATGCGGGCGTCGTGGTACTTGCTCAGGTCGGTGACCAGGTGCAGCTTCATGTCCGGGAACTGCTTTGTGAAGGCGCTCGCCAGTGAGTCCCACTGGCCGGGTGCGTCGCCGCCGATGTAGACGGTGACCTTGCCGCCCTCGGCCCTGGCGGTCTTGTAGAGCGCCTGCAACTGGTCCTGCTCGGAGGCGGCGGCCGGCCTGGAGGTGGTGGTCTGGGCGATCGCGGTCGTGCCTACCGCGGACAGGGTGAGGGCGGTGGCGGCGGCGATCCCGAGCCGCTTGTTCCTGCTGAGGTTCATTGCGCTGTGGTGCCTTTCGTTACGTCGACCCAGTGCTTGATGTTTCAAACACATCGACGAAAACGGATGCTACATCATGTGATTGAAAGTTCAAACGAAAGCCCGGTAAGGTGTGCACATGCCCACAACGCCACGCTGGCTCAATGCCGAGGAACGACGCGCCTGGTTGGCCTACGTCGACTTCTCCACGCTGCTCGCCGACCATCTCAACCGCCAGCTGCGGCGCGACGCCGGCATGACGCACGCCGACTACAGCCTGCTCGCCCACCTCTCCTCCACGCCCGACGGTGCCCTCGGCATGTCCGAACTGGCCCAGCGGCTCAAGATCACCCGCAGTCGGCTCACCCATGCGGTGAACCGGCTGCGGGAGGTCGGCCTGGTGGACCGGCGCGAGGACCCCGCCGACGGCCGCGGCCAGCTCGCCGTCCTCACCGACGAGGGACACGCCCTGCTGGAGCGGGCCGCTCCCGGTCATGTGGAAGCCGTGCGCCGGGTGGTGTTCGACGCCCTCACCCCGGAACAGGTACGGCAGTTCGCGGAGATCGGCGAAGCCATCAGTGACGCCCTGCATCGGGCCGAGAGCACGGAGACCGATCCGACGGTGCTGCCGTGGCGGCGGCGGTAGCGGCTAGGCCCGGCTCTCCATCGCCTCCACCAGCCGCGCCAACGCCTTGAGCACCCACTCCCGGTCATCGCCGAGGCCCGCCAACAGCTCCACCTCGGCGGCCAGTTGACGGGGGAAGAGCTGGTCGACGGCCTCGGCCCCGGTCTCGGTGATGGTGACCAGCGCGGCGCGGCGGTCGGCGGGGTTGGGGACGCGGGTGATGAAGCCGCGCTTCTCCAGCTTGGCCAGCGTCTTGCTGACGCCCGCGCGGGACAGGCCCAGCCGTTCGGCCAGGCGGCGGGCGATGACCGGGTCGGTGGCGTGACGCAGAGGGATGAGCATGTCGACCTCGGGCGCGGTGAGCGGGGCGCCCGCGTAAAGGGGTTCCACGGCCTGGTTCAGGAGTGCCGAGGCGTGCTTGAGCAGTCCCACCAGCTCCATGGGTGAGGTGTCGAGACCGGGATTGTGCTCGGCCCACTGCGCGCGGACCTCGAAGGGGGAGGCGGGGGAGGAGGGCATGCGGCTCGCCTTCTCGCTGTGCGGACGCTCTCACTGTACGGGCGTTCTCGCTGTGTGGAACGCCCTTTGTTAACCAGTGAACCATCGGTTACCGTTTCGCTCATGGTATCCCCGTCGCCGTCCTCCTCCCCGTCCACCGCCGCACGTGCCACCGAGGTGGTCGATGCTCCGCCGAGCTCCGGGCGCTCCACCGCGGTTCTGGTCGCGGTCCTGGGCTCGCTGACCGCAGTCGCGCCGCTGGCCACCGACATGTACGTGCCCGGCTTCCCCGCCCTGGGGGACGCGCTCGGCGCGAGCAGCTCGGCCGTGCAGCTGACCATGACCGCGTTCCTGGCCGGGTTCGTCGTCGGACAACTGCTGATCGGGCCGCTCAGCGACGGGATCGGACGGCGCCGGCTGCTGATGTCGGGACTGGCCGGATTCATCGTGCTCTCCGTCGTCTGTGCGGCCGCCCCGAATGTCGGCGTGCTGACCGGTGCCCGCTTCCTGCAGGGCGTGACCGGCGCGGCGGGCACGGTGCTGGCCCGGGCGGTGCTGACCGACCGCTTCCATGGCCCTCAACTGCCCCGCTACTTCGCCGTGTTGTCGCAGATCATGGGCGTGGCGCCGATCGCCGCGCCGGTGCTCGGCGGGGCCATCCTCACCGTGTCCGGCTGGCGCGCGGTGTTCGCCGTGCTGGCTGTGCTGGGCGTCCTGCTTCTGCTCGGCGTGGTGTGGCGCGTGCCGGAGTCGCTGCCGCCGGAGCGGCGGCATGGCGGAGGGCTCGGCGGCACCTTCCGTGCCATGGGCGGGCTGGTCGCCCGCCGCACGTTCATGGGGTACGTCCTCGTCCTCGCCTTCGTCTCCGCGGCGCTGTTCACCTACATCAGCGGCTCCAGCTTCGTCTTCGAGAACCTGCACGGGGTGTCGTCGACGACGTACTCCCTCATCTTCGCGAGCAACGCCGCCGGCATGCTGATCGCCGGTGCGGTCTTCTCCCGGCTGGTGGGTCGGGGCGTACGGCTCAACTCGCTGCTGACGGCGGGGGTTTGCGTCGCCGCGCTCGGCGCCCTGACCCAGGTGCTGCTGGTGCTCACGGTCGGCGAGACCCTCGCCGGCACCTGGGTCACCCTGTTCGTGACCGTCGGCGGCATCGGCATGATCTTCCCGGCGTCGATGAGCATCGGCCAGGCCCTCGGCCGGCGCACCCCCGGCGCCGCCTCCGCACTCCTGGGCGGCCTCCAGTTCCTCCTCGGTGCCCTCGCCTCGCCCCTGGTCGGCCTGTTCGGGGAGGACAGCTCCCTGCCGATGGCGCTCATCATGCTGACTGCCGTGGCAGCGGCGGGAGTTGCGCTGGTTGCTCTCGCACGGCCGTGGCGGGGAGAGGGTGAACCGGGCGCCGCGTGACGGCTGCGGGGCGGCAGGCCAAGGGTCTGTGCGTGCCCGTGTGTCAGTGGCCCGTCGTACCCTCCGCCGGGTGACAGCCCACCGCATAGAGCCACGCACCCTCGAGGCCGCGATCCGCGATGCGCGGCAGGCCCTGACCGCCTACGACGGCGCCCTGGAGGGGCTGCTGCGCCCGGACGCCGCGCAGGACGGCCCGCTGGCGACGGACGTATGGGTCTTCGACCGCGGCCTGACGCATGTCCTGCTGGTGCGGCACCGCTGGCGGGGCTGGGTGCCGCCCGGCGGCAAGGTGGAGCCAGGGGAGACGCCGCGGGAGGCGGCCCGGCGGGAGTTGTTCGAGGAGACCGGGGTCCGGGCGGAGCTCCATCCGGTGCCGGCGGCCGTCACGTTGCGCTCCTATCACCCCGACTGGTCGGCCACCGTCAGCGTGACCTTCCTTCAAGTACTCGACAGGCGGGCGCAGTTGACCCCCGAGGAGGGCCAACCCGCGGCGTGGCTGCCGCTGGACGAGCCGTGGCAGGGATGGTTCGCGGAAGACCGGCTCCGGATGCGGCAGTACGTGGACCGGATCTTGAAGGCATAGGTTGGCCCGCATGACGCAGGGGGAGAACACCGCGGCGCAGACCACGCCGGCGGGCGAACGAGCAGGCGGGCGGCACACCGCCCGGCGTACCGAAACCGGGCAACAAGGCGCGGCCCGGTCGTCGCTTCTCATGGCCGTGGCGACCGTCGTGTCGCGCGCCACCGGGCTGATACGGCAGGTCCTCCAGGCCGCGGCGCTGGGCACCGGCCTGCTGGCCACCACGTACAACACCGCCAACACCGTGCCGACCAGCCTCTACACGCTGCTCATCGGCGGCGCGCTCAACGCCGTGCTCGTGCCCCAGCTCGTCCGGGCACGCGCCACGGACGCCGACGGCGGACGGGCCTACGAGCAGCGCCTGGTGACCCTGGTGGTGTGCGTCCTTGCCGCGGGCACCGCACTGGCGGTCTGGGCCGCGCCACAGATCGTCGGTCTCTACATCCCCGACAGCCCGGACAGACATGAGGCCTTCCAACTCACCGTGGTGTTCGCCAGGTTCCTGCTGCCGCAGATCTTCTTCTACGGCCTGTTCGGCATCTACGGCCAAGTCCTCAACGCCCGCGAGAAGTTCGGCGCGATGATGTGGACCCCGGTCCTCAACAACGTCGTGCTGGTGGCCATGTTCGGCACCTATCTGGGTCTGATGACCGTCCCGCACCGGGTCGAGGACATCACCGCCGTCCAGGTGCGTCTCCTGGGCATCGGGACCACCGCCGGCATCGCCGTCCAGGCCCTTGCGCTGATCCCGTTCGCCAGGGCCGCGGGTTTCCGCTTCCGCCCGCGGTTCGACTGGCGTGGCACCGGTCTGGGCGCCGGCATCCACGCGGCGAAGTGGACTCTGCTGTTCGTGCTGGCCAACCAGGTCGCCCTGACAGTGATCACCAACTATGCCAACGCCGCCGACCAGCAGCTGCCGAAGGCCGGCGTGGGCTACTCCGCGTACACCTATGCGCAGACCATCTGGATGCTGCCCCAGTCGATCGTCACCGTGTCCCTGGTGACGGCGCTGCTGCCGCGCATGAGCAGGGCCGCTTCCGAGGGCCGGATCGCAGAGCTGCGCGCCGACCTCTCGCGGGCCCTGCGCGTGAGCGGCGTGGTCATCGTGCCCGCGGCCTTCCTCTTCCTCGCGCTGGGTCCGCAGATCGCCACGTTGCTGTTCGCCCACGGTGCGGCCGACGCCGCCTCCGCGCAGCCGCTCGGGCACATGCTGCAGGCGTTCGGGCTCGGGCTGATCCCGTTCTCCGCGCAGTACCTGCTGCTGCGCGGCTTCTACGCCTTCCAGGACACCCGCACCCCGTTCTTCATGGCCGTCTGGATCGGCGCGGTGAACATCGCCCTGGCCACCGCCTGCCATGTGCTGCTGCCCGCCCGCTGGTCCGTGACCGGCATGGCAGCCGCCTACACCTTCTCCTATGCCGCCGGCCTCGCGCTCACGGCACGGCTGCTGCGCCGCAGGGTGGGCGGCCGCCTGGACGACGGGGCCCTGCGCCGCAACTACCTCAAGCTGCTGTCCGCCGCCGCCCTCGCCGCGACGCTCGGCTGGACCGCCGCCCACGCCTGCGCCGCCTTCCTGGGCGACGGCACCGCGGCCACCGCGGCCGCACTCGCCGCGGGAACGCTCGCCCTCGCACTGGTCTTCCTCGTGACGGCCCGGCTGCTGAAGATCGGCGAGCTGCGGCACACCCCCGGACTGCGGTGAGACCTCGGCGCTTGGTTTACCGGCACCGGAGCTGGCTACGCGGCCGACATGCACTACCTCGTCGTACAACAAGTCGTACGAGAACCCGCATCCGGGAGGTGCCCATGACCCGGAAGATACGTGACGTCATGTCGCCCGGAGCGGCCTCCGTGGAACCCATGACCACGGTGGCGCGCGCGGCCCGGGTGATGCGCGAGCAGGACATCGGTGACGTCCTGGTGGCCTACGACTGCGACCTGTTCGGTGTGCTCACCGACCGGGACATCGTGGTCCGGGCCCTTGCCGAGGGCCGCGATCCCGAGAGCACGACCGTCGGTTCCGTCTGCACGCCGCCGCCCGTGGCGACCCTGTCGCCGGACGACACGACCGACCTGGCCGTCGAGCTGATGCGGCGGCATGCGGTGCGCCGTCTGCCGGTCGTCGAGCGCGGCGGCTGCCCGGTCGGCATGGTCAGCCTCGGCGACCTCGCGACCACCGAGGATCCGCACTCCGCGCTGGAGGACATCAGCAAGGCGGTACCGAACCGTTGAGGGTGCCGTCGCGCCCGAGAGAGACGTGGAGGCCGTGACTGATCCGGTTCAGGGTGGTGCGCAGCCAGCTGCGGTCCGCGTCCGGCGCGGGCTCCAGCCGCATGCGGCGGGCCCGCAGCGGCAGCATGCGCAGGCCGGTCAGCCGCCCGGTGTCCGCCGCGAGCGTGACGAGGTAGGCGATCCGCAGGTCGTCGCGGTACTCCTCGTAGCCACCGATGCCTTCGTAGTCGTCGATGAAGTCGCCGCAGCCGTACAGGATCAGCCGGTCGCGGTACACCTCGACGGGGCGCGGGTGGTGCGAGGAGTGGCCGTGGACCAGGTCGACGCCGCCGTCCACCAGGGCGCGGGCGAAGCGGACGTGTGCCTGGGGGACGCGGTAGCCCCAGTTCGAGCCCCAGTGCACCGACACCACCGCGAGATCGCCTTCATGGTTCTCCCGCCGCACTTGCTCGACCGTCTTCGCTGCGGCGGTCGCCGACACGTCGGGCACATAGGCGATCCCGGACCGGCCGGAGGTGGCCGCCCAGTCCGGCGGGATGCCGCTGGAGCGTGCCCCGAGGGCGAACACCAGCACCCGGCCGCCGGTGCGCAGGGGCACCGCCGCGGGCGCGTAAGCCTCCTCGGCGCCGCGTCCCGCTCCCGCCGTTCGCAGGCCCGCGCGGGCGAGCGAGCCGAGCGTCTCCGTCAGGCCTGCGCGGCCGAAATCCAGTACGTGATTGTTGGCCAGCACGCAGACGTCCGGGTCGGCCACGGTGAGGGCGGGCAGGTTGGCCGGATGCATGCGGTAGTGGATGAACTTGTCGGGCGCGAAAGCGGAACTGCTCGTCACCGACGTCTCCAGGTTCACGATCCGCACGTCCGGGGCGGCCTCCGCCAGCAACGGGAGCGCCGCGCCCCACGGCCACGACGGGGAGACGGGCGCGGGGATCGGACCGTTCGCCGCCTGCGCCAAGCGGACGTAGGAGCGGGCGTCCTGGACGTATCCCTCCCGCAGTTTCGGATCGCCGGGATGCGCGAGGATCTGGTCGACGCCGCGGCCGAGCATCACATCGCCGCACAGGAACAGCGTCACCGTGCCGGCGCCCATGGCCTGCTCACACGTCGACAGTGACCCCGCACGACCAGCCGTACGGGTCCGGCCCGAACCTGAGGCCGTGCCACGCGACGATCTTCGGGGCGGGGCCGACGACCTCCACGTCCGCGAGCGCGGCGACCGCCAGGCGCACGTCCAGGCCCTCGTCGTCGGTGTCCGCCTCCACGTCGACGGGCACCTGGCCGTGCACCTCCATGCGGTGGACGACCTCGTCCAGCAGCGCGATCAGCAGATCGTCGTCGTCGGTCTCCGGCAGCCGCAGATGCATCACCGCGCTGGCCCGCACCGCCGTGACGTCGACGAAGCACTCCACCAGTCCGAGCACCGCCTCCGCCATGCAGCGCTCGCGACTGGTGCCCCAGGCGTCGATCCGGATGTCCGCGGCGTGCGGCACCGAGCGGTGACCGCTCAAGCCCTGCCGCCGTGCCTGCCTGTCGTCGTCCGTGTCGCCGACCATGGTCCGTCCCCCAGGTCTTTCGGGGCCCGTCTGCTCAGGCCCGTGCGTCCGGTCCCATCATCTCGTCGAGATGCGTGGTCTCGCCCGTGTCGTACGCCCGCGGCCGGCGATGGCGGCGATGCGCCGCGCCGTTCACCATCAGCAGGGCCAGGCAGAAGATCAGCGCCAGGGCGAGGCCGGAGCTGAAGACGGCCAGCGTGTTCATGGTGGCGATCTCGTGATTCAGCACCGTCACGGTGTACTCGGGGCCCCCGGACAGGTTGTCGGCGATCGCCAGGGCGGTGAACGCGCCCGTCGCCCCGAGGAGGAGCAGTCCGATGAACAGCATCCGAGTCATCTCCTCGAAAGAGGTTTTTCACCGGTACGGGTACCCGTGACCCAGCAGGTCATACGGCCCGTCGGACCGCCTGCCACGAGGAAGAGGATGATGGCGATGATCACCCAGTTGATCACGGTGCCGGCCGCCGGCGTGGAGCTGCCGGGCGATCTGTCCCTGCCGGACTCGGCCCGCGCGATCGTGGTGTTCGCCCACGGCAGCGGCAGCTCCCGGCACAGCCCCCGCAACCGCGCGGTCGCCGCCGAACTGCGCACCGGCGCACTGGGCACCGTACTGATGGATCTGCTCACCGAGGACGAGGACCGCGAGGACGCGGTGACCGGGCAGCACCGCTTCGACATACCGCTGCTCGGCCGCCGCGTGGTCGCCGTCGTCGACTGGCTGGCGGCACAGCCCGACACCGGTGACCTGCCGGTCGTCCTGTTCGGCGCCAGCACCGGGGCGGCCGCGGCCCTGGTCGCCGCCGCCGAACGGCCGCGGCGCACCCTGACCGTCGTGTCGCGCGGCGGGCGCCCCGACCTGGCCGCCGACGCGCTGCGCGACGTACGCGCTCCGGTGCTGCTGATCGTCGGCGGCCGGGACCCGGACGTGCTGCGGCTGAACCAGGCTGCGGCCCGGGAGCTGAGCGGACCGCACTCCCTGCGCGTGGTGCCGGGTGCCACGCACCTGTTCGAGGAGCCCGGAGCGCTGGAACAGGTCGCGGACATGGTGAAACGCTGGTGCGAGGACCGCCTCGAAGCCGCGCACCAGGCCGCACGGGAGCGGTGACGGGAGCCAACCGCGCACGATGCCGGTGGGAAGGGCGCGCCGCGTGCATCGACCGGCGCGCAATGGGTACGCGCCGGACCGAGGGGGCCGTCTCCGTGCGGGAAGGAGTGGCGACCACGATGCAGTTCCATGACCGCAGACAGGCCGGGCGGGAACTGGCCGGACGGCTGCGGATCCAGCAGGAGAAGGGCGCCCTGCCGGACCCCGTCGTCCTCGCCCTGCCGCGCGGCGGCGTCACCGTCGCCCAAGAAGTGGCCCGCGCGCTCAACGCCCCGCTCGACGTGCTCGTCGTACGCAAGATCGGCGCCCCGTTCCAGCGGGAGCTCGGCGTCGGCGCGATCGTCGGCGACGACGAACCGCTCTACGACGAACGCGCCCTGCAGCAACTGGGCCTCACCGAGAAGACGCTCGCCCCCGTGGTCGAACGCGAACGCAAGGAGCTCCACCGCCGCGAACGGCTCTACCGGCAGGGCCGCCCCGCCCCCGACCTGACCGGCCGCACCGCGATCGTCGTCGACGACGGCCTCGCGACCGGGTCCACGGCCCGCGCCGCCCTGCGGTACGTACGGCGTCTGGAACCCGGGCGGCTCGTGCTGGCCGTGCCCGTCGCCTCACCGGAGGCGGCGGACCTGATGCGCGCCGAGGCCGACGAGGTGGTGTGTCTGCAACGGCCGGTGACCTTCATGGCCGTGGGCCTTTGCTACGAACGGTTCGAGCAACTGACGGACGAGGACGTGCTGAAGGCGCTGCACATGACCGCCGACCATTGAGGCCGCGATCTTGAGGCGCCTTGGCCTTCGGCAACCGGTTCTATCTGTGGGCGGTCGAGCAGGACCTCGGGGCATCGAGCGTGAGATCAGCGGAGACGGCAGATCATCTCGGTCGGAGCAAGGAGACCTTCCTCGATGTTCTGAAGCGCCTTCGCGAGCTTGGTCGATGCGTCGGTGCCCATGGCCACGCTGATCGGGGCGTCCGCTTCACGAAGCGACCGGGCGGCTTGCGAGCGGTGATCGTGCTCGGCGACGATGTCGAACCCGGCCTTGCGCAGCAGCGACCGGTAGTCCTCCGGGCGGGCCAGGAAGCTGTGTTCGGGCTCCGAGGCCCACGGCAGTGGGTAGCTGACGAGGGCGGGATCACCGAGCAGCATGACGTCGTACACGATGAAGAGGCCGTTGTCGGTCAGAACGCGGCTGACCTCGGCGAACAGACGGGCCTTGTCCTCGATGTTCATGCCCACGTGCAGCATCCAGGCCCGGTCGAAACTCGCCCGGGGAAAGGGCAGCGCACTCACGTCCCCCTGCTGGAAGCGGGCCCGGTCGGCGAGGCCCACGCGATCGGTGAGCCGGCGCGCGACGTCGACGTACTCCTCGGTCAGGTCCACGCCGGTGACATCGGCGCCCTCGTGCTGGGCCAGATGGCGGGCCGGACCGCCCAGGCCGCTTCCCACGTCAAGGACACGCAGGCCCGCTCCCAGTTCCAGGTGCTCGGCCAGCTCCCGCGTCGCCGCGTGGCCGCCGGTGTGGAACTCGTCCACGACATGGAGGTCGTCGGTGGTGAGCGTCGTACGCCCCGGGTAGAGGCGGTCGAGCGCTTCGTCGATCTTCCGGCGCAGGTCGTCCTGCCGGTAATGGCGGGCTATGGCGGACGGTTGTCGCGTGGTCACCGGAACGTCCTTCCTAGTCGTGATCGGTGTCGTGATCGGTGGAGAGGGCGACGTGCCGCCAGGCGTCCATCTCCTTGCGGAAGGTGTCCAGCTTGGCCTCGAAGGCTTGCAGCGTTTCGGCTCCGAGCGGGAGGCGCAGGGGCGGCTCGGGGGCGGCGGCCAGCTCGACAATGGCGCGCGCGGCCTTGACCGGGTCGCCGGGCTGCGTGTGGTTGAGGCTCACGGCGGCTGCACGCATCGCGCCGGCAGTGGCCGCGTAGTCGTCGATGGTGTCGGGGCCGGTGTGCAGGCTGGTGGGGTCGAGGAAGTCGGTGCGGAAGAAGCCCGGTTCCACGAGCGTGACGTGGATGCCGAGGGGCGCCAGTTCGGTGTGGAGGGTCTCGGTGAAGCCCTCGACGGCGAACTTCGTGGAGGCGTAGATGCCCCAGCCTGGCGCGGTGGCGAAGCCCACGATGGAACTGATGTTGATCACGTGACCGGAACGCTGACGCCGCAGTACCGGCAGCACGGCGCGCTGGACGGCGAGCGGGCCGAACACGTTGGTCTCGTACACCGCGCGGACCGCGGCGTCGTCGGACTCTTCGACGGCGGCGAGCAGGCCGGTGCCGGCGTTGTTGACCAGGACGTCGATCCGGCCGAACCGTTCGACCGCCGCGTCGACGGCCGCTTCGATGCTCTGGTGGTCGGTCACATCCAGCGGCACGGTGAGCAGCGTGTCGTCGGCGTCGGGAAACTGCTCGCGGACGGTTTCGGTCTTCCGCGCGGTCGCGACCACCTGGTGGCCGGCGGCGAGGGCGGCACGGGTGATTTCCAGGCCGAAGCCCCGGGACGATCCGGTGATGAACCAAACGCTCATTGTTTTCTCCAGTGTTGAGGTGTTCAGACGGTGGGCAGGTCGAAGGCCGCGCGGTTTTGGGCGATGAAGCCCTCGACGTCGAGGGGATCGCTGCCGCCGATCGTCTTCACGAGGTTGTTGGTGCCGGCGAAGACGCCGTTGCGGTAGTCGACGGCCACGGCGAGCAGGTGCTGGATCAGGTGGTCCGGCGCGCCGCGCCCGCGCAGGATGGCGGCGAATTCGTCGAGTTCGATGGGCACGTACGTGACTTCGCGGTCCAGCGCCCGCGACATCTTCTCGGCGATCTCGTAGTGGTCGAGCTCCTCGGCTCCGTACAGCGGGTAGATCTGGCCGGCGTGCGGGGCGGGGTCCTCCAGGACGGCAGCGATCACCTTCGCCTGGTCGCTTTCCGCGATGGGGGCGTGGCGTCCGTCGGCGAACGGCAGGCGCAGTTCGCCGGTTCCGTCGGCCCAGGTGTCGATCAGCCACTGGGCGAAGAAGGTCGGGCGGATGTGGGTGACGGGGACGGGGGAGTGGTCCAGGACGCGTTCGGCGACCCAGTGCTGGCGTGCCGCGTTGCTGGCGGTGTTGCGGCGGGCGGACACCTGCGACATGTTCACGATCGCCCGGACCCCGTTCTCCTCCGCCGCCTGGGCCACGTTCGCGGTGGCGTCCATCAGACCGGGCCGGATCGGATAGGTGAAGTACAGGGCATCGATCCCCTTGGTCGCCCGGGCCAGGGAGTCCAGGTCGAGGACGTCGCCTTCCACGACGTCGGCTCCGAGGGCGGCGAGCCGCTCGGCACGCCCGTCGAGGCCGCGGACGAGCGCGCGGACGCGGTGCCCGCGCTGGAGCAGTAGTTCGGTGGTGTGGCGGCCGGTCTTGCCGGTGGCGCCGATCACGAGGAGGTTGCGTTCCATGAGGGTGCTCTCCGTTTCTTGACGTTTCTTGAGAGGGAGCTGCCTTCTGCTCAGGGCGTGTGGCGGGGCCGGAGAGCGAGCAGCGCGGCGGCCGCGGCGATTCCGGCGCCGGCCTGGACGAACCAGGCATGGTCGAACCCGGTGGTCGACGCCTGGGGAGTCAGCGCCACGAGCAGGGCCACGCCCACGGCGCTGCCGATCTGCCGGCTCATGTTGAGTACGGCGCTGCCGGTGGTGGCGCGTTCGGGTGCGAGGGTGCCGGCGGCTGCGAACAGCGGCGCCTGGGCCAGACCGCCGGCCAGGCCGACCAGGATCAGACCCGGGAACATGCCGCCCCAGTAGTCGGGGGTGGTGTGCACGGCCATGAGCCAGTAGCCGGCGGCGAGCGCCATGGCCAGCGTCCCTGTCACGGCAGGGGCGGTCCGTCCGAAGCGGCTCTGGATGGGGCCGGCGCTCATCGCGAAGGCGATCGAGGCCAGGGGGGCCGGGGCGATGGAGACACCTGCACGCAGCGGGCTGAAGTGCCAGACCTCCTGCATGAACAGGGCGGTGCTGAGCAGGACGATGGCGAAGCCGGCGGAGAACAGGAACAGGGCCACGGTGGCGGCGGTGAACTGCCTGCCGGCGAACAACTGCTTCTCGATCACCGGCGCCTTGGCGCGCAGGGTCCGCTCGACCGTCGCGGCAGCGGCCAGGGCGGCTGCCGCGAACAGGGCCACGGTGCGGATGTCCGTCCAGCCCCACCCCGGCCCCTGGACGGTGGCGAGCACCAGCAGGCTCACGGCCAGCAACAGGGCGAGGGCGGAAGCCGCGTCCGGCACAGCGGCACCTTTGGGCTGACGCACCTCGGGCAGGAGCACCACGCCGGCGACGAGGGTGGCGATGCCGACGGGAACGTTGATCAGGAAGATCCACCGCCAGTCGAGGGTGACGAGCAGACCGCCGACGGGCGGGCCCGCCGAGGCCGCGATCGCGCCCACGCCCGCCCACAGGCCGACCACCAGCGTGTGCCGGCGCTTGGGGAAGCTCGGGTAGAGCAGGCCGAGCGAGGTCGGCACGATCATCGCCGCGCCGACGGCCTGGAGAGCCCGGGCGCCGACCAGCACGCCGAGACTCGGCGCGGCGGCCGCGACGGCGGAGGTGAGGGTGAAGAGCGCCACTCCGGACAGCAGCATCTTCTTGCGCCCCCACTGGTCCGCGATACGGCCCGCGGGCACGAGCACGGCGGCGAAGACGATCGCGTACGCCGACAGAACCCACGACACGCTCGCAACGCCCGTGCCCGGGAACGACTGCCCGATCCCGGCGAGGGCGACATTGACGACGAAGAAGTCGAGCTGCGCCATGAAGGCGACGGCACCCAGCACCGCCATGATGCTCCAGCGGCGCGGGTGACCCGCCTCGGTGACGGCCGGAGCCGGGCCGGTGTGCGGGGTTGTCGCGACCGCCTGCGGTGCAGCCTGTGTGGACACTCCGTCCACCTCCCCAGAAGAATGGGCTTGGCAGCCCTTTTTGCTTGCCTCCAGGAGACACCTCGCAGAATGGGTTGTCAAGCCCTTTTTTGCGGTACGATGGTCGCCATGACCTCCACCAGGGAAGCGCCGGCTCAGAAGCTGACCGCCAAGGGCCTGGCCACACGCGAACGCATCGTCCGGGCGGCCGCCGAGCTGATCTACGAACACGGCGCGCAGAACACCAACAACGAGCAGATCCGCGAGGCGGCCGGAGTCAGCGGCTCACAGCTGACGCGCCACTTCCCTACCAAGGAGTCGCTGGTACGCGCGGTGCTCGCCTGGCAGGCCGACACCATCGTCGCCCGTCACCAGACACCCGAACTGGGCGAGCTGGACAGCTTCGCCGCCCTGCGCCGGTGGGCCGACTCCTACATCGCCTCGCAGGACATGCTGCGCGGCGGCTGCATGTTCGGCTCCCTGGCCGCCGAGGTCGTCAAGGCCGAGCCGTCCCACCGGGACGCGGTGGCCGACGGCTTCGAGCGGTGGCAGGAGCTGTTCAAGCGCGGCCTGAGCAAGATGCGCGAGCGCGGCGAACTGCGCCCGGAGGCCGACCCGGCCGCGCTCGCCCACCTGCTCGCCGCCGCGTTCCAGGGCGGAGCACTGCTGGACCAGGCGGCCGGCGAGTCGACGCCCCTGCGGGACGCGCTGTACGGGGCCCTGGCGTACGTCGAGTCATTCGCTGCGGAGCGCTGACCGGAGTACGGGCTCTCGATCAAGCAGAGCTCAGCAGGCTTCCGCGTTGGCCGGCTGGGACCCCTGCCGGGACCTGGCCCGTCCCGTCCGCGGGAGTCCCTCGAAGGTCTGATTGGCGACCCGCTCCAGCGCAGCCACGTCGAATCCGGCCCTGGCCAGTACTTCCATGCCCCGGTTGGCGGCCATGAGCAGGTGGCTGATGTCCCGGGCGTCCGCCTCGGGATCGAGGTCGCCATGGCGCTGCGCGGCCCGGACGCATTCGGTCAGCGAAGCCTCGATCCTGCCGAGGGCCTGCTTGACGCGTGCAGTGGCCTGCGGATCGTGGTCGACTCCCTCGACGACGAAGCCGGTCACCATACAGCCGAGCTGGTCGGGGTCGTCGTGCACGGTTCGCGCCGACTGCACGAGATACGTGTGCAGCCGTTCCAGCGCGGTGTCCTCGGGGCCGTCGAGTACGGCCGTCCACGCGGTCTCCAGGCGGTCGCAGTACGCCTCCAGTGTCCGCAGGCACAGCTTGCTGCGCTGCGTAGAGGCTGCCGCGGCCAAGGCCGCCGGCCTTGGCGATGTCGTCGACGCTGGTACCGGCGTATCCGGTACGGCGGAACTGTCGCTCGACGGCCTGTACGACCTGGTCCTTGTCGAATCCTGGTGGGCGCCCCAACGTCAACGAGGGCTACACATCCGCCCATGCGACAAACCTGGCGACGTCGGCGATCATCCCCGGGATACTGGTCGCCCATGGATGAGGTCAAAGTCGTCGTCGCCCATTCCGAGCGCGCGACTCTGCGTGTCGGTGACGTGTTCTTGAAGGTGGACGCCGATCAGGCGCGCATCGACGTCGAGGTCGAGGCGATGGCCCTCGCGCCGGTCCCGACCCCGGAGGTCCTGTGGCGCAAGCCGTCCGTGCTTGCGACCGCCGCGCTCCCGGGGACGACGCTTGGGCGCCTCGGCGGGCCGTCGACCGGGTCGCCGGCGGCGTGGGCCGCGGCGGGCGCCGCCATCCGGAAGCTGCACGACGCACCGCTGCCGTCCCGGCCGGGCCAGGCCGGCCGGAGCATCGTCGCGCTGGCGGCGGAACTCGACGACGAGTGCGAGTTGCTCGTGACGAACGGCGTCCTGCCCGCCGACCTGGTCACCCGCAATCGCCAGGTCGCCCAGGCCGCGCTCCGGCCGTGGACTCCGGCGTTCACGCACGGCGACCTGCAGATCGATCACGTCTTCGTCGACGGCGACGAGGTCACGGGCATCATCGACTGGTCCGAGGCGGGCCAGGGTGATGCCCTGTACGACCTCGCCACCTTCACGCTCGGACACGAGGAGCACCTCGACGACGTCATCGCCGGTTATGGCACCGACATCGACCTCGACGTGATCCACGCGTGGTGGTCGTTGCGAAGCCTGCTGATTGTTCGCTGGCTGGTCGAGCACGGCTTCGACCCCTTCGCGCCGGGCTGTGAGGTCGACGTGCTGAGATCCCGGATGTGAGGCTGCGCGGGCCGACTGCTACGAATGCGTTCTGACGTATCGAGCGGGCCATCCCCTGGGGCGATCGCCCGCCCTTGCTCTCAACAAAGTGCGGTGCGAAGTCGTCGCCGGCAGATGACGGCGCAGTCAACGCTCCTTCCACGACCCAGCGGTACACGCCGGCGCACAAGTGCTCGGGGCGGCGCAGTGGCTGACCGCAGCTACCGCGGATCGGCCGGACGGCCTGGTTCAGTGGGATCAGTGGGGTGACGTCGTTGCGGTTGCCGCCGGTGGTGATTGCCGCGAGCGGGATGTCGTGCGCTTCGACGATCAGGTGGTGCTTGCTGCCTGCCTTGCTCCGGTCCACCGGGGGCGGGCCGGTGGCCGACCTGCCCTTCATCGCGCGGATGCGGCTGGAGTCGACCGCTGCGCGGGAGAAGTCCAGCAGGTTTGCGGCCCGCAGCTCGGAGAGCAGCAGCTCGTGCAGGTGCTGCCAGATCCCGGCCTAGTTCCAGACCCGCAGCCGTCGCCGGCAGGTCATCCTCGAGCCGAAGCCCAGCTCCTGGGGCAGAAACTCCCAGCAGCGGCTCGATGCGCGCCCACAACTCGTCGTCGATCTACCACGGTCTGGCAGCGGTCTAAGGTCGGCCGCCTCACCGGCATCGGCGCTCCCGCGTCCCTGCGAGCCGTCTTACACCGGCATCTCGGCACCTCGCCCCAGGAGTACCGCGCTCTGTTCCGCCACAAGGCGGAGTCGACGCGGATCTGACCGCGCAACCGCCGGCACCTTCCCTGCGCCCCTGTCAGCGACCCCGTGCGGCAGAGCTCCACTTCCCGGCCTTCGGTATCGGCACCGCCCAGGCGACTGGCGTGATGGGCAGCGCCTGGCTCATCGCCTCCATGGCTCTGACAGCGGTGGCCGCCGTCCTGCTGGGCATCGCGGTGCTCGGCACCCAGGACGACGTGGTCACCCAGCTCGACAAGCCCGACCGGACCTCGACCGCCGCGGACTCCCTGATCGCCCGGCTGCCCCGCCTGTCGATGATCACCGGTCTGTTCGCCCTCGCCTGGCTGATCGTGGTGGTACTGATGATCGTCCGCCCCGGCTCGACGACGGGCGCATGACGGCCTGAGGCCTCGAAGGTCCGACGGAACAGGCCGGCCCGGCGCCACATGGCGCCGGGCCGGCCTATTCGCGTGGTGCGTCCGCCCCGCCGGTCAGTCCGTGCCGGACTCCATCGCGGCGCGGTCCAGCAGCTGGTCCTCCTCGGAGACCTCGCCGCGGGAGGCGATGGCCTCGGCGCCGCCCTCCGGCAGTTCCGGCATGGTGCCGATCAGGCCGGTCGCGGCCGCCTGGGAGGCGCCGATGGTGGGGCTGCCGGTGCCGATCAGGCCGAGGCCCACGTACTGCTCCAGCTTGGCGCGGGAGTCGGCGATGTCGAGGTTGCGCATGGTGAGCTGGCCGATGCGGTCCACCGGGCCGAACGCGGAGTCCTCGGTGCGCTCCATGGACAGCTTGTCCGGGTGGTAGCTGAACGCCGGGCCCGTGGTGTCCAGGAGCGAGTAGTCCTCGCCGCGCCGCAGCCGCAGCGTGACCTCGCCGGTGACCGCCGAGCCGACCCAGCGCTGCAGCGACTCGCGGATCATCAGCGCCTGCGGGTCCAGCCAGCGGCCCTCGTACATGAGGCGGCCGAGGCGGCGGCCCTCGTTGTGGTACTGGGCGAGGGTGTCCTCGTTGTGGATCGCGTTGACCAGGCGCTCGTACGCGGCGTGCAGCAGGGCCATGCCGGGCGCCTCGTAGATGCCACGGCTCTTGGCCTCGATGATGCGGTTCTCGATCTGGTCGGACATGCCCAGGCCGTGCCGGCCGCCGATGGCGTTGGCCTCCAGCACCAGGTCGACGGCGGAGGCGAACTCCTTGCCGTTGATCGTCACCGGGCGGCCCTGGTCGAAGCCGATCGTCACGTCCTCGGTGGCGATCTCGACCGACGGGTCCCAGAACTTGACGCCCATGATCGGCTCGACGGTCTCGATGCCGGTGTCCAGGTGCTCGAGGGTCTTGGCCTCGTGGGTGGCCCCCCAGATGTTGGCGTCGGTGGAGTACGCCTTCTCCGTCGAGTCCCGGTAGGGCAGGTTATGGGCGACCAGCCACTCGGACATCTCCTTGCGGCCGCCGAGCTCGGTCACGAACGCCGCGTCCAGCCAGGGCTTGTAGATGCGCAGGTGGGGGTTGGCGAGCAGGCCGTAGCGGTAGAACCGCTCGATGTCGTTGCCCTTGTACGTCGAGCCGTCGCCCCAGATCTGGACGTTGTCCTCGAGCATCGCCCGCACCAGCAGCGTGCCGGTGACCGCGCGGCCGAGCGGCGTGGTGTTGAAGTAGGCGCGCCCGCCGGAGCGAATGTGGAACGCACCGCAGGTCAGCGCGGCCAGGCCCTCCTCGACCAGCGCCGCGCGGCAGTCGACCAGGCGCGCGATCTCGGCACCGTAGGTCTTCGCGCGGCCGGGCACCGAGGCGATGTCGGGCTCGTCGTACTGGCCGATGTCGGCGGTGTAGGTGCAGGGGACGGCACCCTTGTCGCGCATCCACGCGACCGCGACGGAGGTGTCGAGGCCACCGGAGAAGGCAATGCCGATGCGCTCGCCGGCGGGGAGGGAGGTGAGGACCTTGGACATAGGAAGAGTATGCATCATCTCGCATGGTCATGCAAAGGGCGGGGGTGCGGCCCTTACTCTGGTGCCCGTGCGGATCTGTGAGTGGTACGTGCGGTGGGGTGGGCTGTGCGCCCAGTGGTATGTCACATGACACATCCACTGGTGGCCGAAGACGGCGAGGACCCGGGCGCCGCAGCCGCCCGCATCACCGGCCATGCGGTGCGCGGCGAGCGCCGACTGTCCGGATCGCTCGCCGAAGTCGGCCTGGACGGCGGGCAGTTGGTGATGGTCAAGCGCGCGGACGAGCCCGGCGCGATGCACGCAGAGGCGGCGGGGCTGTGCTGGCTGGCCGACGCCGGTACGGTCCGCGTCCCCCATGTGTACGGCTACGACCGGCGCTGGTTGGTGACCGACCTCGTACCGCAGGGGCGGCCGACGGCGCACGCGGCCGTGCGGTTCGGCCGGGGCCTGGCCGCCCTGCACGCCGCCGGCGCGCCCGCGTTCGGCGCGCCGCCGCCCGGCGGTCTCGTGAACGCCTACATCGGGCTCGCCCCGATGCGCAATGTCACCGGCGCCGACTGGTCCCGCTGGTACGCAGAGCACCGTGTGCTGCCGTATCTGCGCGCGGCAGTCGACCGCGGCACCATCCGCCCGGCCGAGACGGCCGTCGTCGAGCGGGTCTGCGAGCGGCTGCCCGACCTGGCGGGGCCCGCCGAGCCGCCCGCCCGGCTGCACGGCGACCTGTGGAACGGCAACGTCCTGTGGGGCGCCGACGGACACGCCTGGCTGATCGACCCGGCCGCGCACGGCGGACACCGGGAGACCGACCTGGCGATGCTGCAGCTCTTCGGCTGCCCGCACCTGGAGCACGTACTCGACGGCTACCAGCAGGCGGCACCGCTCGCCGACGGCTGGGCCGACCGCGTCGGGCTGCACCAGCTCTTCCCGCTGCTGGTGCACGCCGTGCTGTTCGGGCGCGGCTACGCCGAGCAGGCCCTCGCGGCGGCGCGCGGGGCCCTCGCGTGACATGCGCAAGGCCCCCTGCGCAATGAGCAGGGGGCCCGACATCAAGCCAGCGGCGAGGAAAGCGAGCGGACTAGTTTCAGGAGTTGGTGAGAAGGAAGTCCGTTCATGGCCTCGCCTGCGGCAACCCTAACAGTCACTCCGGGATCAAGTCGCGCAGATTTTCGGGGGTGATGACCCGGGAGTCCGGGTGCAGTCCCTCGGGCCGTTCCAGGCCGATGTAGGTGACGGGACCCTCCGGGACCGCCTCGCCGTCCCACAGCGTGACCGTCGTCGCGCCGTCGCCCATCAGGTCGGTGACGTAGCGGACGGTCAGCTGCTCGCGCTCCACGATGCCGCGCAGCAGTGTTGCAACCGTCACGCGGTTGCCCTCGACCCGGTTGGCCGACGGCGTGCCCCTGAGGTACAGATGCAGCCACTTGGCGGTCCAGCTCCCGTCCCGCCCGCGCCGGAACGCCAGCGGCAGAGCGACCCGGCCCGGCCCGCGCAGTTCCGACTTCATGCGCACCGTGGCCGGTTCGAACGGACGCCCCTTCTGCTCGGCGTCGCGCAGCATGAAGCCGAAGAAGGACTCCTCGACCTCCTCGAAGCCCTCGCCCGCGAAGATGTTGACCTGCGGCACGACGAACGTGCCGCGCACCGCGCCCAACCGCAGGTTGATGAACTCCGAGGCGCCGTCGGGCGCATCGGTGATGTCACCGGAGTGCTCGCCCTCGAGCTCGGTGAGGTTGGTGTACGACAGCCAAGTGCGGGTCGAGTAGTCGGCGTTCAGCATCAGGGCCGACAGGTCGAAGTCCGTACGCTGCTCGGTCTGCTTCCAGTACACGAAGAACCGCAGCAGCTCGCCGTCGACCGGCGAGACGGAGCCGCGGGGCAGCACACCGAGTCCAGCCGAGGTCGCCCTGCCGCTGAGCGGAAGCGCCACGTCGAGGACGTCGGGGTCGACCAGCAGCCGCTCCGGGGACGGGAGTCGGCGGCGGATCTCCGCGTCGAGGGCGGTGATCAGGCGCTTGCGTTCCGGCGGCAGCACGGGCGGCCGTACGTCGTCGGCGACCCAGGCGCGGCCGAGCCGGTTGACGAACACCCGGCGCTCGCCGGTGTCCTCGGCACGGTTGTGGAAGTGCTCTCGCACCGCCAGCACGACCCGGCCGGCCACCTCGGGCGCGACCTGCTCGGCGGCGGCCACCACGACGTCGCGCTCCTCCTGGGTGAGCGCCATGCGCAGCAGCCGGTCCAGGGAGCGGAACAGCTTTCCCGGCGCGGACTTCAGCAGCTCCGTCGCTCCGGTGACGTCGTGCATGCCGAGCAGCTCCTCGACACGGCTGTCGAAGGAGCGGGCCTTCTTCTCGCCGCGGGCGACGGCGAACACCTCGGCGGCGTAGGGCCACTGGGGGTACTCGTGCGGGTGCAGGCGCTCGCCGAGTCGCTTCCAGTCCTCGCGCCACGCGTTCACGTCGGCGAGCTTGGCGGGGGACGCCGCGACTACGGAGTCCAGGCCCGCGAGCAGCGCACGGCGCACGGGACGGGACAGCCCCTTGAACCGGGTGGGCTCCTGGAGTGTCACGTCGCCGTCCGACAGCGCGCAGGCCAGGCGGAGCACGTCGGTGACGGTGTCCAGAAGCAGGCCCGAACCGGCCTTCAGGCGGGCCTCGTTGACCACGGCACGGTTCTCCCGGACCGGGATCGCCTCGGGCTGCGGGCCGTCCGCACAGTGCCCGGCGAGGGCCTTGAGGTCGCCCAGGTGCTCCTCGCCCAGCGGTGTGCTGCTGCCGGCCAGTGCCAGATACAGGGCGGTGACCTCGTCGTCCGCCGTCCCGCCCAGGTGCAGGACGGTCAGCCGGTCGCCCGCCGCGGCGATCAACTCGTCGTGGGCGGCGAGCATTTCGGCGTACGTGTGCCGGTAGTTGCCGTAAGACGGGAGCGTGAGCAGGTTCAGCACACCGCTCTCGAGCTGGGCGATCGTCGATGCGCGCGCGGAGTCGTCGGCGAGGGCCTCGACGATGCACTGCGTCCAGAAGTCGAACGTGTCGGGCACGTTGGCCGGGAAGTCGATGAAGTAGACGTTGTGCCGGACGTGGTCTCCGGCCATTTCACGGACCGTGCACAGTGTGCGGACGGCGGTGTCGACGACCGTCCCCTCGGACAGTCCCGACAGCTGCTCCAGCAGGTCCGCCGAGAGCTTGAAGCCCACGGACATCAGCACGGCGTCGAACTGCCGTGCCGCAACGTCCCCTTGACCGGCCGGACCGGTCGGCAGGGGAAGACGATGGGTGTGCCGGATGACCAGCGGTTCCAGAGGGTGGGACATTCCGGAATGATCGCAGGGCGGTGCACGCCGACGCATTCGGATTTTCGGCGGTCGGCGGCCCGGCGTGCTTCACATCCGGAGCGAGTTATGGCGTTTCCGTGTGGAAGCGGCACGGGGATCTTCCGCGGCACGCGCCTGACGTGCACAGTCGGGGTCCGCCATCAAGGCGGGAGCCGCGCCCTGGGAGGACAGCCGATGGGAGCCCACGAACACCCGCAGCCGCCGGGAGCCGCCCCCGCCGCGGACGGCATCGGCCGCCGCCGCTTCCTGGGATACGTCCTGGCCGCCTCGACACTGACCGTCGCCGCCGAACTCGGTGAAGCCGTCCTCGCGCCCACCAGCGCGGCCGCGGCGGTCCCCTCCGTGCCGGGCCCGGCCGAGATCTACGACCTCAACGACATGCTCACCCACGCCACCCTGCCCACGGCCAACCTGATCACCATCCGCGTCGACACCGACGGCACCGCCTCCTTCGCTCTGCCCCGCGCCGAGGTCGGGCAGGGCATCACCACCTCCAGCGCCATGATCGTCGCCGAGGAACTCGACCTCCCACTGGACAAGGTCCACGTCACGCTCGCCGAGGCACGCCCCGAGCTGCTGTTCAACCAGCTCACCGGCGGTTCCAACACCACCATCTCCACCTTCACCCCGATCCGGGTGGCGGCCGCCGTCGCCCGCGGCCGACTCCTCCAGGCTGCCGCGCTTGAACTGGGCGAGGCCGTCGACACCCTGACCGCGAAGGCCGGGATCATCACCTCCACCGTCACCGGCAAGAGCATCGACTACGGCGAACTGGCCGAGAAGGCAGCCGGAGTGACGACCAGTCAGGTGTCGGTCACGCTCAAGGAGGCGTCCGAGTTCAAGGTCATCGGGACCGCGCAGCGCCGCGTCGACGCGCTGGCGGCGGTGACCGGCCGCAAGACGTTCGCGATGGACCTGCATGTGCCGGGCGCGCTGCCGGCCATGGTGTGCCGGCCGCCGACGATCAACGGCACGGTCCGCTCCGTCGACAACCTCGCCGAGGTGCGGGCCATGCCCGGCATCACCGACGTCGCGCGGATCTCGACCGGCGTCGCCGTCCGCGGCCGTACCTTCGGCCAGTGCATCGACGCGGTGCGTGCCCTGAAGGTGACCTGGGGGCCGGGCACCGCGGAGGACGCCTCCGACGACACCGTCCAGGCCGAACTCCGCAAGGCCGAACTCCCGCTGCCCGCCCTGGACTTGCTGACCAAGTCGGTCGACGCCCGCTTCACCTTCCACTTCGCGAGCAACAGCGCCTTGGAGACCAACTGCGCCGTCGCCGACGTGCGACAGGACTCGGCGGAGATCTGGGCGAGCCTGAAGTCCCCGATCACCGCCCAGGAGCAGATCGCGCTCACGCTCGGACTGCCCACGGCCGCGGTCAAGGTCCATGTCACCGAGGGCGGCGGCTCGTTCGGACGCAAGCTCTTCCACGACGGAGCCGCCGAGGCCGCCGAGATCTCGAAGGTCATGGGCAAGCCGGTCAGGCTGATGTGGCACCGCACCGACGACTTCCGCCAGGGCCGCACCCACCCGATGTCCATCTCGCGGGTGCGCGCCACGTACGCACTCGGCCAGGTCCTCACCTACGACCAGCGTCACACCTCCGTGGCCACCGACTTCGGCCACGGCGTCGGCGAAATCATCACCGCCGAGGCGGCCCGACTGCCGGTCGGCGACCTCACCTTCTCCGAGACGATCTTCGCGCTCACGCAGCAGACGCCGTACAACTTCGGTGTCGTCACTCAGCTGTTGAGCGAGGTGGACAAGGGCTTCAACACGGGCTCCATGCGCAACATCTACTCGCCCAACGTGCGCTGTGCGCAGGAGCTGGTGGTGGACGAGCTGGCCAAGCGCATGGGCAAGGACCCCTACAAGTTCCGCCGGACGTTCCTGAAGGACGAGCGGGCCCGGGCCGTCCTGGACAAGGTCGCCGAGGTGGGGGAGTGGGGGCGGAGCATGCCTGCCGGTACGGCCCAGGGCATCGCGCTGCACCCCGAGTACCACTCGTGCGTCGCCGTGCTCGCCGAGATCGACTGCCGCCCCGGGACCACCGGCCGCAAGGTCCCCGACGCCTACACGGGCCCGCGGGTCACCAAGGTCGTGTGCGCCGTGGACGCCGGGCTGGCCGTCAACCCGCGCGGCCTCGAGGCGCAGATGATGGGCGGCATCATGGACGGCATCGCGATCACCCTCAGCTCCGGGCTGCACCTGGACAACGGGCACTTCCTGGAAGGCAGTTGGGACAACTACTTCTACACCCGGCAGTGGAACACCCCGCCCGAGCTGGAGATCGTCGTGATGCCGCCGACCACCAGCAAACCCGGCGGCGCCGGCGAGCTGGCCGTCGCGGGCGCGATGGCGGCCGTGGCCTGCGCGTACGCCCGCGCGACCGGCGCCATGCCGACGACCTTCCCGATCAACCACGGCGAACCGCTCGGCTTCGAGCCGCTGCCCACCACCCCGCCGATCCCCGCCTCGCCCACCGACGGCCTCGACCGCGCCTTCTAGGAGCCGACCGTGCCCGAACACACCTTCATCCTCAACGGCACGTCCGTGACCGTGGACATCGAGGACGACGTACGGCTGCTGTGGGTGCTGCGGGACGTCCTGGGCGTCACCGGGCCGAAGTACGGCTGCGGGCTCGGCGTGTGCCAGGCCTGTACGAGCCACATCAACGGCAAGGCGTTCAACCCCTGCAGCGTCCCCGTGAAGGACCTCGGCCCCACCGACGAGGTGACGACCATCGAGGGCCTGCCCGCCACCGTCGGCAAGGACCTGCACCCCATGCAGGAGGCCTGGCTGGAGCACGATGTCGCCCAGTGCGGCTACTGCCAGCCCGGGCAGATCATGACCGCCGTCGCCAAGGTCCGCCAGGCCCGCGAGGAGGGCCGCGAGATCAGCGAGGCCGACCTCGACGAGATCCGCAACGTGTGCCGCTGCGGCACGTACCACCGCATCCGGGAGGCCATCGTGGCGGGCGCGAAGAAGTACTGAGCTCGCCTACCACTTCCGTGCCTCCTCCAGCAGATGGTCGCGTACGAGGGCCACGTGCGGGTTGGCCGAGGCGCCGGGCCGCTGGACGAGGAAGCCAGGGTTGATCGGCGGGTCGTCCGGGTCGTGCAGCAGGGCCAGGGTGCCCGCGGCGAGGTCGGCGGCGCACAGGTAGCGGGGGAGGACCGTGAAGCCCGTGCCGCCCACGACCGCGGCCTTGACCGCGTGCAGGTCGGGCATCGTCACCGCGGCCTGCCGGACCAGACGTCTGCCGAAGACATGGCGCCAGTAGCGGCGCACGATCGGCAGGTCCTCGGCGTAGGCGACCAGCGGGACGCCGTGCAGGGCGGCGGGCCCGTCGGCGGCGACGCGCGCCGTGCCGCCGATGCGCTCCGCCCAGGCGGGGGAGGCGACCAGCACGAACTCCTCGTCGGTGAGGGGCGTGGCGGCCAGGGCGCGGCCGCGCGGCCGGAACGTCGCGATCACCAGGTCGTAGCGGCCCGCGCGCAGTTCGTCGAGGAGCGGTTCGGTCATGCCGGGGGTGATGCGCAGCCGTACGCCCTTGTCGACCAGCGACGCGAGACCCGGAAGGACGCAACGGGTCAGCAGCTCGTTCGGGCCGGCCAGGTGCACCGGCTCCGGCGGACGGTCCTGGCCCGCACCGCCCGGGCCGGTGATCGTGGCGAGGGAGTCCAGGGGCTCGACGATCCGGGAAGCGAGCTGGTCCGCGTAGGGAGCGGGGGAGACTCCGCGGGCCTGGCGCTCGAACAGCTCCCGGCCCAGCTGCCGCTCCAGCGCCCGCACCTGGGTGGTGACCGTGGGCTGCGACAGCCCGAGCAGGCGCGCCGCGGCCGTGAAGGAACCGGTGCGGTACACCGCCAGGAACGTGCGCAGCAGGTTCAGGTCCAGCGCCGCGGCGCCGCCGACCTGAGTTCCTCCCCCGAGGTCATTGGTTTCCCTATTCCTCATATGGATGAGCCTATTGGATTCCAATGAGTGTGCGGGGCTACGGTCGGGGACATGGCCGTACTGACGATCTGTGTACGCAGTGTCAGAACGCCCACCACCCGCCACCTCAGAAAGAGACACCATGTCGAAGATCCTTTTCGTGATGACCGGCGCCGACCACTGGACGCTGGCCGACGGCACCCAGCACCCCACGGGCTTCTGGGCGGAGGAGGCCGCCGCGCCGTACGAGGCCTTCAAGGCCGCCGGCCACGAGATCGTCGTCGCCGCGCCGGGCGGCGTCGTACCGACCGTCGACAAGGGCAGCCTCGCGGCCGAGGTCAACGGCGGGCAGGAGAACGCCGACCGGATCGCCGAACTCCTCGCATCCGCCCCCGAGTTGCAGAACCCGATCCGCGTCGAGGACGTGAACCTCGACGACTACGCCGCGGTGTTCTACCCCGGCGGCCACGGCCCGATGGAGGACCTGGCGGTCAACGCCGACTCCGGCAGGCTCCTCACCCTCGCCCTGGAGTCCGGCAGGCCGCTGGGCGTCGTCTGCCACGCCCCGGCCGCGCTGCTCGCCGCCACCAAGGCCGACGGCACCAACTCCTTCGCCGGGTACGAGGTGGCCGCGTTCACCAACGCCGAGGAGACCCAGGCCGGTTTCGCCGACAAGGCCAAGTGGCTGCTGCAGGACCGGCTGACCGAGGCCGGCGTGCGGGTCCAGGTCGGCGAGCCGTGGGTGCCGAACGTCGTCGTCGACCGCAACCTCGTCACCGGCCAGAACCCGGCCTCCTCCGCCCCGCTCGCCGCCGAACTGCTGAAGAAGCTGGGCTGAACCATGCCCGCCGACCGGCTCGACGAGGTCCTCGACTCCGCCTACGACTGCCTGACCCGGTACGGCGTGCGGCGCACCACGATGGACGACATCGCCACCGGCATGGGCGTGTCCCGGTCGACGCTCTACCTGTACGTGAGCAACAAGGACGACGCCTTCCGGCAGCTCGCCGCCCGCCTGCACGGTCAGGCGCTCGCGCGGGCGCGGAAGGCGGCCACGGCCCCGGACGCCCCCTGCGCCGACCGCATCCGGGGCGTCCTGGCCGCCAAGCTCGACCTGGTCCTCCAACTCTCCGGCGACTCCCCGCACACCGCCGAACTCCTCGACCACAAGGCCCGGTTGTTCGCCGACACCTGCCACACCTTCACGGCCGATCTACGGCACCTGCTCATCGCCCTGTTCACCGAGGCCGGCACTCCGGCCGTGATCGAGCCCGCCGATGCGGCGGACATCTGCCTCGCGCTCGTCGCCGGCCTGGAATCCGCGCCCGACGCCGGACGACTGCTGGGGCCCGCGACCGACGCCCTGCTGGCCGGGCTGCTGGCTGCGCCGACGCCGATACGCTGACGCCCGATGGAGCGAAGAGGTGTTGCAGGACGGGGCCCACCGCCGGGTCGTACCGATCGGGAACGCCGTCCGACGGCCCGCCCAGCCCTGGACCCCCACCCCGCACGCGCTCCTTGCAGCGGGACACGGCAGCCGTCGTACGGCAGCCCGCTGCCGTACGCATAGTCGCACGAACCCTTGACACGCCCTTCCGGGAATCCCGACACTGACATGAGTTGACTACGTAGTCATCCGCGGGCGCTTCTCGGCAGTCCTGCAGCCTTGACTACGTAGTCCAAGTCCGACGACACCTGGAGGGCACGTGGCCACGACGATGACCGAGGTCGCGCGCACCGCCGGTGTCTCGCAGAAGACCGTGTCGCGGGTCGTCAACGGCGAGCCGCACGTCAGCCCCGAGGTGCGCGACCGCGTGCTGAGGGTCATCCAGGAGCTGGACTACCGCCCGAACAACGCGGCGCGCGCCCTGCTCCTGGGCCGGTACCGGCGCATCGGCGTCGTCTCGCTCGGTACCGCCCTGTACGGCCCGTCCACCCTGCTCATCGCCCTGGAACGGGCGATGCAGAAGGCGGGCTACTCGTTCGCCCTGGCCAGCACTCTGGAAGGGCATCGGGTCTCGGTGGCCGTGGAAGCACTGCTGGAGCAGGGCGTCGACGGCATCGTCCTGTCCGAGCCGATCGACGACGGCACCCCACTCAGGCTCAGCGCGGACGTGCCCGTCGTCAGCCTCGGTGAGGGGCTCGAGCTCACCGACGGGACGAGCGCCGTGGTCGGCGCCGACGGCGTGGCCGCCGCCCGGCTTGCGACCGAGCACCTGCTCTCCCTGGGCCACCGCACCGTCTGGCACATCCCCGGCCCGCAGAACTGGTGGGCCGCTCGTGACCGCATACGGGGCTGGCGCGAGGCCCTCGCAGCCGCCGGTGCCCCCGAGCCACCCTTGCCGCTGGAGGGCGACTGGAGCCCGTCCTCCGGGTACGCCGCCGGACGACAGCTTGCCCAACTCTCCGACGTCACCGCCGTGTTCGCCGCCAACGACGACATGGCGATCGGCGTGCTGCGCGCGTTCGCCGAGGCGGGACTGTCCGTCCCGGGCGACGTGAGCGTCGTCGGCTACGACGACATCCCCGCCGCCGCCTACCTCTCACCGCCCCTGACCACCGTCCGCCAGAACTTCACCACCGTCGCCGAGCGCGCCGTGGACAAGCTGATCGCCATGATCGAGGGCAGACCCGGCGGGGCCGAACACACCGATGTCGCCACCGAGTTGACCGTACGGGGCTCGACCGCACCGCCTCGGGAGGCCGCACCGCCCGTCCGGCGGACCGACCGCTGAACGATTCGCTCGACCAGGCGTTCAACCAACCGTTCAACCACCGCTCAACCGTCGGCGCGACGGCCCGCGGCACACCGCCGCAGGCCCGGTCCGCCCTGCCCGCGTGCGCCGCCCGGGACGGCCGCCGCACGCACTTCCGTAGCCGCACCACGTGAGGAGTCACGTGTGTTTGTCCCAGGACACCCGCCCCCGCCCGGGCGCGCGATGCCCCGCCGCACCCTGCTGCGCAGTGCCCTCGGTCTCGGCGCCGCCGCGGCCCTGACCGCCTGTGGAAGCGAGAGCACCACCGCCCGCACCACCGGCGACGTCACCCTCTCCCTGTGGACCCACGACCCCGGATACGAGGCCTTCTTCCGCAAGGGCATCCCCGAGGCCGACCGGCTCACCGACTTCCGCTATCACCTGGACGTCACCCGCGCCGGTCCTGCCGACCTCGTCACCAAGCTGCTCGCCCAGGCCGTCGCCGGCCGCGGCACACCAGACATGGTCGGCTTCGAGATCGGCAGCTTCCCGCGCATGCTGCGCGGCGACATCGCCCCGCGCCTGCTGCACGACCTCACCCCCGACATCGCCGCCGTACCCGGCCTGAAGGACGACCTGCTGCCCGCCCGCACCGCCCCCTACAGCAAGGACGGCAAGGTCTACGCCCTCGATTCGGACACCCCGATGGTCGTCTACTACTACCGCGACGACCTGTTCACGAAGTGGAACCTCCCTACAGATACGTCGACTTGGGAGGAGTTCGCCGAAGTCGGCGCCCGCGTGCACAAGGACCACGGCGCCTCGCTGTGTGTCGTCTCCACCGTGGGCAGCGACACCGGCCAGGTCGTGCAGTCCTTCCAGATGCTGCTCTACCAGCGCGGCGGCGCCTTCTTCGACACCGACGGGAAGCTGGTGCTCGACTCGCCGGAGGCCGAGGAGGCGCTCCGTTTCCTGTGCCAGGGGCTGCGCACCGGCTTCGTCATCGACATCTCCGACTACTACGGCGCGGCGATGCAGACCGCCCTGAAGACCAACAGGGTCGTCGGCCTGCCCATGGCCATCTGGTACAAGAACTACGGCCTGGTCGCCAACGTGCCCGAGCAGAAGGGGAGATGGCGGGTGCGGGCACTGCCCAGGTTCACGAAGGGCGGCGGCGTGACCGCCGCGCTGGGCGGTACCGGCTTCGGCGTCGTCAAGGACAAGGCCAACACCCGGGCGGCCACCGACTTCCTCCTCAACACGTGGCTCACCCACGAAGGCCAGGTACGCCGCTTCACCGAGACCGGCTACCTGCCCACCCGCCGCTCGGTGTACAAGGACCCCCGCCTCAACGCCACGAAGGACGAATTCTGCGGTGGACAGCGGCTGTTCACCCTCTACCGCTCACTCCTGCCGGACGTCCCGGCCTTCTACCAGAGCCCCGACCAGTCGATCCTCTTCGACGTCCTCGCCGGCAACCTCCTGCGCGCATACCGCGGCGACGTCAGCCCGCGCCAGGCCCTGAAGCAGACCGCCGCCGACTACCGCGACCAGGCCGGACGCTAGGAGGACCTGCCGTGACCACCGCCATCGCGGGCCGGGCCCGCGCCGCCGACGAGCACACGCGCGAGACCGGCACCGCTCACCGCCCCCGCAAGCCCTGGGCGCCGTACCTCTTCGTCTCGCCCTTCTATCTCCTCTACGTCCTGTTCATGCTGCTCCCGGTCGCGGTCTCGCTGTGGCTCAGCCTGACCGAATGGGTCGGCCTGGGCACCCCGCGCTGGGTCGGACTGCGCAACTACCGGCTCCTGGCTACCGACATCAGCTTCCACCGCGCCCTCGGCAACACGGCCGTCTTCGTCCTCGTCGCCGTCTGCGTCGTCGTCCCGCTCGCCCTGCTCATCGCCCAGGCCCTCAACACCCGCGGACTGCGCGCCCGCGACCTGTGGCGCACCGCCTACTTCGTACCGATCGTCGTCTCCCCGATCCTCGTCGCGCTCATCTTCGGCCTGCTCTTCGACCGGCAGTTCGGCCTGATCAACTCGGTGCTGCGCGCCCTGTTCGGCACCGGCGGCGTCGACTGGCTCGGCGACCCCGGCCTGGCCAAGGTGAGCATCGGCCTGGTCATGCTGTGGCGCTGGACCGGCTACCTCACCGTCTTCTTCCTCGCCGGACTCCAGAACGTGCCAAGGGAGTTGTACGAGGCCGCAGCCCTCGACGGCGCAGGACGCATCCGCACCTTCACCACCGTCACCCTCCCGGCGCTGAAGCCGGTGACCGCCTTCGTCGTCGTCACCTCCTTCATCGGCGCGGCCCAGATCTTCGAGGAGCCGTACCTGCTGACCGGCGGCGGCCCGGCCGAATCGACCCTCTCCGTGACGATGTTCATCTACCGCGCCGCCTTCCAGCGCCAGCAGTTCGGCTACGCCGCCGCGGCGGCCGTCGTGCTGTTCGTCCTCGTCTTCGGACTCAGCCAGCTCTTCAACCGTCTCCTCGGCATCGGGAGGGCCACCTGATGATGCGTACCCGCGTGCCTCTCTACGGCGCACTGGTCCTGCTGCTCCTGGCCTTCCTCGCCCCGCTGCTGTGGGCGCTGAGCGGCTCCTTCAAGCCGCGCGGCGACATCTTCGGCTATCCGCCCCGGTTGATCCCCGACCCGTTCACCCTCGACAACTACCAACGCCTGTTTTCCGGGCAGCCGTTCTGGCGCTGGTTCCTGATCAGCACCGTGGTCGCCCTCGTCGCCACCACCGTGTCCGTCTTCGTCTGCGCACTGGCCGGCTACGGCTTCGCCAAGTTCCGCTTCGCGGGCAAGAAGTTGCTGTTCAACGTGATGTTCAGCTCGCTGTCGATCCCGTTCGCGGTGATCCTCGTGCCGCTGTTCGTGATCCTCGTCAAGTCCGGCCTCGGCAGCCCGTGGTTCGCTCTGATCGTGCCGTGGGTGGCGCCCGCGTTCGGGATCTTCATGATGCAGCAGTACATAGTGCAGTCCATCCCGGACTCCGTGCTGGAGGCCGCCAGGATCGACGGGGCGAGCGAGTTCGGGATCTTCCGCACCATCGTGCTGCCCCTGCTGCGGCCCGCCCTCGGCGCGCTCGCCGTGTGGCAGTTCCTGCAGAGCTACAACAGCTTCCTGTGGCCGCTGGTGCTGGTCTCCGACAGCTCCCAGTACACCCTGCCGCTCGGTCTGCAGACCCTGTTCGTGTCGGAACAACGCCAGTACGACCTCGTGCTCGCCGGAGCCGTCATCGCCGTCGTACCCGCCGTCGCCCTCTTCGTCGTCCTGCGCAAACAGCTCCTCGAGGGCCTGTCCACGGGCGCCGTCAAAGGCTGACGGGCCGAGGGCCGCTGACCACTCAACCACCGTCAACCACGTAACCACCGTATTGGAGAAGGATGTTCGAGCTTCCCCGCCGGGTCCTGTTCGGCGCCGCCTACTACCACGAGTACCAGCCCCACGAGCGCCTCAAGGACGACCTCGACCTGATGGCCGAGGCCCGCTTCACCGTGATCAGGGTCGGCGAGTCGGTGTGGTCGACCTGGGAGCCTACGAGCGGTCGCTTCGACCTCGACTGGCTCCAGCCCGTCCTGGACGGCGCCCACGAGCGCGGCATCTCGGTCATCCTCGGGACGCCGACGTACGCCGTACCGCCGTGGCTGGCCCGGCAGTACCCGGAGATCGCGGGGGAGTCGCGCACGGGCGAGCGCATCGGCTGGGGCGCCCGGCAGGAGGTCGACTTCACCCACCCCGCGTTCCGCTTCCACGCCGAGCGGATCATCCGGAAGATCACCGCCCGGTACGCCGACCATCCGGCCGTGATCGGCTTCCAGGTCGACAACGAACCCGGCCTCCATCTCCTGCACAACCACGGCGTGTTCCAGCGCTTCACCGACGAACTGCGCGCACAGTACGGCGACGTCGAAACCCTCAACCGCGCCTGGGGACTGGTGTATTGGTCGCACCGCCTGTCCACCTGGGCCGACCTGTGGACCCCGGACGGCAACGCCCAGCCCCAGTACGACCTGGCCTGGCGCCGCTTCCAGGCACGCCTCGTCACGGAGTTCATCGCCTGGCAGGCCGACATCGTCCGCGAGTACGCCCGCCCCGGCCAGTTCGTCACCACCTGCATCTCCTACGACCGCCCGGCCGTCGAGGACGACAAGCTCACCGGGCACCTCGACGTGACGGCGGGCAACCCCTACTACACGATGCAGGACGCCCTCGCCCTGCCCGACCAGGGCGGCAGCGGCCAGGACTGGACGACCAACGGCACCTGGGCGCTGTACCGCAGCGCCGACCGCATGTACTCCTCCCGCCAGGAGCCCTTCCTGGTGACCGAGACCAACGCCCAGGCCATCAGCTACCCCTGGAACAACCGCCCGGCCTACGACGGCCAGTGGCGCCAGGCCGCCTGGGCGCTGATCTCCCGCGGCGCCTCGATGATCGAGTACTGGCATTGGCACACCCTGCACTACGGCGCCGAGACCTACTGGGGCGGCATCCTCCCGCACAACGGCCGCCCCGGCCGCGTCTACCGTGAACTCGCGGCCTTGGGAGCCGAGTTGGAGCAGGCTGGCGACCTGGTCTCGGCCCTGACCCCGGACGCGGACGTCGCGTTCCTCTACGACGGGCCCAGCAAGTGGGCCCTGCAGGGCCAGCCGCCGCTCGTCGGCCCCGACGGGGGCCCGGACCCGCGCTCGTACGAGAGGATCTTCGACGCCTTCTACCGGGGTGCCTTCGACGCGGGCCTGCAAGCCCGCATCCTTCACCCCGGCCAACTCGCGGACGTCGACCTGCCGCCCGTCCTGGTCGTCCCCGCGTACTACGCCGCCGACAACGAGATTCTCGAGCGCCTCAAGTCCTACGCCGAGCAGGGCGGCCACCTCGTCCTCGGCCCCCGCACCGCCTACGCCGACGAGGAGGCCCGCGCCCGCACCGACGCCCAGCCCGCACGTCTGGCCGTCGCGGCCGCGGTGACGTACGACGAGTTCAGCAATCTCGACGCACCGCTTTCCGTCACCGGTACCGCCGCTCTCGCACTCCCGCCCGAGGCCCGTGCCCTGCACTGGGCGGACGGTCTGCGGCCGCAGGGGGCCGAGGAGTTGGCGGTGTACGAACACCCGCACTTCGGCCGCTGGCCGGCCGTCACCACCCACCCGCACGGCGACGGCCGTATCACCTACGTCGGCACCGTCCCCGACCCCGCCTTCGCCAGGGTCCTGCTCAACTGGGCTGCCCCGACCGGCACTTGGCGCCCCGACGCGCCGAGCGTCACCTCGTCCACGGCCGCCGCGCCGGACGGCCGCCGCGTGCGCTTCCTCCACAACTGGTCCTGGGACGCGGTGTCCGTCCCCGTGCCTGCACCCGTCCGGGACGTACTGTCGGACGCCGTCTACGACGACACCGTCCCCCTGGGTGCCTGGGACGTGAAGGTGCTGGAGGAGGAACGGCCGTAGCCGCCTGGGCCGTTGGTGTGCAGGATGATCGTCATGGACTACGCCCCGAGTGATGTCCCCGCGTTCCATGACCGGCTCATCGCGGAGCCGCGTCCCACGGACCTGGTCCTCGGGCCCGACGGGACCCGGTTGATCCTTTCCGTGGAGACGATCGACGACGAGGGGACGAGGTATGTCCCGACGTTGTGGGAGGTGGACCCGTCCGGCGAGCGAGAGCCCCGCCTCGTGGACGGGTCCGGCCAGGGCGAGTTCGCTCCCGCGTTCGCCGCCGACGGCACGCTGCTGTTCCTCTCCGGCCGCGAGAACGGCACATCCGCAGACGGTAAAGGCGACTCCCGGAGTGTGGCGCTGTGGGCGCTCACCAAGCACGGCAAGGCCGAGCAGATCGCCCAACACCCGGGCGGGATCAGGTCCTTCACCGTCGCCAGGGGCTCGGGCACCGTCGCCTACACCGCCGGTCTGCTGCCCGGCGCCGCCGACGTCGAGACGCACGCCCGGCTTCGCCAAGACCGCGAGAACGCCAAGGTCAACGCGGTCCTGTACGAGGCGAGCCCCGTCCGTGGCGGGGGCGTCGACCTCGGCCCCGACGAACCACACACCTTCGTCCTGCACACCGACGGAGACGTGATCGACGCCGGAAGCCAGGGTCTCGCCGGCAGCGGGGACATGGCCCTCTCGCCGGACGGAACGCTGGTTGTCCACACGCGTGCCGCCACCAGCCGTACCCCGGACACGAACACCGTGGTCATCGCCGACGCCGCCACCGGCGCCGAGCTGCGCACCCTCTCGCGCCCCGGCCACCAGTACTACTGCCCGGTGTTCACCGCCGACGGCTCGCAGCTGATCTGCCAGCGGCAGCGGGAGGAGACGTACGACACGGAGTGGAGCGTCACGTTCGTCGCGTTCGACCTGGCCTCCGGCGAAGAGACCGATCTGCTGCCGGAGTTCGACAACTGGCCGTGGCCTGGGCGCCCGGTCCCCTCGCCGATCCCCGGGGGCGCCACCGTCTTCTTCACCGGGGACGAACAGGGCCACCGCCCCATCTTCCGCCGCGCCGCGGACGGCACGGTCACCCGCCTGACCGCCTACGGCGCCCACTCCGCGCTGTGCGTCTCGCCCGACGGAACCACCCTCTACGCACTGCACTGCACGGTCGACGGCCCGCCCCGAGTGGTCCGGCTGGACACCGCCACGGCCGATCAACACCCCACGCCCCTCAAGACCCCCGGCAACCTCGGCCAACTCCCCGGCACCCTGACCGAGGTGCACACCGAGGCGGACGACGGATTCCCGCTGCGCGCCTGGCTCACCCTGCCCGAGGGCGCCTCGGCCGAGCGCCCCGCGCCGCTGGTCGTCGTCCCGCACGGCGGGCCGCAGGCCTCCTGGAACGCCTGGACCTGGCAGTGGAACCCCTGGGCGTTCGCGGCCCGCGGCTACGCGGTGCTGCTGCCCGACCCGGCCCTGTCCACCGGCTACGGGCAGCGCATGCAGGAACGCGGCCGCGGCCAGTACGCCGGTCAGCCCTACCGTGACGTCCTCGCGCTGACGGACGCGGCACTGGCCCGGGAGGACCTCGACGCCGGCCGGACCGGCCTGGCCGGCTGGTCCTACGGCGGCTATCTGGCCAACCTGACCGCCACCCGCACCGACCGGTTCAAGGCGCTCGTCACGCAGGCCGGCATGTGGAACCTGGAGGCCTTCCACTACGACACGGACATGCACGCCTACTTCCAGAAGATCTTCGGCGACCCGCGGACACGGCGCGAGCGCTACGAGGCCAACTCACCGCACCTCGACGCCGCGAACATGGCGAGGTCGGCAACACCGATGCTGATCGTGCAAGGCGGCAAGGACTACCGGGTCCCGGTGGGCCAGGCCCTGGCGCTCCACAACGACCTGCTGCAACTCGGCGTGCCCGTCAGGTTCCTGTACTTCCCGGACGAGAGCCACGCGATCCAGTCGCCGAACCATTTGCGGATCATGTACGAGACGGTGCTGAACTTCCTCGACCACCATGTCCTCGGACGGGAGTGGAAACGCCCGGCACTGCTCTGAGCCCGCGCCGCTCCGCGCCCCGCACTGCTCCGACCGATCGACCCGGGAGTCCGCCCATGCCCTCGGCAACCGAACCGCCCTGCCCCGCCCGCCTGTCCGCCTACGCCACGGTGAGTTCGGCCCTCGGTCTGCTCAGCGACCGCAGGATCGCCGACGCCGTGGCCGCGGCGCCCGCGCTGGGCTCCGGCATCGGCGGGCGGTCGGCGGAGCTGGAGGTGCAGGGCGTGCGTGTCTTCGTGAAGCGCGTTCCGCTGACGGACCTCGAACTGCGGCCCGAGAATGTGCGGTCGACGGCGAATCTCTTCGACCTGCCGTTGTTCTACCAGTACGGGGTGGGGTCGGCCGGGTTCGGCGCCTGGCGGGAGTTGGCCGCGCACCTCATGGCCAACGGGTGGGTACTGCGGGGCGAGTACGCCGGGTTTCCGTTGCTGTACCACTGGCGGATCCTGCCCGACCGGCCGCCGGCGGGCTTCGTCGACGAACTCGGGGGCGTCGAAGGGGCCGTAGAACACTGGGAGGGATCTGCCGCCGTGCGAGGGCGGTTGGAGGCCATCGGCCGGTCGTCGTCCAGCCTGGTGCTCTTCCTGGAGCACGTGCCGCAGACGCTCGCCGCCTGGCTGGGCGAGAACCGCGACGCGGTCCCGTGGGTCGAGGAGGCCGTGACCCGCGGAGCGGCGTTCATGAGCTCGCGGGGACTGGTCCACTTCGACGCGCACTTCCTCAACCTGCTCACCGACGGCCGCCGGGTGTACTTCGCGGACTTCGGCCTCGCCCTGAGCTCACACTTCGAACTCGCCCCGGAGGAAGCCGACTTCGTCACCGACCACCTCGTCTACGACCGTTCCTACGTCCCGACGCATCTCCTGCGCCACCACCTGGTCAAGCGCACAGCCGAGAACGTCGACCTCCGGACGTTCCTGCGCGACTGGACCGCCGGCCGCCGACCCACCGGCGTACCCCCGCAGACCGCCGAGATCATCGACCGGCACGCCCAAACCGCCCTTGTCTTCGACGACTTCGCCCACCGCCTGCTGACCCACACCAAACGCACACCGTTCCCAGCCGCGGAAGCCCGCGCGGCCCTCAACGGCACGCCTACGCAGCCGAGTTGACCAGATCGCAGCGCCCTGGTCGACGACATGGTCCGCTGCCGCGTCCCCGTCGTCGCCGCCGTCAACGGTTCTGCCGTGGGCCTCGGTTGCAGCCTGGTCGCGCTCAGCGACATCGTCTACATGGCCGAGAACGCCTGTCTCGCCGACCCGCACGTCCAGGTCGGACTGGTCGCGGCCGACGGCGGGCCACTGACCTGGCCCCTGCACACCAGCCTGCTGCTGGCGAAGGAGTACGCCCTGACCGGCGCCCGCATCCCGGCCGAGCAGGCCGTCGCCCCGGGGCTGGCCAACCATGTGGTGGCCGACCCGCTGGCCGAGGCGACGGCCTGCGCGAAACGGATCGCGGGACTGCCGAGACAGGCGGCGGAGAGCACCAAACGCGTTCTGAACATGCACCTGGAACGCGCGGTGCTCGCCACCCTCGACTACGCCACGACCGCCGAGGAACAGTCCTTCCAGACGGACGACTTCCGGGACACCCTCGCCCGGCTCATCGACCGGGAGAAGTGACTCACCGGGAGCTGACTCACCGGGACGTCAGCTTCCACAGGTGGTCCGCCGTGCCGTTGTCGTCCCACTGCAGGACCTGCGCGCCCGACGACGTGCTCATGCCGTCCACGCCGAGGAGCAGACCGCTGTTGTAGTTCGCGATCTTGTAGTAGCCGTCCCGGGCCGGGATGAGCTGCCACAGGTGGTCCGCGGTGCCGTTGTCACCCCAGATCACGGCGGTGCCGCCGTCCGAGGTGCTCATGTTGGTGATGCCGAGCAGCAGTCCGCTCTTCTGGTTGACGATCTTGTAGAGGCCCGAACCGGCGGCCGTCAGGGTCCAGTTCTGGTCGGTGCCCGTGGTGGACGTTGCCTGGACGACCGAAGTGCCCTGTGCGGTGCCCGCGTTCACGGTGTCGAGAGCGAGAGCGCTGTTCTTGTTGGTGATCTGGTAGCGGCCGGCGAGCGAGGTGGAGCTGCCGCTCGGGGTGATCACCAGGTGGTATCCGTCGGAGGCGTTCATCGTCACCGGCACGGTGATGGAGCCGTTGCTGACCGTGTAGTCGGCGTCGGAGATGGTGATCGGGCCGGAAGAGGCCGTGGTGCGGCCGGTGCCCGGGGAGTACTCCAGCTTGACGTGCACCGTGCTGCCGAAGGCCGGCAGGGACGACAGGCCGTTGACGGTGACGGCGCAGGAGCCGGTGCAACCGCCGGCGACGACGCTGATCTGGTTGCCCGCGCTGTTGCGGGACGCGAGGCCGTCGATGCCCGTCTGGGCGGGCGGCGTGGTGACGAGCATGCTGCCGGACATGTCGCCGTACCACTTGTACGTCCAGTACGAGCCGTTGGGTGATCCGCCGGTGTCGACCAGGGTGTCGCCGAGCGTGCCGTAGTGGTTCCAGAAGGCGAGCTCCGCGTCATGGACGCCCGCCCGCTCGAACTTGGCGGCGTAGCCGATGAGGGCCCCCGAGTTGCCCATCTCGTCGGGCGTGCCGTACTCCTCGATGGCGATCGGCCGCGGGCTGATCCCGAGGCTGCTCTCCAGTGCGCGGTAGGCGGAGACGTGCGCGGCGATGTCCTTGCTGCCCTGCAGTTCGTGCCAGGCGATGATGTCCGGCACGGTGCCGCTGGCCTTGGCGTCGGTGAGGAAGGAGCTCATCCAGGACTGGTTCCACGCCGAGTAACTCGGACCCTGGATCGGGGTCGTGGTGTCCTTGGTGCGCACCTCCTTGAAGGTGCGTGCCCAACCCGCGTTGAAGGCACCTGCGTTGGTGGTGTCCCAGGTCCAGTCCGGCTCGTTCCACAGCTCGTACGCGGCGATGTTCGTGGCGCCCGAGGACTGCACGGACGCCACCTGCTTGTCGACCGCCGACAGCCAGTCGCTCCAACTCACCCACTTGTAGGGGAAGTTCGGGTACCAGTCCGGCATGCGTACGACGACCTTGGCGCCGGCCCGTGCCGCCTTCGAGGCCACGACGAGCGCGTCGCCCGCGGGCTTGGGCTCGCCGTTGGGCAGCTGGGAGCCGCCCGGCGCCATCTGCACGAACGTGTTCGGCTTGAGGGCGCCCGTCAGGCTGTCGGACGGGGTGCTCGCGTCGGCGAGGCCGTAGAGGCTGCCGGTCGCGACGTGCGTGACCGGGCGCAGGGTCTGGTTGGCGTTGACGACGAGGGTCGTCGACGAGGTGGGTGCCGCCTGGGCGGGGGCCGCGGTGGCGAGCGCGGCGGCGATGAGGGCGCCCGCGCCGAGGCTCGCGGTGAGGCGGCCGGCTACGGGTGGTCTTGTGCGGCTCATGACAGGGTTCTCCTCACGGAGATAGGGGGTGGGGAGTTGCGTCAATCGAGGGAGGTCAGTCCTTCACGGCGCCCGCGGTCACACCCGCGGCCACGTAGCGCTGTGCGAGGACCAGCAGGACGGCAGCGGGGACGGACGCGACGACGGCGGTGGCCATGATCGCGTTCCACTCCTGGTTGTTGTTGCCGATGTACTTGTAGATGCCGAGGGTGATCGGCCTCAGATCGCCGCCGCCGTCAAGGGTGTTGGCGAAGACGAAGTCGGACCAGGCCCACAGGAAGCTGAACAGCGAGACGGTGACCAGGGCGTTGCGGCTCACCGGCAGCACGACCGACCAGAAGGTGCGGAAGGTGCCCGCCCCGTCGATGCGGGAGGCGGCGATGAGCTCGCCCGGGATGCCCGACATGAACGCCGTGAAGATCATCACGCCGAACGGCACGGCGATCGTGGAGTCCGCGATGATCAGACCCCACCAGGAGTTGAGCAGCCCGAGGTCGAGGAAGATGCCGTAGAAGCCCATGGCCATGACGATCCCGGGGATCATCTGCGCGATCAGCAGGCCGAGGCCCAGCGCGCCGCCGCCGCGCGGGCGGAGTTTCGCCAGCGAGTAGCCGGCCGGGGCGGCGAGGACGAGGGTGAGGGCGACCGTGCCGAGGCCGATCAGCAGGCTCGTGCCGAGATACGGCAACTGGTCGTCCAGGACGGCCCGGTAGCCCTCGAAGGTGGGGTGCAGCGGGAGCAGGTCTGGCGGGTCCTTGCGCATGTCCTGCTGCGGGGTGAGGGACACGTTCAGCATCCAGTACACCGGGAACAGCATCAGCGCGGTCAGGACGAGCCCGACGACCGTGTAACGGCCTTTCGCCGTACGGGACTTCACGCTTCCTGCCTCCTCTGGACGCGGATGTACAGCAGCCCGAAGACGAGCGCGATGAGGATGAGGATGTTGCCGACCGCGGCCCCGGGGCCGAACTTGGGCAGCAGCGTGCCGAAGCCCAGCTGGTACGACCAGGTCGCCAGGGTCGACGAGGCGTCGCCCGGGCCGCCCTTGGTCATGATCCAGATCAGGTCGAACACCTTGAGTGTGTAGACGAGCCCGAGCAGCAGGGTGATTGCGGACACCGGGCGCAGCAGCGGGAAGGTGATCCGGCGGAACTGCTGCCAGGCACTCGCCCCGTCCAGTGAGGCCGCCTCGTACAGCTCGGCCGGGATGTTCTGCAGGCCGCTGTAGAGGATGACCAGGTTGAACGGGATGCCGATCCAGATGTTCGCGACGATCACCGACGTCAGCGCCCAATCCGGCGAGGTGAGCCAGCCGACCGGGTCGACGCCGAAGAAGTGCAGGAAGTAATTCACCACTCCCGACTCGCTGTTGAACATCCACGACCACGTCGACGCCGACACGATCAGCGGCAGCAGCCACGGGATCAGGAACAGTGCGCGCAGGGTGGGCGCGAGCCGGAAGTGCCGGTTGAAGAAGACCGCGAGGGCGAGCCCGATGACGTACTGGAAGGCGATCGACACGAAGGTGAAGACCATCGTGTGCCGCATCGCCGGGCCGAACGTCGGGTCGTCCAGGACGGTACGGAAGTTCTCCCAGCCGGAGAACGGTGCATCCCCCGCCACGAACGACCGGACGGTGTAGTCGCGCAGACTCAGGTCGAGGTTGCGGTAGAGCGGATAGACGTAGAAGGCGGCGAGGTAGGCGAGCAGGGGCGTGACGAAGGCGAGCGCGGTGAGGCGGCTCCTGCGCCGGTGCCGGCGGCGCAGGGACAGAGTGTCGGAGCCGCTCGCCCCCGCCGCGGCGGCCGGTGCGCGCCGCGGACGGTCGACCCGGGCGATGGTCATGCCGGACCTAGCCCTTCTGCGCGCTCGACTGGGCGGTGTCCAGCGCGTCCTGCGGGCTCTTGCTGCCCGACAGCGCGGCCTGGACGGCGGTCCACATCGGCTGGGAGATGGTCGGGTACTTGGTGCCCAGACCGCCGCTGGTACGGCCGCGGGCCGCCGCGACCGCGGACACCCACGGCTTGAGCTTCGGGTTCTGCTTCACCTGCTCGGCCTGCACGGCGGCCGTGGGAGCGACGTACTGCAGGGTCGTGTCGGTGGGCAGCAGATTCGCGTCGCTGGTCAGACACGTGACGATCTTCTTGCTGACGTCATAGCGGCCGGTGTCCTTCTGCACGGGCACGGTCACGAACTCGCCGCCCGTCGGCACCGGCGCCGAACCGCCGCGCTGCCCGGGGACGTTGATGATGCCGTAGTCGAATCCGGCCTTGTCCGCGTTCCCGAGCTGCCAGGTGCCGTTCTCGCCGAACGCGTAGTCGCCGGTGGCGAACTCCTGCCAGCTGGTGGTCTGCGTGTTCTGCAGGACGTCCTTGGGCGCGTAGCCCTCGTCCACCCACTGCTTCCAGAGGGTGAGAGCCGCAACTCCCTTGGCCGAGTTGAGCTTTGTGAGGTCACCGCCCGCACCCCAGAACCAGGGCAGGAACTGGAAGCTGCCCTCCTCCGTGTTGATCGCCGAGAACGTGATTCCCTTCTTCCCGGCCGACTTGACCTTCTTCAGCGCGGCGGTAAGGGAGTTCCAGTCCTTGATGGAGGCCGGGTCGACGCCGGCCGCGGAAAGGACCTTCTTGTTGTAGTAGAGCGCGAGGGTGTTGGCCCCGATCGGCACCCCGTACGCCGCGTCGTCGATGGTGCCCGCGCCGATGATGTTCTTCTGGATCGACTTCGTGTCCAGGCCCAGGTCGCTGGTCTTGTTGAGGATCCCGGCCTCCACCAGTGTGGAGACGACCGGGTTGTCCACCAGCATCACGTCGGGCGCGTTGCCCTGCTGGGCGGCCAGCAGCGCCTTGTTGCCCAGGTCGGTGGTGTCGTACGGGGTGCGCTTGAGCTTCACCCCGGCCTTGGTCCCGCAGCCGGTCACCAGCTTGCCCCACGCCGAGGAGGCGTCGAACTGGGGGTACGGGTCCCAGAAGGTGTACGTCCCCCCGGACCCGCCGGAGGAGGAGTCCGAGGAGCCGGAGCCGCCACCGCAGGCGGTGAGGGAGGCGAGCGTGCCGACCGCGGCGAGTGCGGCGATGAGGGTACGGCGGGTGGGTATCACGGGGTGACCTCGTTGTCGTAGGGCAGTGCTGAGGGTGTGTCAGGAGGTGGGCAGCCAGACGCGCATGGAGCCGTCCTGCCGGTTCGCCCAGGCGTAGTAGGGGATCGCGGTGAGCTCGACGGCCTCGCCGCCGGTGGGGGCTTCGGGGGTGTCGGCGCTCCGGTACGGCCACCAGCCCGTGTCCGGGATGCTGCGGCGCCGTCCGGCCGCGACGACCGTGGTGACCCCGCCTAGCAGGTCGGGGCGGTGCTTCACGGCGAGCGGGCGGGTGGTGTCCAGGACGATGTCGTCGAGACCGCCGCCGGGGTGGTCGACCTGCTCCAGGCAGTACACGAGCGGCCCGCGCTCGATCACCGCACACCCGCGCACGGCGTCCACACGCGGGTCGCCGGCGGTCAGCCGGGGTTCGAGGGCGAGCTCCAGGACGACACGGTCGCCGGGCGCCCAGGTCCGCTCCAGCCGCAGCCAGCCGTCCTCGACGGGGGAGTCGTACGTCTGCTCCCCGCAGCGCACCCGGAACTCGCGGCACCACGCGGGGATGCGCAGGGAGAGAGTCCAGGGCCGGTCGGCCGGGGTCTCCTCGACGGTGAGGGCGATCGAGCCGTGCCAGGGGTAGTCGGTCTCGGCGCGCACGGCGATCGGGCCGGCGGTGTAGCGGCCGGTGACGTACTGGTGGATCTGCAGCCCGCCGTCGTCGCCGGTGGCGAGGTAGTGCTCCAGGCCGGCCAGCAGCCGCATCACGTTCGGCGGGCAGCAGGCGCAGCGGAACCAGCGGGTGCGGCGGGCCGACTGGTCGCCGCCGGGGTCGGTGTGGCCGTCGCGGACCTGGAGCGGGTTGACGTACAGCCAGCGCTCGCCGTCCAGCGACACCCCGGCAAGGAAGCCATTGAAGAGGGTGCGTTCGATCAGGTCGGAGTAGCGGGCCTCGCCGGTGAGCAGGGCCATGCGCCAGCTCCACTGGATCGACGCGATGGCCGCGCAGGTCTCGCAGTAGGCACGTTCGTTGGGCAGTTCGTACGGGTCGCCGAAGTCCTCCCAGTCGTGGTGCGCGCCGAGGCCGCCGGTGACATGGGTCTTGGTGGTGGTCATCGCGCGCCACAACCGCTCGGCGGCGGAGCGCAGTTCGGCCTCCCCGGTCTCGGTGGCGAGGTCCGCTGCGGCGGCCAGCAGATACAACTGCCGTACGGCATGGCCCTCGACGTTGGTCGCCTCGCGCACCGGCACCCGGTCCTGGCAGTAGGCCTCGCCGCCTAGCAGTCCGTGGCCGTGGCGGTCGACGAAGTAGCCGGCCAGGTCGAGATAACGGCGTTCTGCCGTCTCCCGGTACAGCTCGACCAGCGCGGTCTCGACCTCGGGATGCCCGTCGATGCCGTCGATCTCCTTGCCGCTGCCGGGCGGGCCGAAGACCGAGTCGATGTGGTCGGCGAACTTCCGGGCCACATCCAGGAGTTGGGTGCGGCCGGTGGCCCGGTGGTGGGCGACGGCCGCCTGGATCAGATGGCCCGCGCAGTACAGCTCGTGGCCCCAGCGCAGGTCCTGGTAGCGCTCGCCGCCCTTGACCAGCTGGAACCAGGTGTTGAGATAGCCGTCCGGCTGCTGCGCGGCGGCGACCAGGGAAATGATCCTCTCGACCTCGGACTCCAGCTCGCCCGACGGGCCCTGGGCCAGCTGCCAGGCCGCGGCCTCCAGCCACTTGTAGACGTCCGTGTCCACGAACGGGTACGCGCCCTGGAACTCGCCCTCGACGAGCCCCGCCGCCAGTTGCAGATTGTGCAAGTTGCCCGCGGACTCCAGCAGTTGGGGGCCCTGCGGGATGGAGGTGCGCGCATTGACCTCGCGGCGGGTGTGCCAGAAGCCGTCGCCCACCTCGGCGCCGGCGGGGCGCAGGGCGGCGTGCGCGTCGGGGCCGAGACGGACCGGGCCGATGGGGGAGGGCTGGGTGGAGGGGGTGTGCGGCATGGCTCTCCGGGAGGTGGAAGGCGGGGCGTGACGGTGATGCGAAAACGACGAATGAGCAACAAGATGAGCAACCGTTTTCCTCGCCGCAAAGTAGAGGGGAAACGGGGAATCGCGGTCAAGAGTGCTGCGTAAGATTTCTCTAGTTGCTCAAGGGCTGGTGCTCGGCGCAGCCGCCTGCGACCATGGACGGAGCCGACCCGTCGAACGCCACGACTGAGAAAAGGATTGCCCGTGACCGAAGCTGCTCCGCGATCCCCCTCCGCCGGCCGGGCCAAGCTCGCCGATGTCGCCGCACTCGCCGGCGTCAGCGTGGGCACGGCCTCCAAGGCGCTCAGCGGCAGCGGCCGGATGCGCCCGGAGACCCGGCAGCGGGTCCTGGACGCCGTGGAGACGCTCGGCTTCCGGCCCAACCAGCACGCGCAGAGCCTGCACACCGGCCGCAGCTGGACGGTCGGGCTGATGACGACGGACGGCATCGGCCGTTTCAGCACGCCCGTGCTGCTGGGCGCCGAGGACGCGCTCGGCGCCGGGAAGATCTCGGTGCTGCTGTGCGACACCCGCGGCGACACGATCCGAGAGCAGCACCACCTGCGCAACCTCATGGACCGGCGCGTGGACGGCATCATCGTCACCGGCCGCCGCACGGACCCGCGCCCGCCCCTGAAGGGCCTCGACGGGATCCCCGTGGTCTACGCGCTCTCCCCGTCCACCGACCCGTCCGACACCTCGGTGGTCTCCGACGACCGGGGCGGCGCCCACCTCGCCGTCGAACACCTGCTGGCGACTGGCCGCACCCGGGTCGCCCATGTCACCGGCCCCGAACACCACGCGGCCGCCCGCGACCGCGCCCGCCACGCGGTCGACCTGCTGGAGCGCTCCTCGCTCCAACTCGCCACCGGGCGCGTCCACTTCGGGGAGTGGAGCGAGGCCTGGGGACGCCGCGCCGTCGACGCGGTACTGCGCACGGCGCCCGACACGGACGCCTTCTTCTGCGGCAACGACCAGATCGCCCGCGGCGTGGCCGACGCACTGCGCGAACGGGGCCTGGACGTGCCCGGCCGGATCGCCGTCGTCGGCTACGACAACTGGGACACCATGGCCCTGGCCTGCCGCCCGCCCCTGACGACGATCGACATGGACCTCACCGAGATCGGGCGGATCGCTGCGCTGCAGCTGCTGGAGGCGATCGACTCGGGGCCGGTGGCGGGGGTGCACACGGTGCCGTGCCGGCTGGTGGTGCGGGAGTCCACGTGAGGCGGCACTCCATCGAGGCTCGGCGCCCGGTGGAGCTCACTTGGGTGGAAAGCGCAGTGTCCCGTCGAGACGGATGATCTCGCCGTTGAGATGGTCGTTCTCGCAGATGTGCTGGACGAGGGCGGCGTACTCGGGGGACCGGCCCATCCGCCTGGGGTGCGGGACCTGCGGCCCTCAGTACGCGTCGAGTTGGTCACCCGCCTCGCCGTAGGCGGGCGTGAGGAATGTGCCGGGCGCGATGGTGACGGCGCGGATGCCGAGGGGGGGAGAGGTCGCGCGCGGCCACCAGGGTCATGCCACCGATTGCTGGGGCTGCGGTACTTCGCTGCGGTACCGCATCACAGATCCACTCGGTACTCCGTCTGGCGGCTCCCCGGGCGCAGCACGACGTACGCCGGCCTGAACGGCAGTCTGCGAAGGGTCGGCTCCATGACCTTGAAGAGCGCATCGGCGTCCGCCCCGTAGGCGTACAGCACGGCCTTCCCTCCACCGAACTCGTTCCCGTCGACCTCACCGACCCCCGCCGCTTCGACTGCGGCAGTCATGGCCCGCTCGGCGTCGAAGATCACTGCACGTTCGGCAGGCGAGCCGTACTGGTCGTCCCCCAGTCGATAGTGGGCGATGACGGCTTGTTCCGGTGCCTGCGGTTCGGGGAGATCGAAGAGCGTGTCCATGGGCGCACCATCTCACCCGCCTCTGACAACACGATCCGTGGTGAGCCTCCCGACCCACCGACGCTGACGGCACCAAGGAGCTGATCGCCATGAGCGACGGCCACCGCGAATCCGCCGACTCGTGGGCGGATCTCCTGCGTGACTGCGCCCGCCGCGGCATGCGCGCGCTCCCGTCCTTGTGGTCGGTGACGGCGCACTCGGCTTCTGGCAGGCCCCTGGCCGAGGTGTTCCCCGAAACCCGCCATCAAAGGTGCTGGGTTCATAAGATTGGCAATGTTGCGAACGCCCTGCCGAAGTCCGCCCAGCCCGGGGGCGAAGTTCCCCAAGGCCGTCAAGAAGATCACCGACGACGTGGACGAGCTGATGGCCTACGACCTCCCCGCCGGGCACTGGACTCACTTGCGCACCACGAACCCGATTGAGTCGACCTTCGCCACTGTCCGGCTGCGTACCAAGGTCCCCCGGGGCGCCGTCGCGTGGCCGCCGCCCCGGCCATGGGCTTCAGGCTCGTCGAGTCCGCCCAGCAGCGGTGGCGGGCCGTGAACGCACCCCACCTCGTCGCCCTGGTCCGTGCCGGAGCCCGCTTCGAGCGCGGCCACTTCGTCGGACGCTCCGAGAGTCACGCGGCCTGAACGACCGCTTTTGATCCACGGGGCGTGACTCCTGCCTCCTCAGCCCGGCAGCAGGCAGGTCGGCGCGTCGGACCGATGAGTTTGCCGGTTGCCTGAAGTCTTCGTTGTGACAAGCCCGCCCTGTCGGCGGATCAGGAAACGCCGGATCCCGGTGTCACGGAGGAGAGATGGCCAGGATGAACAACCCGATTCGGCTGTACATGTCGATGTCGCTCGATGGCTATATCGCCGGACCGGACGATCGGCCAGGGCAGGAGCTCGGACGTGACGGTGGACGGCTCTTCAACTGGCTCGACGACCGGGAGTCCGACGGTCCGAGTGGCCAGGTCTACCGCGAAGCGCTGGCGACCGGAGCGGTGATCTCCGGCCGTCGGACTTTCGAACTCGCCGGGCGCTGGCAGGGCGATCACCACGACGGCGTGCCGATCTTCGTCCTCACCCACCAGGTGGATGACGGGGACGTGCCACCCGGCCACGCGCGTTTCGTCACCGATGTCGAGGACTGCGCCCGTCAGGCTCGCGCAGCCGCGGGGGACCGGCCGGTCATGGTCCATGGAGCGGGGGCGGCCCAAGCACTTCTCCGAGCCGGACAGGTGGACGAGATGGAGATCCACCTGGTTCCGGTCCTCCTCGGGGACGGTCGACGGCTGTTCGACCACCTGGGTAGCGATCACATCGAACTCGACCTCGTCCGACGGCTCGAGGACCGAGACGTCACGCATCTCCGCTACCGGGTGCATCGACCCGAGGAGGCCGCGTGAAGACGCTCTTCGTCGGCTACCGCGTCACCGACCTGGACCGCTCGCTCGGTTTCTACGCCGCTTTGGGCTACGCCGAACTGGGCAGGGTCGAGGCCGGTGACGGGGCTCGCCTCGTGATCCTCAAGTTCCCCGACGAACCGGCGGCCTCGCTCGAACTGGTCCACCGCCCCGGCGACGGACCGGTGGACGTGGGCAGCGGTTTCGACCACCTCGCGATCCAGGTGGAGAGGCTTGCCACCACCATGGAGACGCTGACCGAAGCCGGCCTGAGGCCCGAACCCCTCCAGTACCCGGGCGGCCCTCACGGCCCGAAGACGTCGTGGCTCACCGACCCGGATGGTTACCGGATCGAGTTGGTGGAGTGGCCGTCCGGACATCCCGACGGCATCACAGCAGCAGACTTCGCCTGAGGCGGCCACGGTCTGCGGAGCGACGAAGCAACAAGCTCGCCGGGCGACGGACCCTAAACCCCTTTGAGGCAGGTCCCGATCCGTCCTAGGTTGGCCCGCGTGACGATCGAGGTGCCCTACCAGCCGCTTCCGATTCACCAGTCGGACGTTCGCTACGCCCACGGCCCCGACTCTGCTGCACAGCCCGGCGTGCCCTCTGGCGAGACGATCGAGTTCGACTGGAACGACAGCGCGATCTACCCCGGCACGTCCCGCAAGTTCTGGGTCCACGTACCGGCGAGTTACAACCCTGCCGAACCAGCGTCGCTCATGGTGTTCCAGGACGGATGGTGGTACCTCGACCCCGCGGGTGAGGTCCGCGGCGCGATCGTCCTGGACAACCTCATGCACCGGGGGGACATCCCGGTCACCATCGGGGTGTTCGTCGACCCCGGCATCTTCCCCGACGCCGAGGATCCGAAGAACCGCAACACCGAGTACGACGCGTTCGACGATCGGTACGCCAGCTTCCTCCTGAACGAGATCATCCCTGAGGTCAGCAGGCACTACTCGATCGCCGAGGACCCCGATCAGTGGGGCATCTGCGGTGGCAGCAGCGGCGGAAACTGCGCCTTCACCGCGGCCTGGCTGCGCCCCGACAAGTTCCGCCGGGTCACCGCGTTCCTGTCCAGCTTCACGCAGATGCCCGGCGGCAACCCCTACCCCGACCTCATTCCCCACACCCCCAGCAAGCCACTGCGCATCTTCCTCCAAGCGGGCCATCGCGACCTGCACTGGAACGAGCCCGAGTGGAACTGGCTCGCCAACAACCTGCGCGTCGCGGCCGCGCTCGCGGAAGCCGGCTACGACTTCCGCCTGGTCCTGGGCGACGGCGGCCACAGCCCCAACCACGGCGGCGTCCTGCTCCCCGATGCCCTCCGCTGGTTGTGGCGATCCGACGAGGGCTGAGCGCCGCCAGGCGTTGATCAACAACCCTGAGCACCAGAGCGTCCAACTGAAGCACTAAGTCACAACACCACAGCCGAGCTCCTCCGCCTCGATGGACTCGTAAATCGAACACGTGCTTGAATTTGAGCATGCGATCGTTTCCCGCCGACCTCGCCCGGGCGCAGCAGGAGTGGAGCGCCACCTACCGGCAGCTTGCGGAGCAGCCCGGCCGTACCGAGCTGCGCCGGCGCTTGTACCGACTGTCGGATCGGCTGTTCTTCCACCCCTACTGGCAGCAACGGCGGCCAAGTGCCGCGGAGTGGTGGGCACTGCGCGAGCTTGGACGGTCTGACCGGGACGTGAGGTGAGTGGCTTCATCAACGGATCTACCTGCGTCTTCAACGCAACGTGCGCTGCCGTCCGATGGTGTCCCTCGTCGTGGTGTACGGGATCAGCGGCTGGGAGTGCGCGGGCGTCTGCCCGGGGCGCACTTCCACGGGTGCGGACCGCTCCCTG